>NZ_JAKJST010000021.1:0-190964 GCF_050337275.1 Vibrio wakamikoensis | reverse complement strand
TTCTTAATGTGCCAAATGGCCTACGACCAAAACAAGGTAATGCCTTACCAGATAGGCTTTAAACAAGCTTCGTTGTTCTTAATAGGACAGTTACAACTCCTTCCTGCCGTCGCACCTGGAAGAATCCCGGAGGTGATGAACTATATCCTAGATATGGCTGAGAGTTTTACGTTGCCAGAAAGGCGAGATAGGAGCTATCCAAGAGCGGTAAAAAGAAGGCCCAGTCGCTATGCGACTAGGCCTTCTAAAAGGTGTTAGCTTCTTAACTTACAAGCATTACGGATAATCCGTCGCTTTTTGGTATCTTACTCTTAATAGTCTGGCGTTAACTCAATCCAACAATATTGCCATCGTCATCAAGATCTAGGCTCATAAAGGCGGGTTTGTCAGGCAGACCCGGCATGGTCATTACATTGCCACACAGAGCGTAAACAAAACCTGCACCAGCGCATAGTCGCAACTCGCGAATCACGACATCAAAGCCGGTTGGCGCGCCTTTTACACTGCCATCGGTCGTGATAGATAGGGGGGTCTTCGCTAAGCAGACGGCAAGATTGTCAAAGCCGTGTTTCTTGTAAATCTCAAGCTGCTGCTGAGCTTGGTAAGATAGAGTGACACGTGCTGCGCCGTAGCCGACTTCACACACTGTCATTAACTTTTCTTCAATGGATTGCTCTGCGGTATATAGTGGCTTGAAGTTCGCCTCTGTTTCGCAGGCTTCAATTACTTTTTCAGCCAGAGCAACCGTTCCTTCACCGCCTTTAGCAAAACCTTCACTGATCGCTACGCGACAATTGCTGTCGAGCGCTTCTACCCATTGTTTCAATAGCTCTAGCTCTTGCTTGCTGTCTTGTGGGAAACGGTTGATTGCCACGACAGCTGGAACACCATATTTAGCAACGTTGTTGATGTGCCATTTCAGGTTTTCAAAACCAGCTTCAAGCGCAGCGCTGTCCTCACCATAAATGCTATCTGGGATTGGCGTACCCGGCTTAAGGTCATATAAGCCTGAATTAGCTTTTAGACCGCGTAGAGTCGCGACAATCACGGCACAATCTGGTTTTTTATCAGTCGCTGACGCTTTGATGTTACAAGCTTTCTCAAATCCCATGTCAGAGCCAAAACCGCCTTCTGTAACGGTGTAGTCGCTTAGCTTTGTGGCGATGCTGTCAGCAATAATTGAGGAGTTACCATGGGCAATGTTTGCAAATGGTCCAGCGTGGATAAGCGTTGGGACACCTTCCAGTGTTTGCATCAGAGTTGGTTCAATCGCCTCTTTCATGCTCACGGCCATAGCACCCGCGACTTGTAAGTCTTCTGTCGTGATTGGCGTGCCGTCGATAGAGTAGGCGACAACAATCTTGCCGATGCGCGCACGCAAATCTTTTAAACCTTTAGCTAGTGCTAAGATAGCCATCAGTTCCGATGCCGCCGAAATATCAAAACCATCTTGGCGCTCGTAGCCGTTGATGGTCTTGTTGATTTCGTTTTGACCAACCGTAACCATACGCAGCGCACGGTCGTTGTGGTCTACAACGCGTTTCCAAACCACATTTTTGCTATCTATCTTTAGTGCTTTTAAGCCAGTGCGGGTTTCAAATGCTTCAAAACCTTGACGCTGCTCGTGATAGATACGCGCATCGATAGCGGCGGCCGCTAAATTGTGCGCCGCCGTGACTGCGTGAATGTCACCGGTTAAGTGAAGGTTTAGCTCTTCCATTGGGGCAACTTGCGAATAGCCTCCGCCAGCAGCACCACCTTTAACACCGAAAATGGGTCCCATAGAAGGTTGGCGGATACAAGCCATCACCGACTTGTCGAGCTTTTTTAGACCCTGAGACAAACCGATAGTTGTCACGGTTTTGCCTTCGCCAAGAGGAGTAGGGGTAATTGCTGTAACAACGATTAGCTTGCCATCACGGTTGTCTTTGAGGCGAAAGACCGCGTCCAAAGTGATTTTAGCTTTGTGATAACCTTGCGGATGATATTCATGCTCGAGCAAGCCTGCTTGCTTGGCAATGTCAGAAATAGCGGAGAGTGACGTCGTACGACAGATATCGATATCGGAAAGCATTAACGGTCCTTAAAAGCCACAAAATTATTGAGGAAAACGTTTGCGTCAGGATAATACTGGTTAAATATGCTTTGTAAAGCTAAATATTCAGCGGCCTGAACTAATATTAACCAGCTGTTCAATAGCTGTATAATTTAGAAACAAAAAAAGGGCCGAAGCCCTTTTTTAACGATCCCAGTAAGCTTCTTCCAGGCTGTCTTCTCTTTCTGGAAGAGCGCGTGTTAGGCGAGGAGAATGCTGGGTGAGTACTTCGTAGCTTACGCGGTTCGCGTATTTACAAATTTGTGAAAGCGACGAGTACGTTAAACATGGTGCAACGTGCTTGTCTGAGTCTGATACGTTCTTGCTGTGGAATGAGTTAGCCGTCATATCATGTAGTAATGCAGAAAGAGCGCCATCACCAGCACCATTGGTGTTTTTGATCTCCAATGGACCACCCAGATAAGGGCCAATATGCGAGTACACTTTTTGCGGATCGGCACAATCTTGCTTGCGCATAGCTCGGCTGAACTCAAATTGGTTGAAATCGCTGAAGTGCTCAGATGATAGCAAATCATGGGTGGTTTCACGTAGAGTCACGTTGTCACAGTAACCAGCCATGTACAAGCCGTTAGGGCCTGCAGTACACAATACCAAGTCAACCCAGTCTAGCGCTTTATCTGCCGCTTTTAGTGGTTCGGCAAAGCCGGTCAATGCTTCACCTTCTTCTTCGTTCATCGCCAGAATAGTGACGTTTTCTTGAATATAGTCTTGCCAGAATTTCTCGTTGCCTTCGATTACCCATTTAGTACCAAGTGTGAGCACGACTGGCACTGACTTCTGCTTGGCGAGTTCAACCGCACGAGCAACTGCTTGTGGCATTGGGTCTTCGGGTTTACCACGCATCAAGTAAGAAGATACGACTAGTGCAGACGCTTTATTGAACACTGATTCAGGGATACTTTCTGGACGTAGCTGATTCATTTCGCCTTCGTTAATTGCGAAGGTGCGCTCGCCGTCATCGGTGATCAAGGTATAGCAACGACCAATAGGACCATCGACAGTTTGCAAGTGGTTAAGGTTCATTCTTGAAGAAGTACGGCAAAGGTAACGGTAGCCGTAAGAACCTACTTGGATATTTTTTGACATGACACCAAGCAGCACAGACTTACTGTCAGCGAGAACTGAATAGTTGTGTAGAGTGTTGCCAATCGTGTCACCCGGGAATTGGTGAGTGATCAGTTCTTTCTCGACTAGTTCGGCGTAAAGAGCGTCCGCTTTGCTCTCTTCTAGGACTAGCGAGTGTCCCTTACTCAAGTCGTATTTCGCTAAGAAGTCGTCATCAACACGTGCTTCGATATCAACGATGGTTTGACCGACACCAACAATCGTTGGGCGATACAGTTTTGGCGCTGACTGCGCCTGACTGACCGATAGATCTTTCTTGCTGGTAGGGAAATAGTGTTTTGACTTACGTTGTCCAGGAAATTTCATAATAAAGGCTAGCGGCTCAAAATTTGGCGGCATGATATCACAAGAAGTTTATTTGTGTTTCATGAAATTGCATTGAATGTGTGAGTTGCTTCAGTTTTGGGGCGCGTGCTATCTAGGTCAGCGGTCACAAACTGAACCGATTGCCGTACGGAAAGTGTGTCAATATGCAATACTGTTCATTGTTAGGGTAAGGTTGAGGGCGCAGGTTATGGACATGAAGAATCTGACAGTCGACGAAATTAGAGCGGTATTAAGTCGCTTAGATTGCTATTTTTTTGTCAAAGACCAACATGCACGCTACACCTACGTTAACGACGCAGTATCGCGTTTATTTGGTAAACCTGCCGAAGAGATTGTTGGTGGTGACGACGCCCAGTTTTTTGATCTCCAACAGTGCCATGATCTTATTCAACACGACAGAAAAGTGCTCGAGGGACAATCGCTGTCACAAGTTGAAAAAAGCACGGATATTCATGGTGAGACGCATCATTATCAAATCCTCAAAACACCGATTTATGATTACGAAGGCAATGTGGCGGGAATTTTTGGCTTGGCTATCGACATTACAGAGTCGATCGCCAAGCGAGATGAATATGAATACTTAGCCATTCGAGATGTTCTGACTGGCGTTTACAATCGCCGTTACTTAGAGTTGCAATTGAAGCGAGAAATTGCCGCTCACGTTCGCCATAACAGGCCACTCTCATACGTCATGCTCGATGTCGACAATTTTAAACACATCAATGACAGCTATGGTCACAGCATTGGCGACTATGTTCTTAAAAATGTTGCCAAGCTAATGGAGTCATCGGTACGCGAAGAAGACTATTGTTTCCGTTTCGGCGGTGATGAGTTCGCTTTGTTGTTACCCCTCACATCGTTACTTGCTGCATATAGGGTGGCGGAGAGAATTCGTGTCAGCATTGCCGAGCATGAATTTGTTTCTTCAGAAGGTCAAAAGTTTACCATCAATATTAGTCTTGGGGTTTCTCAGCTTACTGATGGGAATACGGGGTTACTTGTCGCCCAAGCGGATGGTGCGTTAATGACGGTGAAACGTGAAAGGGAAGGAAAAAACATGACGTTGGTCTATTGTGACAAACAAGGCCACATTACCGAGTGTGATCGATGTAAGTTGAAGCGAACCTGTCACTAAAAAGTCAGCTCTAAAGAAAAGAGCTGACTTTATGTCGAAGACTACTGTTGAACGTCTACCGGAGATTCTACGTAGGCTTTAGTTCCCCACAAAGGAACGGTCGACAAGCTATGTTTAAAGCTGCCTGATGTTTCTTTGGTTGAGTATGACAGATACATCAGGGTTTGGTTGTCCGAATCGTAAATCCTACGAACCTTCATGCTCTTGAAAAAGATACTTTTGGATTTCTTGAAAACCACTTCGCCGGATTTAGATTTGTCTATTTGAGCGATCATCTCAGGCGTGATTTCACCTGTTTGGCGGCATGAGATAGAACTGTCACTTGGATCAGCTAGACTCAAATCTGCCTCGATGCTCGCTACGTGGCAGGTTACGCCAGTGATTATCGGGTCATCAAGAGTGTTGAGTTTAATATCTTTTAATGTGAACATACCGAGCGATACATCTCCCACCTCTTTGTCACCACAACCCGATAAGGCCAACGTGATAAGCGGGACCAGCAAAAGCTTTTTAAGCATAAAGGATTCCTTTTTAAATTAGGCTTTTGTATACCATAACTAAGGTTACCCGAAAAATCGAATAGGATTAATATGAAAGATATAGCCACACGCCTCCACAACGAAAAGAATCAATGGCTGGCTAGCCAAGTAGAAGGTGGGTATCCAACCAAAGAGAGCCTCAAAGGTCGCGATCTTTATCTCGGCGCTATTACTAGCTGTTACTTGGAGCCGTTTGAAGCCCCAAGTGACTCAATAACGAACATTGAGTGGCATTTGGTCGACTTCCATCGGCTAACCATCATGTTCTCACTGTTGCACTCGAAACGTTGGGCAAATGATGAGCACCAGCAACTCATTGTAGAATTTCTTACGCAGATCATCGTTGAGCCTAGTCACGCGCTGTACGTTGGTTTTGAGCATGGTGAGGTCGCGGCGGCAGCTATGGTATCGATGGAAGGAGATACGGTGTTGATTTCAGATATCACAACTTCAGGCGTATGGAACGAGGTGAATGTAGCCTCTACCGTGGCTTCTCTAATACAAAGTGCGCAGATTGCAACTAATTCACAGGTTTGGTTAGAAAAACGGTGATCAATCACTGAGTTTCGAATTTTGCTTTCTTCAAATATCTAAACTTTCGAATCCATCGCCTTCTGAGTCGCTGAAGTGTATTAATATTCAACGAAAATTAAGTGTAAAAGGTCGTTGAACACATAATGGCGAGTATTAAGTGTGTATTGTTTGATTGTGATGGAACCTTGGTTGATAGCGAGCGTTTGTGCTGTGTTGCAATAGTAGAAACGTTCGCGCAAGTTGGGGTGACACTTAGGTTAGACGCCGTCATGGATAACTTTGTTGGCGGAAAGATAGCAGACGTATTAACGTCCGCTCAAGAACTGGTGGGGAGCCACGTATCACTCGATCTGTTAGAGCCTATCTATCGCGAGCAAACTCAACGTCTGTTTGAAGAGCAGTTAAGACCAATGGAAGGAGCCGTTGAGCTCCTCGATTTCTTGGATCAATCCGGTATCGAATATTGTGTGGTGACAAATAGTCCTACCCACAAAGCCAAAAAGATGTTGGTGACAGTGGGATTGGAGCAGCGCTTTAATAATCGTGTGATTTCAGCGTTTGACGCTAATAGCTGGAAGCCAGAGCCAGACTTACTTCAATATGCAGTGACTATGATGGGCTTTCTGCCTGACGAATGCTTGTACATCGATGACACGGCCAAAGGCGTTAAGATGGGTGTTGCCGCTGGGATTCAAACCATCCACTTTGCGTTGTCCTGTGATTACCAACAAAATTCTAGTACTTGCCTCACCTCGATGAGTGAAGTAATCAAACACATCGAGAAGGCAGAGTAGTAACAGCAGTGAAACGTTAGTGCATCAGGTGGATATGTTTGATGCGTGGAACATGATTTTGAAAATGCGTGCTCTGGTATACCACGAGACTATGATGAGAAAATTGGCGGGTAAAGTAGCCACAATCTGCGCATATAAATGTTTCTGCATCTTCAGATAATAGTCCTTCATCAGACCCACACACTGGACATAGACCCAGAGGTTGATGCGAAGGTTTGGTTTTATTCATAAAACCCCTCTTGTTGTGGAGGATAGGCTTGTTTTTATGATTGTAATACTCTTCAGTGCAACTCACTTACATTACCCGCGAATTGAACTAGGTAATGCGACTTATATCACTAATATTAGTGAATGACTCGAAGTCATTATTCGTATCAATGCGCGTGCATAAAAAAATAGACCAGGTGAACTGGTCTATTTTGCATTATGGCTAAACATTCTTTTGACTAAAACGCTCTAGTTGTTTAAGAGCGTTTTTTTGTTAAGTGCGATAGCGAGTCAATACTTCGCTCAGCGCCTTCGTTGCTTTCGATAGGTTCGCGACGCCAATTTCACTGTTTTCCGCAACTTCACGAATTGTTGCTGATTGGGTACGAATATCGCTAAGCTCTGTGGCAATTTCTGATGCTACGCTGCTTTGCTCAGCAGCAGACGTCGAGATTTGGGTACTCATGTCCATGACGGCACGTGAAGAGTCAGCAATTGAGTTTACGTCGCCGCCAATGTCACCGATGAGACTGCTACTAGACTGAGCTTGCTCAACAGTTTGTTGGGTGATTTCGGCAATGTTTTGACTTTCTGACTGCAGCTTTTCAATCATAGCTTGAATCTCCACAGTGGCAGCCTGAGTACGACTTGCCAAGGTGCGAACTTCATCTGCTACCACGGCAAACCCGCGGCCTTGTTCGCCAGCACGTGCCGCTTCGATTGCGGCGTTAAGTGCGAGTAGGTTAGTTTGCTCTGAAATCGCATTGATCGTGGTGATCACTTCATTGATTTGCGTCGTGTTGTCGGTTAACGCTGCAACAGAGTGCGATGCTTCTTCGATGTAGGCAGACAGTTGGTTAATATCTGCAATAGCTTGCTGTACACGTTGATAACTTTGCTCAACTTGTTTGCTATCTTCTTCCGCCTGTTGGTTTGATTGCAAAGAGATGTTAGACACTTCTTGCGCAGAAGCCGTCATCTCCTCCATTGCCGTTGCGACAGAATCCAATGAAGCATATTGATTGTTGATTTGGCTGTTACTGCGTGCCATTTCTTCATGAAAAGAAGAGGCTGTTTCCTCTAGGCTAGTCGCGGAGTTTTTAACCGTGGTAACAAGCTCAGTCAACGTATCCATTGCTTGGTCTAGGGCGACACCGATAGTACCAAACTCATCACGTCCAGCGACAAAGTTAAGACGGGAAGTTAGGTCACCATCTGCGATTTTGTTTACCGTTGTATATAGCGTGTAAAGAGCACCGCCAAGGAAAGTCGCAAGCCAGTAGCTGAAAATGCCAAATGGAATCACCCATAGGTAGGTTAGCGCCAAGCTAGTTAGTGCGTCAGATTTCGCTTGCTCAAGTTGACTGTTCATTGAAATGCTAAGCGAGTAGTTTTTGCCATCGCTGCCTTTCGCGCTAGCAGAAACAGTACCATTATTGATGCCTGTGGACTGAGAATATCCTTCTGTCACGCCCATTTTGTTAGGTAAAGTCATATCACCCGCAGCATGTGCCATGTCGAGATAAGCATTGAGGCTTGCTTCGACCTGACTAATAGCTTGAGATTCAGAACTGGTTACTGCGTCTTGATAGCGAGCGACGGACGAGTAGGTGAGTGCGGCAAAAAACAGTGCAAACACAATCCATACTTTGTCGTTGATCGACAACTTAATAAAAAACGCATCGATTTTTCTAAATTGTACTTCTCTCATGGGCGGCTCCGTGAGTGATATTGTTATTATTGAATTGAATAGACATGAAAAAGCCCCTGAGGGGCTTAATTAATGGGTATGATATCGACTTTTTATGAAAAAACTTTATAGCTATACATCATTGCTGTGATGATGATCACTAAAACTAGCCGAGACTTGGGAGTACATGAAAGCTTACAAGTAATTGAGCGATAACGATAACCAGGCCTACACTCATTGCGACATATAGCGCAATTTGTCCACCACCGGTTTGATAGTGGGTCGTAGATTGAGCCTGGTCTAACTTAGCCTTACGAGTTTTCGCTACCATCACGGTTGGTAGAAATATCGCCAGAATAGCTAGGGCGATTGCCGCGTATCCCAACGCCATAATAAAGCCTTGTGGGTAGAACAGGGCAAAACATAAAGGTGGCAAGAAGGTAATCAGCGCCGCTAAAGCACGATGAGCAAATGTGCTGTCAGTTGATGTCTCTGTTGATGCTTTACGGCCGAGATCTCGCAAGTATTCAAACAAGCCCAAACTCACACCTAAAAACGAAGTCACTAAGGCTAGGTCTGCGAATACACCAATAATCGTCGCCAATCGCTCTACATGAACGGTGCTTGAAAGTAGCAAAATCAAGTTAGATAAGCCGCTATTTTCAACCAAGGTTTGTTGTTGAACAACGCCTAGCGTCACTAATTGCCAAAAGACGTAAATGATCAAAGGAAGGCTCGAGCCGATAATAATCGCTTTACGAAGCGAAGCGGTATCACCCTTAAGGTAGTTAACAATCGCCGGAATACTGCCGTGGAAACCAAATGAGGTAAAGACCACTGGGATAGCTGCAACAATCAATCCTTGCTGGAGTGGAAGGCTGGTTAAGTAACCTTGTGTCACATTCGGTGCTAGCAAGAAAAGCACGCTGCCCATGGCAATCAGTTTGATGGTGAACAAGACTCGATTAAGTTTGTCCACCGCATGGGTACCAACGGTGACGGTTAATGCGACGATCAACGTAAACACAACGGTTGCTGTGGTTGATGATAACGATAGACCAAATACCATCTCTAAGCGTTCAGCAAATTGACCGCCTCCTCCTGCAATGTATGCCGCACACAATGCATAAAACAAAAACAGCATAGCGAAGCTGGCAATGTACTTGCCTTTCTTGCCAAGGATCTGTTTTGCAAGCGTATGTAATGTCGCCGAATGGTCTGCATATTGGTGTAGCTCAACCATTAGCAGTGCGGTATAGGCCATAAGCGCCCATAGACTAACCATTAATAGCAGAGAGGTACCAAAGCCGATGCCGGCAGAGGCAATGGGAAGGGCAAGCATACCTGCACCTATCGTGGTGCCGGCGATGATCAGAGTGCTTCCGAGAACTTTTGATTGCATTGTATATAATTCTTTACGCATTGATGGTGATTAGCGATATGTAAGCCAATTAAGCCAGCTTTATAGACGCTAATTCTGATAATCGTGCGATTATGCAGTGCTAAAAGCTAACGATCAAGCACTTTGTACGATAATGTTTATAAGTGTGTAAAATTAAATTTACACTCAGGTATTGGAGCACGAAGCAATCGTTTAACGATGACTTTGCTCAAGGAAATGGTATGAGTGAGTTGGGTTTCTTGTTAATGTCTTATAGCGTTACTACATTGTCATATAGACATGATTAAGGAATATGAGCATGGAAAAAGACATCAACGAACACGAGCTAGAGTGGCTAGATGCGATTGAAATTGGTCTGCTGTTGTCTGAGTTTGATGTGAACGAGCAAAGCGAAGAGCAATAGTCCTGTATAAATAGTGGTAAGAAAAAGCGGTGAATAATCCCACTAGCGACTATCCTAATGAAATGGAAGGGATTATCGGCGTAGTGAGGAGCGAGTATGGTACGAGTGTTTACGCTGTTGGCCATTCTTCTACCGTTAATTCTTACCGTTTACCTAAGATTTTTCCAACCTTCCTGGCAGCTTGAGAACCTTGCTGCTTTCTTATCTTTATTACCCATTTATTTTGGTCTGTTGGCGCTGATATTTTTAGTAATGCGCCATTGGCTGCTGTCTGCTGGGCTCTTGTTTACGGTACTAGTCTCTACGATCGGAATGAGCAGCACATCCTTCAACCAGAGCGCTTGCGTCACTAGTCGCTTGTCAGTTCTGCAATACAATGTGTTTTTTGATAATCCATCGTTAGCGTCGCTGATCGACTATGTGAGCAAGGCTCAGCCAGACATGGTTGTGCTTCAAGAAGTTTCGCCAAGTCATGGGCAGGCGCTAGAAGCGTTGTTTAGTGCTTATCCCTATTACTATGGTGGTCAGAGCCGGGTTGGTTACCCTAGTGGGCAAATGGTATTGAGTAAGACACCACTTTACGGCATGACAACACATCGAACGGCTGCTGGTCACGCTTTCATTAGTCTTGTTTGGCAAACTCGATTTGAGCGAGATGTTATGGTGATAGCGGCTCACCCACCGTCGCCAAGAAACCAGAAGCACTGGAACGAAAGAAATGACATGCTGGCAGAGATAGAGTCACTAGCGCTTCGCTCACCGTTAGCATTCAATTTAGTCGTAGGGGATTTTAACCTCGCGAGTACAACTCGGCGTTTCGACAAATTTTTACCTCTGTTTCGCACTACACCCATTCACAGCTGGCCTGTGTTTCTTAAGCGCTGGCAGCTGCAAAGCTACCCAATAGTTGCGATAGACCACTTATGGGTAAGTAATGAACATAGTAATGAGTCACCGATATGTCGAAGAGAGCGAGTGATGGAAATCACGGGTTCGGATCACGCAGCGGTTATGACGGTTTTGAATGTTGAGTAGAACGTGAATTTAAGAGTGTAAAAAAGCGACCATTAAGGTCGCTTTTTTTGATCAAGATGTTTGTTGACATCAGGATAGTTCGATTACTTCTTGCGGCAGTACTCAGCAATAACATACATTGCTTGACCGTTAGCTTTACCTTGAACGTGCTTTGGATCGTCAGGGTTAACGCTGATACCGCGAATCACAGTACCTTGTTTGATCACTTGAGAAGAACCTTTGATCGGTAGATCTTTGATTACCGTTACGTCGTCACCTTTTTTAAGTTCAACGCCGTTCACGTCACGTGGCTTCTCTTGGTTCTCATCAAGACCAAGCTCAGCCCATTTTGCTACTTCTTCGTCCATGTACATCATGTCGACGAGATCTTGAGCCCAGCCTTCAGCTGAAAGACGTTTAAGTTGGCGCCATGCCATAACTTGAACTGGAGCTACCTGGCTCCACATGCTGTCGTTTAGGCAACGCCAGTGATTCACGTCCATCGTCTCTGGGTTTTCAATCTGGCTTTTACATGTGTCGCAAAGCATAATCGCGTGATCAACCGTGATTTGTGTATGAGGGGCAACAGCGAATGGCGTGAGAGCCGTTTCGGCAGCACAAAGTTCACATTTGTTTTCGCAGCGTTCAAGCATGGTTGCTTCAGTAGACATACATATACCTTATTTTGATATCACCAGCAGCCAGCAAGCTGATGGTTAAGATGATGTGGTACTTTATTTTAGTATCACTGGATTGATAGCCGCGCATTATACATGGTTTTACGAAAAAGTGTGATCTTGGGCATAAAAAAGCACGGTCGAAACCGTGCTTTTGTCTTCAGATTGACTTTTACTCTAGAACACCCGTGTTAGTAACATCTGTTTGATTGAATTCTACAAAATAATTCACTTGCGCTTGCATCTCCTTGTGGTGATTTTCATCAGTATCACCTTGTTGAATAACATACGTAGAGTGGCGGCCATCAGCATCAAACTTAACAAAAGGTTTTTGTTTGGTACCAGTACCGTCAACTGCTTTCAGTGGAGTGAGAGAAAGCGCTGCTGCTAATGATTCAGTGCCAGCCAGCGGTGACCTTAATGCATACTTAGTTGGAGGAGTTTCGTTTGGACCAAGTACATTATTTGGTACTGTTGAATCGCCCAATACTTGTGCCATATAAACCGGCGTATTACTTGTATTTAGTACACTCGCATGGTTTATAGGGTCTGCTGTATCTAATACTGTTTGTGCTGCAAAACTAAATTGTGATGTCGCATTAATTAGTGTTAGATAGTTAGCGGCATTGTCATTCTCGTAGGCAATGAGACACAGTTGTTCATATCCCAGAGTTCCTGGCGTGCCACAATTTGTCTCCGCAAATGCGGCGTAACCGTCCACCCCTCCGAGGGCGACGTTATGTGTGACCACTGGACCAAAAGCACCGGAACCAAGCAATAAGTTAGCGATTTGTCCCCCCGCATTCACAAATGATGAGTTCTTAAATGTGAACAAAACATCAACGGGTGATTCAAGTTTTGTGTTTGATTGAGCAACCGCAGGAACACCTAATATTCCGCCTAGTGAATGACCAATAAAGCTAGGTGGATTTGTTACTAAATCAACGCCCTCGAGAGCTGTACCTGCGAATGAGTTGGTACCTAACGCCAAACGAAGTGTGATGAGATCCAGCATGGACTGGCGGATATTGTCACGCGCTACAGGAAGGACGGACAAGTTCATATAAGCTAATACATTCGCATTTGCTGAGCGTTGCTCGTCTAAGCTGCGATCACCGTGGATTGGTGCGTCAATAGCGATTACCGCATAATCGTTAGCGACCAAATTGTTGGCGAAGAAATAACTGTTCTCTTTGGCGGAAGTGATTCCGTGTTGATAGATAACTAGCCCCTTCATTGTTTTGTCGGTGGGCGTGAAGAGTAGGTAATTCACTTCTTCGATCGACTTAATCACAGGTACTGGCGCATATTGTGTGACTAAACGATCGGTGTCGTACTGAGACCCATTCAGTTTAGTAAATGTGTAGCCAATGATGTCTTGAAGCTTCGACGCGGGATCTGCGAAAAACTCAGAAGGGTTGATGCCGTATCCAACTAACTGCTCGGAGAAGTTATTGAGCTCAGCTTCATCGGTTACTGCATCATTGATGATCGCTAAACTCGTTGAACCTGATTCAAACGGTTGTGTATTCCAATTAGCGCCTGTTTCTAGGTAGTACGGTAGGTTAACGGTTCCTCGGCTGACTGTAACTGTATTGGGAGCGGTTAGATTATATAGGCCAATCAGCTGGTCACGCTCAGTGGTTGAGGCGATGTACTTTGTGAAGTTGGCATCGCTTGCCAGTACAGCCGCATAATCAGAGCCTGCTCCAAAGGTCATTTGACCAATCGTATCTACCGCTGCTTCGTTCGGGTTTGCTCCTTCTTTCCAAATCGTTGCATAGCTGTAATCACTTCCTTGCGCCAAAGCCATCATACCTTTGGTTGCCGCAAGCGTTGCTCCAACAGACTGGGTACTAAACCAAGCTGAATATACAATGCTCTCAGCGCTGACAGGGCTTCCAGCCAATGCCGTCGCGCCTTCAACTAACGCCTCAACGCCATAGGTAAGCTGTTGAGGTGCGACTAAGTCACCTGATTCGTAAGGGCGTGATTTTGATTTCAATGAGGCATAGCTCTGGGACATACCCACTTTTTCGCCATCAGTATCCAAGAGTGAGTCATTGACCGCGACGAGGTATTCAGCGGCGGGCTCTAATGGTTTAGTCGGGGTAATCACAAGGTTACCACCAGATACACTCACAAAATAATCGGTAGGGAATACCAGGACCTTCTCCGGTGCTGGGTTACCGGTCATTTTATCTGAGATCTTAACAAGACTTACCGATGCGGCTGCAGTCGCGTCATCCAATTGTCCGGAAAAAGGAATAAGAAAGCTTGCGGTTGTCGACCAACCATCTATTTGCCCCATCGCTGCGAGCGGGTTCGACAATGCACTGTCATCGGTTGGTAGTTCGATAGTTCCGTCTACGGCATTGAAAAGTAGGTTATTTGGAACCGGTACGGTGGCGTTAGCACCGTTTAAGATAAACTCAAGCTTAGTTGGTTGAGCGAGGGACGTAGTAATAAACGACTCATAAGTCGGCAGTGTAGGTTCACCACTTTGTGTGGCTTCGCCGCCACAACCAGAAAGCATAAGAACGCCAGACAGTGCAGTCGCGAGAATTGTTTTTTTCATTATTGAATCCTTTCTCTGGCCATTAATTGAATACATAGTTAACTTGGAGCGCACCAATAGCGGCAGATGATGAGGCATCGAACGTTAGCACTTCACCAGCGGCGTTCTCTTCGGTGAACGAACCTGATTTACCTTGGATGTAGGTGATACCAGCATCAAATGATAGATTGGGGTTCCACTGATAAGTAAACCCTGCGGAATACCAATAGCGGTCGGTATCTGGGATGCTTAATGTGGTTTTACCTGCTTGTTGATCAAGAGCGAAGCCTGCTCGAATTGTCCAGTCCTGATTTAGGTAATGGGTAAAGCCAAGTGAGTAACGATCGTTGTCGTCGTAGTCTTCCTTCTTATAGAAACACTGCCCAGCAGTTCCATCGTTACAATCGGGTGAAGTTGCTTTTAGCTCAGTAAAGCTGCTCCATTCGGTTCTAAACCAGCTGTAGTGAAGCGCCCATTTCTCTGCGAATTTGTGATAACCCGATAGCTCCCAAATCGATGGCAAGGTGACGTCTAAACGTCCATCAACTGTCGGTTTGGTCGCAATACCAGAATCGTAGCTCGAGAACTCACCATCTTTGAACTCTAGGTCTACTGCAGAGCGGTAGGTCAGTGCAAGGCGATTGTTTTCGTTAATTTCGTATAGAGCGCCTACGTTCCAACCGTAACCAAATGTATCGCCTTTAAGACCGATAAGGTTGTCACTTGGATTACCTCCGCCAAACGCTGGAGCTAGACCGCCTTTATGACGGGTGAGTTCAGCCTCGGCGTGAGTCAGGTTCACCCCTGCACCCACAGAAAATGATTCGTTAATACGATAGGCGATATTCGGGTTAAGACTGACGGTAATAAGAGAGGTGTCACCCGCGAGATCGCCAGCGTAAATGCCATCTGGATAGTCAGTCGCAACGCCGTAGTTGGTAAATAAACCAAGTCCCCACGCCCAATTATCATTAATAGGGCTGATGTAATAAGCACCTGGCACTAGTTGGGTCGGAGCAACATCTTTAGATGTTTGATTAATAGGGGAGGTTTGTGTCACGTCAACCTGCGGATCCACCACTGAAATGGCACCGGAGAACTGTGCGGTATCAAACAAGGTCATTGCAGCAGGGTTACGAGCTAAAACACTCGCATTATCGGCAACGGCACCTTCACCAGAAAAGGCGCGCCCTAGACCGGATGCGGAGTGTTCGTTTGCCTGAAATCCAGCAGCAAAGACGGTGGGAGCAGCAACAGCGAGCGCTATTGGTGTCAGCAGCATTCTTCTTTTCATTTAGTCGTCCTTTCATAAATGTAGGGGATCTGATCTGTCGCATCTTTGAGTGACTAATTAGTGCGACTTGTCAGACCTGTTGTTAACTATATGTAACAGTTACGTAAATTAAAAGAAGAAATGCTCAAAAATGATACAGTCATTGTCTATGAGGCTGGTTGCATTTTAAAAAAGGGGGAAGGATTCACAAAAAGAGACAAGTGCCGGGTAAAGAATACCCGGCGAAAATCAGCGTTTAGGCCTTTTTACAGGTAGGGTGTGAAATGTCGTATGCAGGGAGTTGATCCGCTTTGGCCTTCAAATCTGAAATGCGCGTATCGTGAGATGGGTGAGTAGAGAGAAGCTCCGGTGGTTGGTTTCCTCCAGATGCTTTCGCCATGTTTTTCCACAGCTCAACACTTTGAAATGGGTCGAAGCCGCTTTTCGCCATAAGCTCTAGACCAACGATATCGGCTTCTGACTCCTGAGTACGGCCATATGGTAAAATCACGCCATATTGAACACCTACGCCAAGTGCTGCCATTGTGACGTCTTTATATTGGGAGCCGCCAAGCGCTACGCTTGTTACTTGAAGGCCAGCGTTCGCGAGCTGAGATTGTGATAAACGTTCGTTGCTGTGATCAGCTAATACGTGAGCGACTTCGTGGCCAATGACGGTTGCTAATTGGTCTTGATTTACCGCAACATCCAATAACCCAGTATAAACGCCAATTTTACCACCGGGCAGAGCAAACGCATTCACTTGCTCAGAGTCGAACACGACCACTTCCCATTGAGAAAAGTCCGGTTGCGGTGGGACATGATCCGTGATGGCTTTCGCTACACATTGCACGTATTCATTGACTCGCTTGTTGTTACTGATTTTTAGCTCTTTCTTCATCTGCTCGAATGATTGAGCTCCGAGGTCGCTCATTTGAGCGTCTGAGAAAAGTATAATCTGGCTACGTCCAGTTGGAGACGACGAACAAGCTGCAATAGCGACGGTTACGGCAGCGCTGCAGCACACCTTTGTCCAACGTTTCATGGTGAAGACTCCCTTGTCCTTGTGAGATGTTTGCCTTTCTGGGTAACTGAAGGCATCATTCCTATCATTCAATCAGCTAAGTATAGGATTTATCGATGAGTATTTGGAAGAAGAATATCTCTTTAGAGGCGCTTAATCGCACATCTAAGAATACGCTTATGGAGCATCTTCAAATCGAATACACGGACTTTAGCGACAATACCTTGTCGGCAACCATGCCAGTGTGCAGCTTTACTCATCAACCTTTAGGTATGTTGCATGGTGGGGCGTCGGTGGTACTGGCAGAGACGCTTGGTTCTTTGGCGGCCAATTTTTGCGTCGACGATGACCATTATTGTGTTGGTCTGGACATCAATGCCAACCATATTAGAGCGATGCGATCTGGGTTTGTCATTGGTACCGCTAAACCCATGCACCTTGGTGTTTCTACGCAGGTTTGGCAAATAGATATTACCGATGAAAAGCAACGTTTAGTGTGTACCAGTCGCCTGACGATTGCAGTGAAAAAGAATAAAAAGGGCAAGTAATGGTTATCGATATTTCCTCGGGCAAGGTGATTGTTACCCCGCATGAAGTCGTGGTTCGCTATCAAGTTGGTCAAATCACTTTGCAGTCTCAAGTCGATGCACTGCAGCTGATTTTGCCTGCCTGTATCCTGTCTGCAAACGGTGCAGAATGTAAATGGTCAATCAAACTGGACGATGAATCTCAGGTAAAGGCCATTTCTGAGGCATGTAGCATCGAGATCATGCGCGTGTAACTTGCTAATTATGTTTATAAAGAGGAAACTTAATGGCAAAAGCATTAATGGAATTTCCTCTTTATGGGCAGCCCTCGTCTTCGAAAGCAATTCGAAATCTTGTTTGAACACTTTTCTGGTGAAAATGCTGATACTCAGCTTGATGACGTCACTGGTATTTTGTTTTGCACCCGCCGTAATGCTCGAATTGTCTTAAACAAACTGGAAGAAGAGGGGTGGATCGAGTGGCATCCTGCTGCCGGGCGCGGCAAACTCTCAAAACTGATTTTTAAACAAAATCGTAATGATGTGAGTGAAACACTGGCGCGTCGTTATTTGGAAGAAGGCCGCATTGGTCACGCGCTAAACGTTCTTGATAAAGATGCCAATCGTCTATCAAGCGTGATCCAAAGTTACCTGGGCGTATCTCAAGCGGATGGTAAGCAGGTCATTCGCTTGCCGTATTATCGTCCGTTATCCATGCTTAACCCGAAAAAACCGATGCGCCGATCAGAAATTCATATCGCACGTCAGGTGTTTAGCGGCCTTACCAAGTTTGATGAAAACGATGAGCTCCAGCCAGACTTAGCGCATCACTGGCAGCAAGTCAGTAAGACGGATTGGCGATTCTACATTCGTCCGGGCGTGCGGTTTCACAATGGGGAACTGCTTAAGCTCGAACATATTATCTGCAGTATTGAGTCCCTTAAATCCGCCAATTTGTTCCAGCATTTAAGCCAGGTAGTATCACCTTCACCTTGGGTGATCGATGTCAGCTTCACTCAGCCAGATCATCGCGCGCCTCAGTTGTTTGCTGAAAATATGGCGAAGATTTTGCCGCCAGAGTCAATGCGAGGCGAGGACTTCGACCGATACCCCATCGGTACTGGGCCTTATTCCGTCACTACCAACAACGACAAGCGCCTTATCTTAACGGCTTTTGATGGCTATTTTGGCTATCGACCGTTACTTGATACAGTTGAAGTATGGGTGATTGATGAAGTCCATTCGACCATGGTTTTCCCAAGTCTTGCTGACCCAATCGCTGGCGCTCGTTCTGATATTCAAGATGGCATCGATCTCGACCCTGGTTGCACTTACTTGTTGTTAAATCGAGTTTCTGGTGTGGCGAAACACGATAGGTGGGCGCGCTATTTAACCAAGCGATTGAACTCGTTAGCTATTTTTCAAAAACTGCCAGAAGATACGATTAAAGAGCTGGGTATGATCCCCGCTCATGGTATGAAGCCGGGCTGGTATCATCAACCAATAGACATTCCAGCAGACGATGGTGATGTCAAAGTTACCGACATAAACCTCACAGCAGATGAGTTTGATGGCGAGATCCGCATCGCTTATTATGCTGAGCATCCCACGTTCCCAGAAATCTCGGTAGCTATTGACGCCTTATTAAAGAAGGATGGAATACGCGCAAAATTTATTCGCTATGGAGTCGATGCTCCAGACATTCATGATGTTGATATTTGGATTCGTCCAATGGGTATTGCCAGCAATCGAGAAGATGCCCTTGCAGGTTGGTTGCTGGATTACAGTGATATTGAGAAAATGGCCAAGCCTGAGGAATTTGCTGGTTGGCGTGCGCTTGTGACCGGGTGGTTAAGTCAAGCCGACACTAAGTTCCCAGCACAAGAAATTGGTAAGCAACTGGTACAGCATGCTCAAGTGATACCTCTGTTCCATTGCTGGCTGGGCATTAGTAAAGATCATTGTGGTAGCTTGCAAAACGCAAAATGTAACGCGCTTGGTTGGTTTGATTTTAGTAAAGTATGGGTGAAGCCAGACAACCAAGAGGTGTCTGAGTAGCCATGGCGAAACCGAATAAAAAGCTACCCACCAAATCGGTAGATATTTTCTGTGCCAAATGTGGCTGCAAATTGTATCGCTACAGAAAGGGTGGCAAAGGTTCCTTGGTAAAGTGTTTTCGAGAGCGCATTACCGAAGACTATACGACAGCCGTCGGTGTGTGCCCAGAATGCAACACTATTTTCGGTAGAGAAATGCTGATACGAGGAGCGCCATCGATCAAAATGATTGGTGGCAAAGTACGGATGAAATAGGAAGGATTTGATGAAATCAAACGCTATTACGGTGCTGACAACAGTAGGGTCTAAGCAGCAAGCAGACCGCTTGATCAAAGTTTTGCTGGAATCGCGTCTCGCGGCCTGTATCCAAACCCAACAGATTGAAAGTAACTATGTTTGGGATGGAAAATTGTGCTGTGATGAAGAAGTGCTGTTGATTATCAAATCCACCAACGAGGCTTATTCAAAGCTAGAACGAACCATTGTGGCTAATCATGATTACGAAGTACCACAAGTGGTCGCCCTGCCGATTGAGGCAGGCTATCGACCTTACCTCAATTGGCTCAAACAGCACGTTAATCCCTAGTTGGCGAGGTAAGCCAAAACAGGCTTAATGCTGTTATCGCTCCGAGCGTGTCGCACAGCATATCTTTTTGTGCGTCCCAAATATCCCCTTGCGAGCCCAAAAAGGCAATTCCTTCATCGCCGCCAGCGAGCGCGGCGTACCACCATTCAATGATCTCATACGCCGCCGCTAAGCTCATGATAGCGAAGAGGGCAAACATCATGGCAGGCAGTTTGTTCATAACGCGAGTGCGGTAGACATATTCGGCAACGGGAAAGGCATAGAGGCCAATGGAAAAGTGGGCGACACGATCAAAGTTGTTACGCTCCGAGCCAATCAACTGATTGAACCAATCAAACGGTACTTCCGCAAAGGTGTACTTAGCGCCAATGGTGTGTAATGACAGCCAAATGAACATCAATAGGTAAGCCAGTTTAGAGAATTGAAACTTTCTTGAAACCAACCAAATACAGACAAGAATGCCAACCGCAGGAATGATTTCGGCGACCCACACTGCCCGTGAACTCGGCGCGATTGCGGAAAACAGAAACACTAAGCAGTAGAGTCCGCTAAGTAAGGTAAGGCTAGTACAAAAACGGGTCGAGCTTTGATAATTCATGCGTTAACTTATCTATACAGAATGGAGTAAGCTTAGTATAGGTATAATAAAACGCTGTTCAATTACTAATTGTGTTTAATTGGCGATCAAGTGCACAAAAGAGTAACTCGATGACAAACTGTGACATGAGAATCTTTGTAAAAGGTCGCACTTTTTTTTAACATCGGCGTTGCACTATAACGATAAGAAAGTAAAGTCATGAAATTAGAAACCGTCGATTATCAAGCGGCAGATGCCGCAGAGAAGTTTGTCACATCGCTACGCGAAACAGGGTTTGGCGTGCTTAAAAACCATCCAATTCCCCAGCAGCTTGTGGAGTCTATTTACGAAAACTGGTATCAGTTTTTTATGTCGGAGAAGAAAAACGACTACCAATTTAATGTAGAAACTCAAGATGGCTACTTTCCGCCGACTGTGTCGGAAGTAGCAAAAGGCCACAGTGTCAAAGACATTAAAGAGTACTTCCACGTATACCCTTGGGGTCAGATCCCACCAGAGTTGCGTGCTCAAATTCTTGAGTACTATGATAAAGCGAACAGCTTTGCCAAAGAGTTGCTGGGCTGGGTAGAGGCGCATGCGCCAGTGGAAGTGCAGGAAAAGTTCTCTATTGCACTGTCAGAAATGATCAATGGCAGTGGGAAGACGCTTCTTCGCGTATTGCATTACCCACCAATGACAGGGGAAGAAGAGCCAGGGGCTATCCGCGCGGCTGCCCATGAAGATATAAACCTTCTTACCGTACTGCCTGCAGCTAACGAGCCAGGACTTCAAGTGCTAAGCAAAGAGGGTGAATGGTTAGACGTCCCTTGCGATTTTGGTAATCTTATTATCAATATCGGCGATATGCTTCAAGAAGCGAGCGGTGGGTATTTTCCTTCTACCACACACCGTGTAATCAATCCGTCGGGAGAAAAACAGGAAACATCACGTATTTCGCTGCCACTTTTTTTGCATCCTAAACCGGAAGTAGTGCTTTCAGAAAAATACACGGCGAACAGCTATCTTATGGAACGCTTGCGTGAGCTGGGTGTGATTTAACTTAAGTTTTACACTTCGATAGGTTTTATGCTTCGAATAGCAAAAAGGGCTCGAATGAGCCCTTTTTCAATTTCGCAAGATTACGGCTGAATAATATGCTTGGATTGAGCCTCGTCATTTGCCATGATAACGGGATCGATCTTTAGTGTTTGCGTAGGATAGGCGATATCGGCGCCATGACTCTTTATTATCCCCATAACTTGCAGCAGGACGTCTTGCTTCACTTCATGGTAGCGTGCCCAGTTCACTGTCTTAGTGAAGGTATAAATAAAAAAGTTGAGTGATGATGGACCAAAGGCGTCAAAATTAACCATCAAGGTTTGGCGACTATCAATGTCTTTGTGGCCTTCAAGCATTATCTTAACGTCATCGACAATGGCTTCCATCTTGTCACCATCATCGTAACGTAGGCCAATCTTCTCATAGATACGACGGTTTAACATTCGGGACGGGTTTTCAACCACGATATTACTAAATACGGAGTTTGGTACGTAAAGCGGTCTTTTATCAAACGTTCGAATGATGGTCATACGCCAGCCAATGCGCTCGACAGTCCCCTCGATAGCGCGATCTGGAGAGCGGATCCAATCTCCGACTTTAAAAGGGCGGTCGAAGTAAATCATCATACCGCCGAAAAAGTTAGACAGGAGATCTTTAGCGGCCAAACCGACAATCAAACCACCGACACCACCAAACGTAAGTAGACCTGAGAGGCTCAGCCCCAGAGCTTGCATGATGGTAAGAATACCGATGGTCACAAAAAACAATCGAGCAACTTTAGCAATGGCCTGTACTGTCGTCTCGTCGCGCTTTTTCTGCTCTAAAACATGTTCTTCGACATTTTGAATCAGACGCAGTGATATCCAGATAAAGGTGGTGATGACTAAGATAAGGTCGATCTTACCAAGCCAAATGGTGTCCTTATCAGAATGTGAAGCGACAATTAGCCCAACGGAGACGGTAGCAGGCCAAACCCAGATAAGCGTACTGACGGGAGTTTTTAAAGCTCGAATAACGAGGTCATCCCATGCGAGCTGGGTTTTTGCGGTAATCGCTTCTAAGCGACCATAAATAACACGCCAGGCAAGCCAGAGAACAAAACTGCCAGCGGTGATGAGCAAAACATTGCTAAGCCAATCATAGCCAAATGACTCGACGTAGCGCTGTAAAAATTCCATTGAACCGTTCATTGAGACGACACTTGTTAATTATCAATAGGTTAATTATCAGTGATTGTGGGTATTTTTCATAGTAATCATTTGTATAGCGCAGATAAAGAAACGCGACATCTGGAATGATCATCGATGTCGCGTGCGTTCAAGTTTTAATGTTAGCTCCGCGCTTGCAGCATAGGTACGCTTCGCCAAACTTACTTGTCGAACAAAGGTAGGAACTCTTCATAGCCTTGCTGCGCGAGAAGCTTTTTCGGTACAAATCGCAACGCGGCAGAGTTCATACAGTAGCGTAGGCCTGTTGGAGCAGGGCCGTCTTTAAATACGTGTCCAAGGTGTGAATCTCCAAATTTGCTACGAACTTCAGTTCTCGGATATAGAAGTTTGTAGTCTGTTGTCGTGACAATGTAACGCTCATCAATAGGCTTAGTGAAACTTGGCCAACCGGTACCAGACTTGTACTTGTCGGTAGAAGAGAACAGTGGTTCTCCGGTCACGACATCGACATAGATACCGTCTGCTTTGTTATCCCAATATGTGTTGTCAAAAGGTCTTTCGGTACCGTCTTCTTGAGTCACGTAAAACTGTAATGCCGTCAAGGTCTCCTTAATATCTTTATCCGTAGGGCGCATGTACACTTGTGCTGCAGGTTGGTTGTTGCGATTTATCATCTCTCTAAGGGTAACTGGTTTGTCCTTACGGTCGTCCCCAAAGATGTCGTCTAAATACTGGTCTCGGCCTGAGTTGTAGCGATAGTACTTGTATTTCAAGCTGCTGTTTTTGTAATAGTCCTGATGGTAATCTTCCGCGAGCCAAAACGTTGTATGTTCAATCAACTCTGTCGCGAGCGGCTTTTTGTACACACCAAGCGCGTCGATTTCAGCCATAAATGATTGAGCCACCGCTTTCTGCTCGCCGTTGTGGTAGAAAACGGCAGGTCGGTATTGCGCCCCTCTATCTACGAACGATCCTTTGTCGTCTGTAGGGTCAATGTGTCTAAAGAAATGGTCGAGTACTTGCTCGTAGCTGACGACATCAGCATCAAACGTTACCTGAATCACTTCAATGTGCTCGGTCTGTCCACTAGCAACTTGTCGGTAGGTTGGTTTTTCCAAAGTCCCGCCCGCGTAACCGGAAACAACATCAACAACGCCGTCGAGCTGTTCGAGGTCTGACTCGGTGCACCAAAAGCAGCCGCCTGCTAATGTTGCGACTTGCGGCGCTGTTGCATTAGGCTTTTGGCTATTTGCCATGCCTGAATGGCTAGTGAGGGCAAACAGCGCAGGTACCGCGACAACGAGTGAAAGAAGTAGTTTGGCTAAGTTTGTCATAGTTACTCCTAAGACGTGGTGGTCTAATTTCTTAATAAGACACAACAAACGCGCAAAAACTTTCAAATTCACAACGTGACGGGTTACTATCTTTGCCGTAATTCCCAATTACCATGCAGAGGTTTATATGCAAGCGGAAGTGAAATGGATCGAAGGATTCAAATTTTTAGGTCAATCTCAGTCAGGTCATTCCATCGTTATGGACGGTAGCGGCGGCGAAACAGCGCCAAGTCCAATGGAGATGGTGTTGATGGCAGCCGGTGGATGCAGCTCGGTAGACGTGGTTGATGGTCTTAAATCGGTAAATCAAGATGTTACCGCTTGTACCGCTAAATTGACGACAGAACGCCGTGAGACGGCACCACGTATCTTCACTGCAGTGAACATCCACTTTGTTGTGTCAGGCAATCAACTCGATGAAGCGTTGGTCGAAAAGGTCACGAAGGACTCGTTAGAAAAGTATTGCTCAGTTTGTCTTATGCTTGCTGAAGGCGTCACCATGACTCACTCATGGGAAATCGTTTAATTTGAGATGGTAAGTGAAAAGGAATTCGACAACTTACTTATCGTGCTCGGCAAGCGCCTCAATCAGGACACGTTAACTCTAGAGGGCGAGTCTCGTGTTGAAGCCCTTGCCGAAATCGTTAAAAACCAAGATATGTCTACTACCATCGTTACTTTTTGCGGTGGAATAACCGAAGGACAGTCGCGTTCAGAAGCAGCGGCAATGCTTGAACATTTTCAAGGCCTTGTGACTGAAACTGACATTCAGGGTATTGGCGCTATTTTAGTTGAAGACACGTCGACCAATACCGTCGAAAATATTCAACTATTGGCAAAAGAACTGACAGAAAGCGGGATAGTACCTCCTAGTAGTCGTCCTATTAGGGTTACGTTGCTCTCCAACGATTATCATCTGTATCGAGTTTTTACTGTTCAGAGGTTACTCGATCAGCAAGGATTGCTAAAGTACTTAGTGCAGTGCTGCCAACAAGCGGGACTTGCTATTCAACTATCCTACGATCCGCTTCAGCATGTGTTTGTGCCGTATCCTCACAAGGAAACCCAAGGAAATCTCTTTGTTTTATTTGATAGATTGACGATTTATCGTGTCTATCTTCAGGGAGCGGTGACCGGAGTATTTTCTGAACCACTGAGCGAACTGGCATCAGAGCCGTATCGAATTGCCCTAGCATCGCTTGAAGCGCTAGATAAGCAAGTTGATCACACCAGCGGTCTCTTCACTCCACTTTACGAACAGCTACCTACTATCCGTCAATTTGTAGAAGCGACAGTACAGCTAACAGAACCCAAGTCTTTAGCGCTCCCTCTTGCTGAGTTGGACAAGCTTTTAACAAACTTAAATCGCTATCTAGACCCTGAGCAAGCACAGCAATGAGTAGATAAAGATGAGAGCTAACCCATATAGTTCTATCAATTTATAAATTAGTTTGTCATTTAACTCGACTAAACCAATAGTTTTCCTAGACTTACTGTATCTAAACTATTGTGCTAACAAGTGTTGGGCAACGGAATGAACAAACTTGAGTTTTGGAATAACCTGTCGGTAAAGAAAAAGATGCTGTTGTTGGTGCTATTACCCATGGCACTTATTGTCTACTTGGCGACAAGGCAGATAAGCGTCCTTAATGCCCAGCTTAGCGACCTCGAAAAAGTTGAGCGCTTAGTTCGATATTCAGAAGTGTTGTCCGATATACAGTCGAAAACTCATGACGCTCGTCCAACAGCGGGACTTGTTGATATTGCGAGTTCGATACAAACCTTAAAATCCCTAGGACCAGAAATTTTCCCTTCAGATGTCGCTGTTCGCTTATCTGGTTTGCTTGATGACTATCAGGAAAGTGTCGTTTCCATTGCCGAAGCTGCCGATTTTATAGAAAAGCAAGAACTGGTGGAATGGCAGGTCGATACCTATAAACAGATTATTATGATTATTGAACAATCACCTGCGAAGGGCGTTTTGCCGGTGGTCAGTGGGCATATGGTCGCTCTATCTCAGCTTGAATGGTTGGTGTTTTGGGCTAATGAAGAAATTTGGCAAACCCAAACCTTAGTTCAAGCCTACCAAGATGGAGAAACAGGAGATCAATACAGTAAGCAGGAGATAGCTAACTTAGTTCAAAATCAGCAGCTTTTTGTGGAACGTTTTGTCGCGATCAACGCTGACCCTATGCAAGTTAATTTACTGCTGGATTCCTTCTCTAACCCCGCATTTGAAGAGAGCAGCCTGTTTAGAAATATTCTGCTAAGCAGTGAAGGTATTACTAGTCTTGGTAGTGCTGAAATCAAAGCAGGTTTGGACGCACTGAATCTACGTTCCAATCTAATTCAAGGTGTCTCTTTAGCCATTGAAGAGCAATTGAGGCAAGAGATTAGAACCTTAGTAACAGGGTTTGAACAACAACGGGTTGCGTTTCTAACTGTAGTAACATTGCTTACTATCATGTTGATTTTTTTAGGTATTAGCTTAGCCCTTAGGGTGACGCGAAATCTTGGTTTGGTTCTCACTTTCCTCGAACAAAAAGACGAAGATCAAACGCAGGCGGTGTCATTGAGCCGAACAATTGGTGGTAAGGATGAACTCAGCCGTTTTGCAAAAGAGGTAGAGCGCCTTACCCATGAAAGACGAGAAGGTGAAAGACGATTACTCGAAGCCAAAGAAGATGCAGAGCAAGCCAAAGAAGATGCCATTCAGGCGAGTAAAGCGAAAAGCAGTTTCTTGGCGAATATGTCGCATGAAATTCGAACCCCTTTGAATGGTGTGATTGGTATTTCTGAAGTCCTTTCCGATACCGATTTAACCGCAACTCAAAAAGATTATGTGGATACCATTGAGACATCGTCACATCTATTATTGAGCCTAATCAACGATATACTCGACTTCTCTAAGATTGAGTCGGGCATGCTGCAAATCAATCCTCACTCTACATCCATCCGCGAAACCATTTACGATATTGCCTCCATCGTGGCACCAAAAGTGAAAGAAAAAGGTATTGAGCTCAATGTTGATATTGATGCCAAAGTACCATTCCGTGTGCTTGCCGATGACCATCGTATGCGTCAAGTATTGATGAACTTTATGTCCAATGCGGTCAAGTTTACAGAGGAAGGCAGCGTAACCATCGGCGTACAGTATCAGGGTGAGTCGGACAATTTGGCGAACTTGTTATTTGAAGTGAAAGACTCTGGGATTGGTATTGATAAAGCAAGACAGTCGAAAATCTTTGAAGCGTTCGCTCAAGAAGATGACTCAACCACAAGGCAGTTTGGCGGTACTGGACTCGGGCTTGCAATCAGTACCCAGCTAATCGAGCTCATGGGCGGCAAAATTCAACTTGATTCCGTAAAAGGCGTTGGGAGCCGTTTTTACTTCACGTTGCCATTAGCCATTGATGAAAGAGAGTACCAACATCGCAGCCCACTTCTTTTTGATGAACTGGTGATGGTATGTAACTCAGGTTCCCACGAGGAGCGAATCAAACGTGACTTAGCATTTTATGGTATGACGGTAGATAGCGTCGCACCGACGTTAGCTGAGTTGAACCTCGATAAAGTAGACTCAAAAACCATCCTTATTTATGTTGATGGTGGCGGTACATCTTCTGAGGAAGACAGCAAGCGTTTCGCGGACATTAACGGGAGAGGTACTGCAATTTGCCTTATCAGACAATTTGATAGCGCCAATAAAGACTTTGGTCGTAATATTTGTGCGTTGATTACTTATCCACTGCTTGGCAATCGCCTACTGAAATCCATCGAAGCCTGTTGTAAAGCATTGGCACAGGGTAGCGTATACACGAGTACTCAAATCGCCAGCATTGATAACCGTATTCGCGTGTTACTCGTCGAAGATAATCTAGTGAACCAAAAAGTGGCGACCTTACATCTCAAGAAAATTGGCTGTGAGTATGACATCGCAAATGATGGTCAAGAAGCGGTAACGCTGTTTGAGAAAAACCAGAACTACACCTTTGTCCTTATGGATTGCATGATGCCAGTGATGGATGGTTTTGAAGCAACAGAAAAAATACGCGCTACTGAGCAGCGACTCGGTTTGACTCGAACGCCAATCATTGCTCTGACTGCGAGTGTGGTCGATGATGATATTCAGAAGTGCTTTGATTCCGGTATGGACGATTATGTTCCTAAGCCATTCAAGGCCGAGATTCTCAAAGAGAAAATTGTGACTGCGATTGAGTTGAAACAACAGGAACTAGATGGGCAACAAGTGCCTGCTCAAGATGTGGAGACAACTTTCAATGTTGAGACTGCTAATGTGGCTGATATTGAAACTGAACTTAGTCAGCGAAAGCCCAAACTTGAGAATGACAATAGCGCCCCAATTAATGCAACAGCAAAAATATCGAGTACTAAAGTTTTGTTAGTGGAAGACAATTTGGTCAACCAGAAAGTCGCCTCTTTGCACTTGGAGAAGGCAGGGTACCAGTATGACATCGCAGACAATGGTGCCGAAGCGGTAGAGCTATTTCAGCGCAACGGCCGCTACGACGTCATTCTTATGGATTGTATGATGCCAGTGAAAGATGGCTTTGAAGCAACACAAGACATTCGCGATTATGAAAAGCAGCAAGGAATGACGCCAACGCCCATCATTGCGCTGACCGCTAGTGTTGTCGATGACGATATCCAGAAATGTTTTGATGCAGGGATGGATGCCTATGTACCAAAACCTGTTAGACGAGAGAAACTACTTCATGAAATGAGCAATTACCTGTCATAGGCTAATACAATAAGAGCTCGGTTGCCTATTTGCCAATGCCGCTAACAGAATGTGGCGGCATTATGTATAGTAGCGTCGATTAACTATGCCCTTGTTTCATGGTTTTGAAATCCTAGCACCTAGTAAATTAAGCTCGGCTTCCTACAATACCGTTCCGTATTAAAAACCGAGACTTGCAATGACTTTAATCGTGGCATTGATTGCCATTTTCTGCTTCTTAGCGCTACTCCCCTTAATGGTCAACAAAGAGACATACTCGCTAAATGAGGTGCATCGTGCGGAAGCTCCTGGTCAGTTTATCGAGACTCAGCTTGGCCACATCCATTATCAACTAGAAGGTTCGCCGGATGCGCCTCTGGTTGTGTTCGTGCATGGTTTCTCTGCGCCTTCGTATATGTGGGACAATAATCGCAAAGTGGTCGCCAATGCGGGTTATCGGGTTTTAACATTTGATTTGTATGGTCGCGGTTATTCATCTCGTCCCAATGTAAAGTATGACAAGCAGCTGTTTGTCGACCAAATTGGACAGCTTACACAGACATTGGCTCCGAATAAGCCATTCCATATTGTTGGTTTGTCGATGGGGGGAGCAATCACTTCGGCTTTTGTGGCTAAAAACCCGAGTAATATTCTTAGCGTCGGCTATGTAGCGCCTTTCAATCAACCGGTGGATATTGGCCCTCTCACTTTGCCTGTAATTGGCAAATGGCTCGGTTATCTGTTGTTCATTCCTAAGCTTCCAACTAATCAGGCGAATGATCTAGTGCAACCCGAGTGTTTTCCTTACTGGGCTGATAAGTTCAGTGAACAGATGATGTATAAGGGATTTCGAAGAGCGATAATTAGCACTGGGCGTCATTTGATTGCGAAAGATCCAACTGATGACTTCGCTGAAGTCGGAAAACTTGCGATACCTAAGTTACTGCTATGGGGCAAGGAAGATAAGGTGATTCCACTATCAGATGCTGAACGGGTAAAAGAGTTATTGGGTAGTAACGTCGAGCTCGAAGTATTTGAAGACGCAGGTCACGCGATGCAATATGAGTGTTATGACAGGATCAACCCTAAACTTCTGTCGCACTTCGAGCGAGCCTAGTGACGGCAGGTAACTAATAGAGCAAAGCTGTTGAGAGCTTTGCTCTTTTTTTCGTCTTTGACTAAGCGCTGGCAAGGGTGAGGTTGTTCATCCAGTAGCGCTTGAGGTAACGATGGAAGCAAAGTGAAAACTTCACTACTTCTTCAAATAGCATACACGCGTAGACCCACTTAAAATCAAGTCCAAGAACAAAAGCGGCGCTTGCTGTTAATGGTAAGCCCACCATCCACATTGCAATGAAGTCCATGCGCAAACAGAACTTGTTATCACCACCCGCACGCAGAATTCCGTTAATGATGATCATATTGAGCATACGCAGCCAAATTGCCCCGCACAAGATGGCCATCGCTGGAGAAGCGATAGGGTAGAGCTCAGCTGTGTCTAGGTTTAGCCAAGATAAAATGCTTTCACGCCCCAACAGGAGTCCACAGCCAATCATCAGCCCAAACACCAATACGGCTTTAATGAAGGTCTGCGACATGCTAAATGCCTGTTCAAACTCGTCTCGACCCAAAGATTGTCCAAGTAATATCGAACAGGCGACAGAGATCCCGAAGAACAAGGAATAGCATAGCGATTCAAACGGTCCCATCATGCTAAATACCGCGAGTTCCGTCGTTCCCATATGGCCAAAAATCACTTGATACATCAGCGTGCCCATTGCCCACAGCACGGCGTTTAATGTGGTTGGAACGGCAAGTGATTTGTAGGAGTTCCAGAGACGTGTTGTGTTGTCTAGTACTTGTTCGGTGATCAACCAATGACGGCGCAGATTTAAGTAGCCCCAGATAAAAATGACTTGGATCAGCCGAGAAATAGTTGTTGCCAAAGCCGCTCCAGCTACCCCCATCGCAGGTACACCCCAGCCACCTTTGATAAGCCAAAAGTTAAGTCCAATGTTGATGGCTATGGTTAAAGCACCAAGTAACAGTGGTGTTACGGCATCGCCTGAAGATCGCATAGCGGATTCAGCAACGATTACAATATGTGTCAGGATAAGCACTGGGAATGCATACCAAAGGTAAGTGGCTCCTAGTTCGATAACACGCCCATCCGTGGTTTGCAGCATCATGATGTAACTAGAGAACAGCGTAATCACTAATGTAACGGGAACAAGTAACTTGGCACCAAAGACCATTGATAGTCGAGTGATGGTATTTGCGCTGGTTTTGTCACCACGTCCCCAATACTGAGCTACCAGCACACCATTGGCCGAAGCCATGCCTGCCATGATCATAATCGCCACAAAATGCCACTTTGAGGCGATCCCCACCGCTGCGGTTGCTTCTTTACCAATATCACTCACCATGAGTACATCGGCGAGTGCCAAAATAGCCACTAGCGCACTCTGAATAGCAACTGGGAAACCAAGTTTTACAACGGCGGACAAGAGTTGATTTGAAGCCACACCGTTAGATGACTTATGATGGTGTTGAGTTGTCATAGCTGCCTCCCAGTTAAGTGAACTAGAAAAAAGTTAAGTGAATTAGAGAAAAGAAAATCACGGAGTGTGACTGGGTGATAAACGTGGCTAATATAAAAAAAACGGCATTGTGAAACCATGTTCAAAAATAGACAAAACCTGTGCAAATCCGTCATTGAGCAATTTAACAGCAAAACAGAGTGGGTGGACGAAGTGTATTTGTCTGAACACTGTGATGAGCGATTCTTATCTGCCAGTGATGTTCCTGAGTTTGCCGCTGAAGACATTTTTATGGCTGGAATGGCCAACCTATTGGATGGCTACCATGTCGAGCGTAAGGGGGTGGATGTCCACACCATTCTCTTTACCATTGAAGGGGGAGGAGTACTGATCACAAAAACGGAAGTGTTAGCGATAGAACCATATTCTATTGTGGTGCTGCCTGCGAATACCTCGTTCCGATTTGAAATCAACCCTCAATATAATCATTGGCGCATGATTTGGTTTTTGCCTAAACCGACTCAGCGCTGGACCATGTTTGCGAAGATTGGTCAAAAGGTTTTACCTTTTAATGGCTGCGAACGGATTTGGGCGTTGATAACCTTACTGTATGTTGAGATTGGCGGGCGCTCGAGCTACCGTAAGTTGTTGGTGAGTGAGCTGTGTCGCTTGATTACAGGGTTTGAGTCGCAAACGAATGACTCAACGGTGAGAGTACAGGCTCTGTTTTCTCAGATAGAGGGACAGTTGCACCTACCTTGGACAGTCAAAGATATGGCGACAAAAGCCTATTTGAGCGAAGAGCAGCTCTCGAGAATCAGTAAGCAATTGTACGGCGTTTCACCAAGAGCCAGACTGATCAATTTAAGAATGGAAAAAGCCTGCGACCTTCTAGAAAACAACGATTGGTCGGTATCAATGATTGCCGAGCGACTAGGTTACCGAGACCCGTTTAACTTTACCCATCGTTTTACAAAACAGGTCGGCTGTTCACCTTCTGCTTATCGCAAGCAAAAATTAACAAGACCGACCTTTGATAAACCGACCTTTGATAAATAGTATTTGCCAACGAGTGCTATGAAGGTTAGCTAGCCTTTTGAGAGCGCCTGATTGAGCCATTGATCAAACTGAGATTTCGGCAATGCCCCATTAATGGTATCGAGTCTTTGACCACCTTTAAATACTATGATGGTTGGGATGCTACGGATTTGAAACTGTGCAGCGAGTTGTTGCTGCGCTTCGGTATCAATTTTGACAAAACGGACGTTGCCTTGACGCTCCTCTGCAACTTGTTGAAATACCGGAGAAAAACCGATGCAAGGATTGCACCATGTAGCCCAGAAATCGACTACAATAGGCTGCTCGCTATTCAACAACGTTGAGAAGTTATCTGCAGTGCCTTCAATCGGCGCACCGTCAAGAAGAGGCGACTTGCAGCGACCACAGTTTGGTGATTCGGCGATTCTATCGACAGGTAGTCGATTCATACCTTGGCAATGTGGGCAGCGGGTGGTGATAGTAGACATGACGTTTTCTCCTGTTGTTTTTATTTACAGACGAGCGAGCACTTGGTTTAGGAAGCTAAAATTGACTAATCAGACTTCTTTGAACCCGTGAATGTGAGTATACTCAGTCGTCTATAGTCAAGATAAGCAAGAAATTATCTCTCATTATCATAAGTTAGCGATTGATATGGCTTGTTTATCTTGATTGGCGAAAACTATAAGAAAATAGGTACACAATGACAACTTTTTACGCCGAAATTACTGGGTGGGGTAAGTGCCTTCCACCAGCAATTCTCTCAAACCATGACCTCAGCACAGTAATGGAAACGTCAGACGAGTGGATTCGCACTCGTACCGGTATTGAAAATCGCCGTATTAGCCATGTCAACACATCTGATATGGCGACAGTAGCAGCGAAACACGCAATGGCGTGTGCAGGTATCACGGCTGATGAGGTTGATCTGATTATTGTTGCAACGTGTTCACCTGACTCGTTGATTCCAAACACTGCATCGCGCGTTCAACAGAACTTAGGTGTGCCAGCAGCCGCGGCTTTTGACCTTAATGCTGCATGTACAGGCTTTGTTTATGGCCTAGAAACCGCAACCAAACTGATTCAGTCAGGCAACTACCGTAACGCTATTGTTATCGGTGCAGAGCGTCTTTCTTTCTTCATTGATTGGACTGAACGTGATACAGCAGTATTATTTGGTGATGGTGCAGGCGCAGCAGTTCTAACAAGAACGGAGCAACAAGTCGGCTTGCAAGATGCGCAAATCGGCTGTGATGCAAAAGGCCGTGATATTCTGGCCGTGCCTAAGTTCGGTACGTCTATGGAGCGCTTTGCAGCAGATAACGGTTACTTTGAATTTGACTTTATTGGTAAAGAGATCTTTAAGCGTGCAGTAAAAGGCATGGGAGCGGCGGCGAACACCGTTCTATCTCGTTCTAACCTGACAAAAGACGACATCGATGTTGTGATTCCGCACCAAGCGAACATCCGCATCATTCAAACACTGTGTGATTTGTCTGGCATTGACCAAGAAAAAGCGTTCGTAAATATTCAGAACTACGGCAATACCTCTGCGGCGACTGTGCCAATTGCACTTTGTGAAGCACTAGAGCAAGGTAAGATTAAGCCGAATGATGATCTGCTATTGGCAGCATTTGGTGCAGGTCTAACATGGGGTGCCGGCCACATTAAGTGGGGTGAGCGTGTAACGCCTGTTGAGACAAGCGATGCGGCATTGCCAGCATGTGAAACGTCTGCACTCGAGCTTATGGCAACAGCGATCGAGCATTGTAAAAACAAGCCAAGTAAATAGCACTTGAGTAAATAGCACTTGAATAAATAGTAAAAAGGCCAGCTCGTTGATGAGCTGGCCTTTCTATTATCACGAGTACTTTCTTTTATTACGTGTACTTTCTGTTGTTATACGTATTAGTTATCTTGCTGGTTACGCTTTTCGTAAAAATCCCAAACTGTGTAACGTTCTTCTTCCGATAACACACAGTAAGGAACGCGCTTTCCGTTTTCAGTTACACGCTGTAGCTTGTGGCCTTGTTCAACACAATAGACATAAGCAGGATCACTCTCTACAGTAATTTCATCCACATCATACTTATCCGGTTCACTGGCACAGCCTGCTAGAATGCCCACTGCTACAGCGCCAATCATCCATTGTACTTTTTTCATTATATCTCCTAGTTGGAAGTTAGGCTTTTGGTTAAGTGTAGGAGATTTCTAACAAAAAGTGTTTTGATTTGGTCAAATTATCGATAAATTCACCAAATAATCCTTGTGAATGCCCACTTGTTCCCAGAATTCCTACAAACGCTTGATTTAAAGCTGTTAAATGTATTTGTTGCCTTCACCAAAGCGATAAATTAACCGTGTTCCCCATAGACTATCGCGAGCGCCTGAATTGCGGTGATAGTTGTACTTCCAATCGGCTTGAAGCGCCCAGTTGGCATTGAGTGTGTAATGGACACCAGTACCAATATTCCACTGCAGTTTCTTAGTATCACGATCTTTGTTGAGCATCGCTTCTCCAACGCCTGCATTGAAGTAAGGCTTAAATGCGTAGTTTTCGAATAGGTAATACTGCACATCAAAGCTGTAGTTTTCATAAATATGCTTCTGGTTGTCTGTTGTGGACTCATAGTTACCTTGCATATAACCAAGTCGTGCCGAGAGCTGGTTGGTAAAGTACAAACCTAACGTGAAGGCGGGTGCAAAATCATTTTTCAGATTGCGCTCTTTATCAAGTTGCGGATAGGCGAAGCCTGCGCTCACACCAACAATACCGTAAGTGACAGGGTCGTCGGTATGTTGCTGGTAGCTTTTTTTCTGACGGCGCTTTAGGCTATCTGCGGTTTCACCAGCACCAAACGCGTACTGTACCTGCATTTGATATTTGGTTTCGATATCACCATTACGCAGAACATTTGAATGCACACCAACAAAACCCGTTCCCGCTTTTATAATTTCTTTGCCTGCCACGTTATTTACGCCGCGACCTAAACTGTCGACCGGGTCAAGGAAGAATAGGGCGGTTGAGCCAAGCGCATCAGAGCCCATTACCGTGCCGCCTCTTAAACGTATCTCTTTTTCTTTATTAAAGGCCCATTCACCATAAACCCAACCAAGCGTCGGTGTAACTACTAGGTCTTGAATCGACGGTACCTCAGCGAATGCCTCTATGCCGTATTCCCAGTAGAAAGTCGACATCAATGTTGAGTACATAAATGCATCCCACTGACGATAACCCGATTTACGAGCTGCCTGATAGTAAACGCCGCCAAAGTAAGGGTGTCCAACATAGTTGATCAAGTGGTCATCACGATCCCAAACCGGCCCAGATCGCACGTTATCCCACCACTTGTTCATCAGTTTGATGTCGTCTTTTTCCCAGTTGGTGATCGATTCAGGCATCAAAGCTAGCACACCAGCAACACCTACGCCGTAACCAAAAATGGATTTAGTTTGAGACCACAGTCTTTCACTGTCTTCGCCATTTTGAGGGTTGAAAAGGGAGACTCGGTAGGGTGACTCGTTGAAATCGATTTGAGTAAGCGTATCGTCTTGCCTCAACTCTTCAAAACTACTGTTCGTTGAAATCGAACGATAGCCAAGGGCGTTCATTGGGTCTTGGTACGATGCATTGAGCTGCTGTTCGGTAAGTGTCTGATCGTAGCGTACTGCTTGTTTGAGGAGATCCGCTTCAGTTACCGTGGTATCAGTTGCGTCTGCGAGAGCAACATCAGCGGTAGACAAAGCGGCCACGAAGAAAAAAATGCTTGGTTTCATAATAATTGGGATATTTTAGGTGTTATGACTATTATTGCCTAACATCCCTTTAGGCGAGGTGAGGATGTTAACATTCTGGTAAATGATTGTCTCATCTCATTTGATGAGAAACTGAGATTGAACTGTAACTTGATATTTTTGTGGTAAACTTCACGAAAAATAGACTAACTCAGAGCAAGACTATGAGACAACTCACTACAGCCATTCATCCAGATATCGACCATCTTGATAACAAGGGCATAGTAAAAAGAAACGCGACTCGTGCAATTGTCGTTGATGGTGAAGATATTCTGCTTCTCTACACCGAGCGTTATCATGATTACTCCCTACCGGGAGGCGGCATTGATGAGGGCGAGGATGTTATTGCAGGTTTGGTTCGCGAGTTAGAAGAAGAGACGGGCGCTCAAAATATCCACGGGATTAAACCATTTGGTATCTATGAAGAGTTTCGTCCTTGGTACAAAGACGATGCGGATGTGATGCACATGATTTCATTTTGCTACTCTTGCAAAGTGGATCGAGAGCTTGGCGAGACCGCTTATGAAGACTATGAAGTCAAAAATGGTATGAAGCCAATCTGGGTTAATATTCATGAAGCCATTGCTTTCAACGAGAAAACTATCTCAGAGAGCGATAAGAAAGGCATGAGTATTGAGCGAGAAACGTATCTGCTGCATTTAATCGCCAAAGAAATGCTCTAGAGTCAGGAGATAACTATTTCATGAAATTGATGAGTAAAGACGATAACTTTTTCTTTTTACTTGGGTCATTATTGGTGCTGTTTTTTTTGAGCGCTGTGGTGCATCAGTTTAAAGATGATGCTCAAGACTATGTACTGGCTTTGATTATTCTTTGCATGAGTACTTCGATTGTTGGTGTACATAGAAAGCAGACATTTTACCGATCTTGGTATGCAGTGATGATCACAGTAGCAGTAACATCTGGCGTGTTTTCATTGTTCGAGGACTATGACCTTTCGTTGGTAACCTTGTTTGCATTACTGTTTTTCGTATTAGCTCAGACTTTTTCAGCGCTCAGACAGGTCATCATGCCGAAGCAAGTGACACTCAATCAGATTGTTGGCTCAATATGCGTTTATCTGTTGTTCGGTCTCTCTTTCTCATTCATTTATTTGATCCAACTCGAACTGTTCGTTGAACCCTTTAACGGGTTGGAGGCGAAACCTTGGCTAGATAACCTGTTCGATGTTATTTACTTTAGTTTTATCACACTAACTACAGTCGGTTATGGTGATATTTCCCCGGCTCTAGCCATCCCGCGTTTCTTCGTGTTCTTAGAGTCGATTACGGGTAGTTTTTACCTTGCCATTATGGTTGCGAGCTTAGTGAGCAGTCATCTCGCTCAAAAAGAGACTCCATAGCGATCTCTAGATTCAATAGATTTTGCTATATCGAGCAGCGGCTTGCTGCTCGAGCCATTTCTGCTCTTCGCATTGGCATTTCATCAATCGTTTTTTTGATTTGAATCCAATTGGTGGTTGGCCCCCAACGCAATTTCTCTGTCCCATCTTTGCCAATCAAAACGGCAGTATGGTCACCCTCTCGAATGTCGTACATTTTAACCAGCTTGCTGTAATCAAACGTGTCTTTTACCCAGCTAGGTGATGAAAAGCCGTCTTTGGTGATCACCATGGTCACAACATCTCGTTCATCGAGAGCGCATTCATTGATGAGTGTCCCCAACAGGAACTCATCGACAAGCACATCCTTGCTGGGTGCAAAATACATAACGCTACGGTGTGATAGTCCTTGGTAGTAGCCGCCACTATGATACTCGGCGTCTTGCTGGTCATTGTGGTAACTACCGTGAGTGTCAACATCACTACCGTGTTTTTTAGCGTATTCTGGGTAGCCACACGCTGTGGCGCTAAACAGTGCCGCAAGGGCTACGATACCTATGCCTTTCATAATTGCCTCCAAGCAAACAACCAAAAGGTTATACGTTAAGTTTAGCTACTGAGATTCGTCTCACTAAGTTCCACTTGCGGACAATATTTTTGTTACACTGCCAACATCATAAAAGGACAAGCAATACTATGAATTCAGCAGCTATTTTTGTGGACGTACAAAATGTCTACTACACCACCAGGCAAGCGTTTGGTGCACGCTTTGACTACAACGCATTTTGGGCTTGGGCCAGTGAACGATTTAATATTGAATCAGCCAAAGCCTATGCCATTGCTTCCCACGATCCAAAACAGAGACAGTTTCACCATATTTTGCGTGGGATCGGTTTTGATGTTCAGTTGAAACCCTTTATCCAACGTTCTGACGGCAGTGCCAAAGGGGATTGGGATGTTGGAATTGCGCTCGATGTGTTTGAAGTGGCACGTGATGTCGAAAATGTTATTTTACTTTCCGGTGATGGGGACTTTGAAGTTTTAGTGGATCGCATTCAGCAACGCTTCGGCTCTCGGGTTACGGTTGTTGGAGTCGCGAGTTTGACTGCGAATCACTTAATTGAAGCGGCAAATGAGTTTGTTGCGATAGAAGAACCGTTTTTAATTGGTGCGCGTTAGCTTAGGCTCTCTCGCGGAAAAGGTTGCTATGAAAAAAGCCAGTGACATTTTAGTTGGTGCGTTAGAAACCGAGTTTAAAACCGTCAAAGCTATGATGGAAATTTATTGCAAACAGCAGCATGGCTCCAAGGCGCTATGTGATAGCTGTAAAGCGTTACTCACTTACGCAGAAATAAAACTTGATCGCTGCCCTTATGGAGAAAGTAAGCCAACGTGTAATAAATGTCCAATCCATTGCTATAAGCCGGAGCAAAAACAGCAGATGAAGGCGGTGATGCGTTACGCAGGTCCCAGGATGTTATTGCCGCATCCAATCTTGTCTATACGCCACCTCATTCACGAGCGACGTGATGTTCCGTCTAAACCTGAGGCAGGTCGCTCGAACCGTGCTCTTCGAAAAGCCAAGCAAAAAGACAAGCTTAAATAGCGCCGGCGAAAGCAATGATATGCGCTACCGCAACCCCAACGGTGAGATGGCTTCTTAGTCGTTGATAAGCCTTTGGAAACTCATTCCCTAGCGCATTGAGCTTGATTCTCTCAACTAACCAGACACAAACGTAGCCAGCAAGCGCGACGACTATGCCTAATCGAAACTGCTCAGGAGTGATGACAATCACCAGCCACGCCATTAAACAAATCAGGTTACTGAGCGTGAGAATGGGAAACGACAGTTTATGCGAAGAGTGAGTCAGCGCATGCGACCACAATATGCCACATAGAAAACTCAAAATGATGGCGCTGTAAGAAAGGAATAACATTCTCGTGTTCGCACCCACAAAGGTAGCCTCTGGGGTGAATGTAGCGATGCAAAGACCAAATGGGATAAGACCAAGATAGCCAAGCCACGTCATTAAAGTGATGCTTCTGTTAGGCGATGAGTTTTCCATAACATCTCAGCGATTAGTGGTTGAATACCCACAAGTTTAAGACGAGAAACACTAAGATGCTAACTATGGTCGTGATTAATACGTCTTTAATAATCCGAGCTAAGACAATGGCAAAGGTCGCGGCGAGTAGATAAGGCAGGTTATCTTCCAATGCCAGCTCACCGTGAGGCAAAAATACAATTGGTCCCCAAATCGCTGTTAAAACTGCTGGGCTAGCGTAGGCTAAAAATCGCTGCGCGCTGCTACTAATACGAAGCGGAACTTTGGGTTCTAGAAACAAATAGCGGCTCAAAAATACGATGGCTGTCAGCACCACAATGATTAAGTAAGTCATCGTTTTAGCTTCTCCTCACTTAAATACCCAACCGTCATACCGACAATACTCGATATCACCAGCCCAAGTTCGATGCCCATTGCTGCGAAGATAACTGAACAGATTAGGGCAGAAGCAGCAGCGAGAAAAATCGGCAGTGTCGTGATGTTTGGTACGACAATAGCAATAAATGTCGCGGCTACCGCAAACTCAAGCCCGTACTGCTGTAAGTTAGGGATCTGCGCACCAATGACGATGCCAACCAGAGTTGCGATGTTCCAAATAATATAGAAGGAAAGACCTGCACCGAGCGCGTACCAGCGATCAAACTTTTCTGGTTTATGGTGACCGCAGAGGGCAAATAGTTCATCGGTAAGCAGAAATCCAAGAGCTAAACGCCAGCGAATCGGCAGACCGACAATGTGGTTACGCATCGACAAACTATAAAGAAAATGGCGTGATGTGATAAAAAAGATGGTAACGACCATAGTGAGCAGTGTGGCACCGGATTTTATCATTCCCATCGCGACAAGCTGCGCGGCACCAGCAAATAAAATCGCGCTCATCGCTTGTCCTTCCATAGGCGTTAACCCGGAGTCGATAGCAAATGAGCCTGCCAAAAATCCCCACGGTACAACCGCTAAACTCAGCGGCAACATCGCAATGCATCCTTGTAGTGCTCGCGAGAAATAACTTGATGATGATTCCATAAACTCTCTCCTTGAACTGATTAAGTTGTATTTAAATCAGTGATTTTCAAGGTTGTTTGCATACAAAATCAGAATTATTTTTGTTCGTGACTCCCTGATAGTATCGCGCTCCCTGTTTTAAATAGAATTCCAATCCAATGAAACGAGCCCTAGTTCCCTTTTATATTCTCTTGCTCTCTGTAAGTTACGTGTCACCGGTTATATCGAATGATGATACGGGTGTTAAGGACGAAGATTACGGTCGTACTTTGCCTTTCTTTGGTGACAGGGTTAGGGATATGGGTATTAAACTGCCAAAACCAGTTGGCTTGTCACTGTTTACCCATCAGCAAGAAGATTTGATGCAATTGGGGGATTTTAAAATCGATGGCGAACCTGTTGATGACATTCTCCCCGATGGTAGCAGCAATACAACGAATACCACGAGCATTGTTGCCTTACGTGGTGACGTCTGGATACTGCCATTTTGGGGCTTTAACGCCATGATAGGAAAAGCGGTGACCTCTTCGGATATTTCCATTGGCGTTAGCGATTTTTCAAATGGTAATTTAGCCCGCCTTGAAGTAAACGGTATGGCAACGTCTTCAACTATTACAGCGGTTGGCACAACACTGGCCTATGGTCATAAACAGTTCTTCACAACCATTGATGCTCAATACGTGTCAACGTCGGTATCGGGTGTTGGGGTTAGTCTAGATGCGTTGGTGGTGACGCCGCTGATCGGGTTCAATATTGGTGACAGTGGCTGGCGCATTGTGGTGGGAGGTCAATATCAAGACTATCAGCGCCAGCTTAAAGGTCAGCTGGGTGATATCCGCTTTAGCGCGACGCAAACGTCAAGTCGCTGGTCGACCATGGTGGGTATGCAAAAAGAGTTCACTGACAATTGGGAAGCGTCATTAATGGCTCAAAGTGGCAAAACTCGCGAAGGTTTTACCTTCATGTTGGGTAAACGTTTCTAGCTGACTAATTTAAGACGGGGGTAGAGCGTTTGCGGCATCGCGAGGTGATACCCTTGGTAAAAATCTATATCAAGCGCTTTCATGGCCTCAAGCTGCGCTGCGGTCTCAACGCCTTCAATCACGGTTTTCGCGTTACACGCTTTTGCCAGTTTAATCCCGCTCAGCAGTGACTGAGGGTTGCCACCCATATAATCAACCAGCAATTGCCTGTCGAGCTTTAAGATATTGGGCTTAACTTGAGCAACGCGTTCTGGGCTGGATTCTTTGCAGCCAAAGTCGTCAATGGCAATTAAAAAGTCTTCTTCATTTAAGTGTTTTGCAGCAGAAGCTAGAGATTTAGGGCTAAATGCTGTGAGCTCTACGAGTTCAACTACCACACGCCGGCTATCAAGCTGCAATGCTTTTAGACGTGACATCAATAACGAAGAACGTATCCCTTCCGCAGCAAGACGTTCGCTAGAAATTGGTAAGAAGTTAAGGAATATCAGACGCTCTCGATATTGCGACATGCTGAAGTTTCGAAGATGGATAGCGCGGCTCAATCTATCTACGTTGAGCTGATCTGCCAGGGTAATCTGATCGTTTTGAAAATAAAGATTAGGTGGGATGGGATCACCATTGAGATCCACCAACCTGATCAGTGCTTCCATGCCAATAATGGCATTGTCTGCGTTAAAAATAGGTTGAAACACACTTTTCAGCGTCAGGTCTTTGTACTGAGCAATGCAACAGCCGGTATCGTCGATACGGATACATTGGTTGAACTGGTGTTTTTCGGTTAAAAGCATGGTCTAACAAAACGATTAATTATGTTCCACATCTTGTCATGGTTGCCAAACAAGTCAAATCTGTTCAGTGAATAGAAGTCTCGACCGGTATCACTTAAATTTCTAGTAAATCTAACCTCTGGCGATTATCTGTACAGTTTATTATTCAAAATTGGGACATAAAGATTGATAAATTAGATGGTTACAGTTTTTATCGGTGCGATGAGTGAGTTAGATCAAGTTTGCTTAGAAAATGAGGGTAATTGAAATTTCACTAAGTTACAGTCGGCTTTATACCGAAAGTTTGAACTCGCTCTCACTTTACCTTTCATCAAAGAAGTCTTTATTGCGAATATATTTGCTCATTAAGTGATAAGAAAATGGTCGAATAATCCATGATACTAAAGAGCGACCGAGACGAACTAGAGTAGGAGTGTTTTCATAGATTCGACCGTTGTAGAGCCATAATACCTTGCCCACATGCCAATACAGCAAAGGGAGTGGAGGTAAGAAGGTTACCACATCCAAGTCACAGCAGACTCGATAGGTTTTGTGAGCGAGCCGAAAACGCCTTTTAAAGCTATGGTTACCTATAGCTGGTTGACCAAATGTAACGATCCGCTTTATTGATTTTGGGTATTTTTGTTCCAGTGCATCAGCAATGACACAGCCGATAGCGCCACCAGAAGAATGACCGGTGATAGTCACGCGTTTACCACTTTCAATGAGCGCCGAAGCAATTTCAATGGTTCGTTCGAACAAGCTAATGCCAAGGCGATCTTTTTTATGAGTGGGTTGGCTCTCTTGGTTGAGTATGTAATGAAAACCAGCGTGGATTCGATAATTCAAGCCAAATGCTTTGCAATGGCGTTGCCACATAGCAAATGTGAGCAGCCAATCGGTCAGGCTATGCGAGCCTTTTATTACGATGACGGCTTCTTCTTTGTCTTTACTCCACAATATTCGTACCACAGTTTTACCATAGCGATTTGCCACTATGCGTTGCCCATTAGGGTCAAAACCATATCGTGTTTGCTTAAACACTCTTGGGTAAGCGAGATTGCAAAGTACGGCATACTTTTCGTATTGATAGCGTTTTAAACTTTTCACGATCTTTGTAGCGAGCAAATGGGTAAAACCACTATGAAAAGTTTTGATGAAGCTTTAATGACAAATGGAGCGAAGGTAAAGTTGGTGGATAACTCGCAGAGCAGGCGAGTTAGAGTGTTGCTACAGCGTAAAGCTGGACGTATTTCATCACCCGCTCACCGGAGCAAGGTTTGGTTAACGGATGCAGGTAGGTCAGGTAACTTGGATACAGTTGACAGCGCTGAGATAGTTCTTGGCTCATAGATGTGTCAGAACCGAGCAGTTTGACACCTTGTTTTAAGTAATGGCTGTCGTCTTCAGGGAGCTCATCACTCCACCAGTTAATCAACGAGCGACTCTGATGGCACCGGCTCAGCCAGTGATCGGCGAGTACGACCAAAAGATCGCGCTTTTGGACGGCGTATTGATATTCCGCCAACCATTCTTGAACTAAAGAAAAGACATGCTCGCGACTGGTTTGATTTCCGTTTACAAAGTGATACGCCAATACCCAAATGGTGCCATAAGGTGTACAAACGCGATAGGCGCAACGTAACTGGCTATTACCTTCTTCATCGAGTGGAGCGATACTCACATCAAGTGCATGCTGCTCTATGTCTGCTTTAAGTCGCCGAGCGAAAGCTGCAGAGAGGTGGCGACTCGTTAAGCCGCCATTGTGTACGGCAGGATAGTGCTGAAGACATAGCGCCTGACAATCGGTTTGGAACCGTTTAAAACTCTGTACCACTGTGTCGAGAAGCATGACTCATTCCTTGTCTTTGCACGAATGACCTGATTTGAACTCAGGCCATACTGGCTTCCTAAATCCGTTTTTCCCAAGTGCCCCAACGTACTACGCCTAAAATCTCAATTTCATCGTCTTGAACCTGATGTATTGCGTTCTTCGACGTGTCGTCACCATACCAGACATGAATAGTGGTACCGACCTTAACCAAAGTAAAAAAGTCTGGGTGTGGATTACCCGGTAAGCGAGCCAGAACGATATCGTCATTGATCCACTCTAACTCGCGATTTACCAACGCTACACAGTCCCATTTGTAGGAAACGCCCCCGCCAACTGGATACAACACAGCAAAACAGTTTTTATATTCAGGAGGGACGGGGATAGAGCCTTTACTCGCTGCTGTGCCTGTCTCAAGGAGTTCGCTTACTTCTGCTCGGCTGTATACCGACAACATAGTCGCACTGCTGCTTGCAGCCTTGTTGAGTTCACTCGGGTCGGTGTTTTGATTGCCGACGCCAAAGCACAGCCAGTGAGGTTGCACATTAAAGTAGGAGGCGATTAGCGATAAATCTTCTATGGATGGGTATGTCCGTGTAGGGCCTTTTGTTAGATATCGACCAATGGTGGCTTTTCCTTTGCCGATGGCTTCCGCAAGTTCGTGGTTGGTGATTTTGTTTGCCTTGAGCAGCGCTACTATGCGCTCTTGATAGCCGTAATCCATGATTCCTCCATATGTTCGCTCATAGTGTAGTTTATGGGTATCAGAAATGAAACCAAGAGATACAATAATGTTTGAAAATGAGATGCGTGCTAGAGGTTTGGTGTGTGATCCATTATGTAAATTTACCATTTAGGTTTGAAATCATTACGTTATCCTCCAAACTGGTAATCAAATTTGTAACAAAAAACGAGGCTAAGCATGTTTGATACTAAGAAAAGGGCGGCAATTGTATCAGAGCTACAAGACTACTTTGAGCGCGAGTTGGAAGCTGAATTGGGACAATTTGATGCCGAATTCCTGTTGGACTTTTTGATAAAAAAACTTGGACCCGCCTTTTACAACCAAGGACTCGAAGATGCGAAGGGCGTGTTGGATCGACGTGTTGCCGATATTGCAGATGAGCTTTACGAAATTGAGATGCCGGATGACTTATAACTTCACAGCGTGTGCATCGAATAAGGAAGCTTCAACATGTTCAAAAATATTGAATGACTTCATCAATGGAGTGTTGTCGTTAAACTGTCAATTTAAGTAAATACTGTGTCCTATAGGTTGATGAGTTGTTAACATAACAGGTAATTCACGCGGAATCATGGAATTAACGATGGCGGTAAAAGAAGTAAAAAACTACAACCCTGTAGCAAGAGCATTACATTGGCTCTCTGCTATCGTGGTGATAGGCATGTTTGCTGTAGGTCTGTGGATGGTTGACCTGACTTATTACAGTCAGTGGTACAAAACAGCCCCGGACTGGCACCGTTCGGTGGGTATTTTGCTTGCGATGGCGACGGTATTTAGATTGGTTTGGAAACACATAACCATAGCACCAAAGGTCGAAGGCAATCAGTTTGAAAAAGTGGGGGCGAAAGTTGGCCACATCGCTATGTACGTTGCCTTGTTTGTCATTTTTGCGAGTGGCTATCTCATTTCTACCTCAGATGGTCGCGGTATAGACGTCTTTAATTGGTTTACCGTGCCAGGTTTGGGTGAACTATTCCCAAATCAATCAGACATTGCGGGCGAAGTGCATTTCTATGCTGCTTGGTTCGTCATACTTGCCGCTGCTGGTCATGCACTAGCTGCGTTGAAACATCACTTTATAAACAAAGACAACACTCTTCGGAAAATGTTAGGAGTTTCGAAATGAAAAAGACACTAATCGCTACTGGAATGGCCGCGGCAATGCTATTGCCACTAGGTGCAAACGCTGCAGACTACGCTATCGACACTAAAGGTGCTCACGCTTCAATCAACTTCAAAGTGAGCCACTTAGGTTATAGCTTTATCAAAGGCCGTTTTAACACATTTTCTGGTGATTTTAGCTACGACCCAGCAAACGTCGAAGCGTCATCAGTGAACGTTGTCGTTGATACAACAAGCCTTGATTCAAACCACGCAGAGCGTGACAAGCACATTCGTAGCTCTGACTTTATCGATGCAGGTAAATTCAAAGAAGCAACATTTAAGAGCACAAGCGTAAAAGACAATGGCGATGGCAAGCTAGATGTAATGGGTGAGCTTACTCTACATGGTGTAACACAGCCTATTACTATTGAAGCGGAATTCATTGGTGCCGGTCAAGACCCTTGGGGCGGAAAACGTGCAGGCTTCAACGGTACTACTCGCCTAGAATTGGCTGACTTCAAAATCCCAGTCATGGGCGCATCAAGCTACGTTGACATGGAGCTGCATGTAGAGGGTGTTCAGAAGTAGTTTCGACAATCACTTCCAATCAAGCCCCGAGTAGAATCTTGGGGCTTTTTTTATTCCTTAAATTCAACCAATTGACTTCAGACCCTAATTTCATTTCTAACGCTTATCTAAGTAATTTAAACATCAATAGGTTACTCACGAAACTTTTTTATCAATAGGATGCGCTCCGTGTTCGAAGCGAGCACGACGGATGCAAGCACCGGGCAGTAATGGGGTGCATGCGGAAACACGTAGTTATCTCCAATGGATGACTGCGCGTTTGAATAAGGCGAAAGGAGAGTCGCCAGATAACAAATTCCTATTTTCCTTATTGATACGAAGAAACCTATTTTATGAAAAAGACATTTATCACACTTGCACTTACTTCTGTTTTCGCTATGCCAGCCTTGGCTGCTACTAACTCATTTGGTTCTATTGAAGATGTGCAAAAGTATTTAGCTTCCCATGACGTTAAACCTGTAGAAGGTAAGTATGGTAATACTGACCTTTACACTAAAGGCGGCCACCACATTGCTACAATCAAGAACAATGGTTCTGGTGAGTACGTTGTCGTTGATCAAAACGAACCTGCTGGTAAAAATGGTGAGCGTCATTCTTACGAAGTTCGTGTAGACAAAGATGGAAGCATTACTCACATCGATGGCAAGCGTCCAGAAGCTAAAGAGCTTCCAGTTGATCCGGGCCGCAACACAGTTATCGAAGATAATCCAAACCCTGATTACGATGTATTTGATGCTGCTGACGTAGTAGATGCTACTCGTAAACATCTAGATGAAAACAATCTTACTGTTAATGATGACGGTCAAGTTTTCAATAACAGCACTGGTGAACAAGTAGGTCAGATCACTACTACTAAAGATGGCGGCGCTAAGATTATTGGCTTCGACGAAAATGGTAAAGAAACTCACATTTCAGTTGATTCTCACAGCGAAGGTCAAGTGAAGGTTAAGGTTGAAGAAAAGCAAAACAACGATCCTGCACCACTACCAGATCCAAAAGCGCCAGTAACTATCGATGACATGCACAGCATCTATAACGAAGTTGGTAAACAGGCTGATACTGCGTATAACACGCTAGATGGTAAGATTAACTCAAACAGCAAGAAGATTGCTGGCCTTGAAACTGAAATGAAGAAGATGGGCGACAAGATGCTAGACCTAGAAGACCGTATGGACGGTGTTGTCGCAACTTCTCACGCTGTAACTAACGCACGCCCAATGGTTCAAAACGCTGGCGAATTTGCGATGGGAGTCGGTATTGGTGCTGCAGGCTCTAAACAAGCTCTAGCTCTTGGTGGCGCTTATCAGTTCTCTCAAAACTGGTCTGCATCGACAACAGTAAACTACGAAACAGCAGGCAAACGCTCTAAATCTCAACTATCTGCAGGTGCTGGCGTACATTACCGTTTTAAGTAATTGTCATTGGTTATCTCAGCGAATATGAACTAAACGCAACATAACGTCACGCGTCAAAACTATATAAATGGCTTAAAACTAAGTTGCCCCGGTTTTTACACCGGGGCTTTTTTCGGCCAAACGACTTATTTCCTAGCCAAAAAAGGGTGTGTTGTATTACGCAGATTCAAGCTCACGTTCAACAACATTCAAGCGCTCGCCGTAGATAGGGCGGACACTTTTCATTACTTCAGCTCTTGATAAAACGCCAACCAAGACACCATCTTCTAATACAGGCAACACGTGTGGTTTGTTTACTTTCATCGCTTTAGCACGTTCTTCTAGGGAAAGAGTCGTGAAGCTTGTGGCGATGCCCATTGAACTTACTGGATACAACTGCTCTTTATCGATACAAAGAAATTCAGCCACGTCGACCAACTTCTCTGACGCATTGATAGCGACAACATCACGGCTCATTAGGTCGACCACTTTCTGACCTTGCTCAGGGATGTAGTCTTGGCACCACAAATCAACCATCACATCGTGTACAGAGAAGAAACCAACCAAACGACCTTCGATGTCCGTCACTGGTGCACTTGTTAGGTTGTGATCCAAAAGTGTATCTAGAGCAACAGCTGTTGGCATTTCTACGCTTAGTGTTACTGGTTGAGTGTTCATGATGTCTTTTACGATGATGTTGTTGTTCATTTGCGTCTCCTTTACTGACGTAAGTTCAGTGGTTTGTGTAATTGCAGTTACGTTTGCTGCTTTTAGTTGTGGTCTGCGGTAGATGCTCCAGTTGGCAAGTCCTACCAAAACCGAACCACCTATAATGTTTCCTAGCGTGACTGGTATAAGGTTGTTCGTTAAAAAGTGAATCGGTGTTAGGTCGCTAAACTGCGCTTGGGTTGTGCCCGTTGCTGCCCAGAATTCAGCACCTGCAAAGTTTTGAATCACAATGCCCAGTGGGACCATAAACATGTTTGCGACACAGTGTTCAAAGCCACTGCTGACAAACATCGCGACGGGTAAAACCGTCATTGCGGCTTTGGTCATCGCATTTGCGCTGCTAAACGTTAGCCAAATTGCTAAACACACCAGTAGGTTACATAGAACGCCCAAAGCGAAAGCCTGTACCCATGTGTGATGCAATTTATGCTGTGCAATATGCAGAGCGTTGAGTCCCCATTGACCATTGTCCATTTGGTAAAGCCCTGCGGCAGAGACAATCAAAAGCAAGAACATTGCGCCAATGAAGTTTCCAACGTAAACCTTTCCCCAAATTGAAAGCATTTTGCTAAAGCTAATTTGTTTATTTGCCCAAGAGATGCTCGAGAGCACCGAGCTGGTAAACAATTCGCCACCGCATATCACGATGAGAATCAACCCCATACTGAATGCAAGACCGCCTGCTAGCCTGCTTAAGCCCCATCCCGCATCTGCACTTCCCGTCGTTACCGTGATGTAGAAAAGAAATGCCAAGCCGATAAAGGCGCCTGCCATAATGGCTAAGCTCATTGTCATTCCACTGGTTTTTTTAGCTTTACTTAATGCGAACTTTTCAGCTTCTGCCATCATTTCCAATGGCGAGAAGAGCAGATTGTTTTCGGAGCTAGCCGATGCCATTCCTTACTCCTTAACCTCGTTAGTGTGTGAATCGCCCATTTCATGTCCCCTTACTTGATTGAAACAAAAGTGATTGAGATAAAAGTGCGAGAACAGAGCCCCGTGCTGTGTTCGAATCTAGATTAAGGGCATTGGTGGGTAGTGGTAAAATTGATAATATTTAAAATCTAAATCAGAAATATTGATAACTTGTCTGCACAAGGTAGAATAAGGCCTAAAGTCCATAACGTACTGTTTTTTGGTGAGAGATTAGCGAGTGTTGAGATTCTTAATCGATGAAAAAAACAACAGTAATTTTTCGTTGAAACCTCAACATAAGAGAAACTGATTGAAACAGTTCAGGATTTGCTATGAAACACAGTGTTTTAAGATTTAAGTGGTGAAAGGAAAACGGATGCGATATTCATTAAAACAACTTGCCGTTTTTGATGCCGTAGCGGATACGGGAAGCGTGAGTCAAGCTGCTGACAAATTGGCTTTGACACAATCCGCAACGAGTATGTCATTGGCACAGCTAGAAAAAATGCTTGGTAGGCCGTTGTTTGAAAGGCAAGGCAAGCAAATGGCATTAACCCATTGGGGTGTTTGGTTAAGACCGAAAGCCAAGCGCTTGTTGCAAGATGCTCAGCAAATCGAAATGGGTTTTTATGAACAACACTTGTTGAGCGGTGAGTTAAAGTTGGGTGCCAGCCAAACGCCAGCTGAACATTTGGTTCCAGACCTTATCAGCGTTATTGATAACGATTTTCCAGAGATGCGTATTTCGCTCGGGGTAAAGAGTACAGATTCTGTTATCGAAGGCGTTTTAGATTATAAATACGACCTTGGCATCATCGAAGGGCGCTGCGATGACAATCGCATTCACCAAGAAATCTGGTGTAGAGACCACTTAACCGTCGTTGCTTCAGCGCATCATCCGTTTGCTCGCAGAGAGCGTGTCAGTTTGGCTCAGTTAGAGCAAGCGCGCTGGGTATTGAGAGAGCACGGTTCAGGGACGCGAAAGATCTTTGATAGTTCAATTCATCATCTTATTGCCGATTTGGATGTATGGCGAGAGTATGAACACGTGCCTGTACTGAGAAGTATGGTGGCCAATGGTCAGTACTTAACGTGTTTGCCTTACTTGGATGTCGAGCGATTTGTAGAATCCGGTCAACTGGTCGCATTAAATGTACCTGAGCTGGAAATGGAGCGAACTCTGTCCTTTATTTGGCGCGCTGACATGACGGAAAACCCGCTTGTGGAATGTGTTAAACGTGAGGGATTAAGAATGATGAAGGGCAAACCATCAGTGTTTTAGTGATTTTGATCACTGTTTTGATGTAATGAAATGTACGCAATGTCTTTTGTTGTGATTTTGATCGCTTAAATATGAGTCTATATTCGTTACCTTAGATTGAAATTGAATCAATTATTGGTCGACGATATGAGTCCGTTAATCGCTATTTCTGTTACAACAGGCATTCTTTCTGGTATTTGGGGGTGGGCAGCCTTGTCATTGGGGCTGTTGTCCTGGGCTGGTTTCCTTGGATGCACCAGTTACTTTGCGTCACCAAAAGATGGTGTAACGGGGCTTGCGCAAAGCTTACTGACTAATATGTCGGGCGTCGTTTGGGCTATGGTCATCATTCATGGCTCGTCACTGATCAATATGGAAATCGCTGGGTACGTAATGACCGCTTTGGTGTCATTTTTCATGTGTATTCAAGCTAAACGAGCGTGGCTTCAGTATATCCCTGGCACTTTTATAGGTGCATGTGCCACATTTGCCGCTGATGGCGCTTGGCAACTCGTGGTTCCATCTTTGGTATTGGGTGGCTTGTTTGGTTATGCAATGAAAGCGAGCGGCCTTTGGCTGCACAAACAGCTTAGTAATAGTGGTTCGGACACCAGTAATTCAAAGGCGAGCAACACTAAGACGGCATTGGCGAATGATTGATTAACGCCTGTATTCTATTGAAAAGACCCTATCAGAATTTCTGATAGGGTCTTTTTCTTAGCTCTAAACTCATCACCGATTAAGTGTTGCCGTTAGCCATTGTGATAACTCTTCTTAAGATCCACCGTATTAAAACAGGAATACTGTCGACACCTTTCTCTTCGCACTCTGCGACGATAGCTAGCGCCAAGTCAGGCTTAGCAAACTTCTTGAGCACTCGCGCCACCACTTTTTTAGGAGGGATAGGGTGGTCATGAGGGATTTTGATAAGATCCCTAAAGAAAATTTCAAATCCATGAACGTAGAGATAGTGCTCAATATCTCTGTCCGGTAGCTCGGTTAGGTGATGACGTGGATGCTCGCCGTCCAGTTGATGAAGTACGGTTGCCGCGTATTTCTTACCTGCTGCATCACCATCGGTAACCACATGCCAGTCAATACCAAAGGCTTTTGCTACCTTGATGAGCGATCTTAGCCCTGATTGGGCAAACTCAATGATTTGTACTCCCTCGGCTGCTAAGTTATATCCACATTGGTTGGCAAGTTCATTGAACAGCCATACTTCCGTTTCACCCTCAACCAGTAGCCAACAACGCGCAAATAGGGCTCGGGAACGATGAAATCTAATATGAAAGCCGACTCTACGAAGTTCATCTTTGGTGAGACTATTGGTAGCCAAGGATTTGGTGATGGTTTTGTCAGATTGCCTCACTAAGCGTCTGATAGATGGCAAAGGAACGGCACCCAGTAAATCGCTACTGTTAGTCGTCAGTATTTTTTGCATCGGCAACATTTGCAACAAGCTCCAAGCGCGAGCTAAATGAGTAGGATGCAAGCGGCCTTCAGGATCCTCTATTATGAGTATCGGACGCGCACAGCGGCGTAGTTCATTCGGTCCTTTAGCTTGGAGGTAGGCATTAAGCAAACCAAGTAACAGGAGTCGTGTTTGATGGTTTTTGGTTTCGTCTATGACCTGGGCAAGATTTTGTTCACTGTTAGGGCGAGAGAAAAACACTCCGTCGCGTTGTCCTTTGGTCGTCTTACGTGAATGACTTTTGAATGAAAAGTAATGCTCTACTAGAGCTTTCATCGATGTAAGACTGCTTTTAATTTCCCCCTTATTGACGTGACCAGGAATGGCCATTAACCGTCTAACCGTATTATTGATCCGTTTTTCAGAACGAGCGTTCAAGCCATTTCCGTTGCCATTGCCGTTAATGCTGCTTGCAGCGACGGGATTACCATTGTTTAAGCCTTCCTGTTGGTACAAACGGCGAGAGTCGCGCAATCGTATGACCGGATGCAACGTCATGAGCTCTTGTGCAATTTTTTCCGAATGATGCAGCATCAGTGGAGCGCCTTCAGGGTCTAGGAAATTGTATTTCTGAGTGATGTCATAGCCATCAAGCGTTGCACTGATGCGGTAATAGAAGCGATTTGTGCCATCTTCGTCTTGAAACCAAATCGGTTTGAGTTTTCTGTAGCGTCCCGACAAGGTTTCGTTACGTTCAGTAGAAACAAAAGAAAGTACAATCTGTAGATGTTGTGTTTGAGGATGTGCCGCAGCGTGATCAACGTGAAAGTCTTTCATTTCGAATGGATAAATTCGTCCGTCGGCAGGAAGCGCCACATTCAACGCGTCGAGCAAAGAAGACTTGCCCCAGGTGTTCTCTCCAATGAGCGTAGTGAGATCATCCAGCGCAATGGAGAGGCGTTTGATTCCGCGAAAGCCGGAAACATCAATACGTTCTAGCTTCATCCATTTCTCCCAACCAATTCATACTATCTACTTCAATTATAAGTCGCTTTTTACAAAGCAACTGTAATCAAACTCATAAATGACTAAGTAATTTCAGCCGGTTAGCGGTTTTTCTTTCTCTAACAAACTTGAATATTAGTGTGATTAACATCATAAAGAGACCTGTTATGTCGGTATGTGATTTCATAAAATTCATTGGAATGTCACATAAAGCGCGCTACCATCACTAGTACGATAAAAGAGAAGATGCGATGACAAAAAACAATAAGCCTCTTTCGCTCACAGTAGCGCACATCAATGATACACACTCTTACTTTGACCCCACGTCACTTGCGTTAAGCATTGCCCACAATGGGTATCAATGTCAGCCATATGTTAGCGCTGGTGGATTTGCACGTATCGCAGCTCGCGTTAAGCAGCTAAAGAACTCTCACACCAGCGATGACTTTTTGTTTTTACATGCTGGAGACTGTTTTCAAGGCACTTTGTATTTCTCGCTATTTAAAGGTGAGGCTAACGCTGTCATGTTGAATGCGCTTGGTATTGATGCAATGGCGCTTGGCAATCACGAACTTGATATGGGCAACGAGCCGGTTGGCAAATTTGTGCGTGAGATAGATTTTCCTCTTCTCGCTGGCAATTGGAACGTCTCCGCTGAACTACGTAAACAGTACCCGCTTAAATCTCATCCGAAATTGATGGATTTTGACCAACATACACAATCCGCGAAATGGATTGAAAAGCAGGTCGGTGACGAGCGAGTCGCAATCTTTGGCTTGTCGCTCGATAAGATGGCTGATATCGCAAACCCAGATTGCGACACCACATTTGAGCCTTGTGTCGCTACCGCAAAAGCAACGCTAGATGCGATTCACGACCGAGGTATCAATAAAGTCATTCTGTTGAGTCATATGGGGTACGAAGCCGATCTAGCGCTTGCTGAAAAAGTCAGTGGCATCGGACTCATAATTGGTGGGCATAGTCATGTGTTACAGGGTGACTTTTCTTCGTTAGGAATCAAGTCTCAAGAAAATTATGGTGTTCGAATCAAAGGGACTTACGTTGTTCAAGCTGGGCATCACTCGATGACACTTGGACATTGTCGAATCGTCTTTGCAGCGAACGGTCAAGTTAAGGGTTTTGAAGGGCGAAATGAGCTGTTGGTTGGACGTCGCGTATTTATGGATGTTCACGGCGAGCATTCTGCAAGCGATATTGAGCAAATTAAGCAACAGATCCATGCTCATGACTATGTGGTTGTGGTAAAAAAAGATCCTGAGGTAAAAGCAATACTGGCTGAAAAATACCAGCCTCAAGTAAGAGCATTACAAAATCAGACGATAGCCCATGTAGATTCCGAGTTACGTCATGTTCGACTGCCAGATGAACTTGGTCCAAGCCAACTTGCTCCCTTAGTCGCTCATTCATTTTTGTATACGATGCAGAGTCTGGGGCATAAGGTAGATTTTGCTATGCACAACGCGGGAGGCGTTCGCAATTCACTAGGTGTTGGTGCGGTGTCGGTTGCCGATGTTGCAGGAAAATTGTTGCCGTTCGCTGTGCCGATTGGTTTGTATCGAATTAAAGGTATCGACATTCCAAAAATACTGGAAGGCGCGCTCGATAATGCATATAGCAACGGTGTACAGGGCACGGGCTCTGGTAGTTATCCCTACACTTCGCAACTTGAGTTTCAATATGACGCAACTTTACCAAAAGGAGAACGTGTCTTTAATGTAATGGTTGCGGGAGAGGCATTGGATGAAAATCGCGTTTATACCGGAACATCAAGCGCTTATACCATGAAAGGCAAAGAAGGCTATGATGCGATAAAAAATATGCTTGATAGTGGAATTGTCACCACATGGTCGATGGCTGACTGTTTTATCAAGATGTTATCGGAACAGCCGGATAGCGTGCGCCTCTCTTCCCAGAAAAACGCGGGCTTGCTTCCATAAATAAGGAACAGTTTTTGCTTTATTTGAACCAATCTACGTAAAGGTCGTCTGTTACTAATGGGTGACCGCCACATTTCATCGGAGGGAATATGTGGAACAAAGATTGGGTTGATACATTTGTTGTCGTTGGATGGATCGGTGCATGGTCACTGCTGGTTTACTTGATACCCAGTGGTATGCTTTGAGTCCGGAAGTCTGGGGTTTGGCCGAGTACAACATCCTCTCGGCCTATCCAGACGCGCAAGCAAAGGCGTTCCGTCCTAAAGCTATGGGGGAATGGTTGAAGCGTCAAGGGTAAACACATGCAATACGTTATAATATAGCCGAACGAGGAGTTTATTTAACGAATGTGCGGCCGACTTAACATTATCGATGATCCTTTTAGCCACTATGTTTCAGAGCAGCTGGGTATTGTGTTTTCTGCACAACCCAGGGAAGAGGCATTCCCGTCTGAATCCCTTGAATGCGTGGTTGCAGGATACGACAAACAGCTATTTCAACTGCCGTTGGCTTGGGGAATTAAACCGACTTGGAGCAATAAACTTATCATTAATGCCCAAGCAGAAACCGTTCAAACAAAACCTACTTTCTCACATGCATACTCTACTCATCGAGCTATTGTTCCTTGCTCGGGTTGGTATGAGTGGAAAACTGAGCCAAACGGAACCAAATCTAAGTATCTTTTTCAATCCGAAAATGATCGACCCTTATACATGGCTGCTGTGGGCTATCCTGATGCAGGCCAAGTTGTGACATTAACGACTGAACCAACAGATAGCTATAAGACGTTTCATCATCGCATGCCATTGATCTTATCGGCTGAGGATGCAGCGTGTTGGCTACTGCCGTCTAGCACTAATCACACCGGGTTACTTAGCCGTTTAGTCGACGATACCTACTGGAAAGTAATCGCGATAGGATAGTAGTGTATATAGGCTACTCGTTGACCAAGACTGAGAATCCACCATAAATTAAACGCTTCGTATCAAAGGGCATGGCGGCCATCTCTTGTTGGATCATAGGATCATCAAACACTGCCTTCATTCCAGCATCTCGCACTTCCTTTGACGGCCACGAAATCCAAGAGAAGACGACACATTCATTGTCTTGTTTCATCACTGCTTGAGGAAAAGAGGTAAGTTGTCCTTCAGTAACATCATCTTCCCAACATTCAATGACAGACAGCGCGCCGTGTTGCTTGAAAACGGAGGCGATCTTCAGGACATGCTCTCTATATAACGCTTTGTTTTCTTTTGGAACCGCCGCTACAAAACCATCCACATATTCCATCACTGCCTCCTAGAAAGAATGAGAACCTAACCCATAGTATGAACCAATATCATGAGTTTAGCGGATAACAAGAGGTATTGATGGTTTCAATCTATTAGGGGTGAAGATACACTGAGTGCTAAACAGCTACATAGAGAAAAACAATGTTCATTTTGATTCGCCTTCTAAAACTTGCCGTCATTTCAGCGGTATTTTTCACCATTTATGACCTCATTGCGTTCGGTGAAATCACTTGGTTCAGCCGTTTCTTTGGCTAGTGTTTGGATTGATAAAGAAAGCCTCGACACAGTCGAGGCTTCTTAAATGGGGCATTATTTGCATTCTGTCGACTAAGCGTTAGATTCAGCGCTCGTCCCACTTTTTTTTTGCATTTGCAGCAAGAAGTAGACGTTTACGCATGCAATGAAACCATTAGTAAGGACGACTGGCATAGAGTCGATTGCCAAACCGTAAGCGGTAAATAGGGCACAACCTACAAAGTTAAGTACACGTAGTTTAACAATGTCTTTCATTGTTAGTGAGATTGCGACCATGATCGATGCTGCGTAACCAAGTAATTCAACCATACTGAAGTCCATAATTTCCTCCTCAAATATTGCCAGGGGTGCTGGTACCTATTCTTCTCATCATGAGAATGTCGAGGAAGCTCCTTGCCTCGAATGGTGTTACCGTGATTTGCAGACACTATAGCAGCCTAAATTCTGTGATGAAACCGTCAAATTTGGATACGGAGAAGGTTAGCGATTACGCAAACGTTTTAGTGCGGGAGAGTCGATAGTTGAGAGGGAAAATTGTTGAAACTGTCAATAGATGTTGTGGGCGATCAAAAAGAGCCTGCGAACAGGCTCTTTAGTGCTCGGAACAAGAAATTATTTCTTACCTTGAACCATTTGCTTGTCTTCTTCAGTCAGCTCACGGATACGACGGCTGATGTCACGACGAGCTTTTGAAATCTCAGCGCTCTTGATGATATGGTCATCAACACGGTCTTCGTAGTCTGCTTTCATGTTTTTGATGATAGTGACGATTTCATCGTGCGTCATTTCTGGCTTGATGTAGTCCATCAGGTTTTCTAGTAGGTCGACACGCTTACGGTTGTCACGAACCTTCTTCTCGTTGTCTAGCAGTTCACGTTTTAGTTTGTTCTTGCGACGTGCTTGCGCAACGATTTCAAATACGCTACTCATGTTTCCTTTCCTAATTCGTGTGGGTATCTGTCTTGATTAAAACACAACAAACCCATCTATAACAGACCTTAGATCAATACTCATTGGCTATTGCTTAGTTTGTCGCCACTCAGTAGAAGAAACAATTGAGTTACAGTAAGAAATAGCGCTATGATTTCAAACAACAAGGTTTTTAACGCAAAGTAATTCATGTCACTGTTATCTCAAACTTCATTAGAATCCGACAACAACACTGTCATCTCAACCGATAAGCTATCACCAAAACAAAGGCTTAAAGGGGCGTACATATGTGAGCGTAGTAAGCTAGAGGTAGTTGAAGTCGAACTCAATCGAAGTAAAGTCGTCATGATCGACCAAGATGGTAAACTCATAAAAGTACCGTTTCTGTCGGAGCATTGAGCTTGCTTTGTGACACTGTAGCGGACTATAAAGGAATACAATAATGAACATCGAACTGTCCCCAGTTGAGGCGCGCGTCATTGGCTGCCTTATCGAAAAAGAAATCACTACTCCGGATCAATATCCACTTACGTTGAATAGTTTGACGACAGCGTGTAACCAAAAAAGCAATCGCGATCCTGTGATGAGCCTGAGCGATGCCGACGTACAAGATGAAGCTACTGCATTGATTAACCGTCGATTACTGAGTGATGAAAGTAGCTTCAACAGCCGCGTGTCTAAGTTCCAACACCGCTTTTGCAATACTGAGTTTGGTGATCTAAAGCTCAATGAACAGGAGAAAGGCATTGTATGTTGTATGTTGCTTCGTGGTGCACAGACTCCTGGTGAAATTCGGACTAGAACCAATCGACTTTGTTCATTCACCGATGTGAAAGAAGTTGAAGCGACTCTTGAAGCTATGGCATCTCGTGAAAATGGTGCCTTGGTTGTGAAACTACCACGTGAAGCAGGTAAGCGTGAATCGCGTTATATGCATTTGTTTAGCGGTGAGGTGGATATCGAACAACTTACTCAGGAAGCAGCGTCAGGCAGCGTTACTGGTGTAGTAGCGTCTGCTGGTCAAGCGCGCATTGAGGCGTTGGAAGCGGAAGTCGAAGCTTTGAAGCAAGAGCTTGGCGAGCTAAAAGCATTGGTAAATTCTTTATTGTGAGCGGTGAGGCGGCTTAGGCCGCCTTTTTGTCATCGGATAGCTTTGGTAATGAAATTACTTGTCTATGTCTGAAATCGATACCCCAGCTGAGTGGTTCGTATACTTAATTCGCACGGCTGAAGATAAACTCTATTGTGGCATAACCAATGACCTAGAACGTCGATTCAAGCAGCACGAAGCAGGCAAAGGGTCAAAAGCACTGCGTGGTCGAGGTCCACTAAAATTGGTATGGAGCCAAACACAGCAAAGCAAAAGTGAGGCGCTTAAAACGGAAATTGCGATAAAGAAGTTAAATAAGAAACAGAAAGAGCAGCTCGTTGCCAACGAAGAAAAATTCATCATTAAAGCCAGCGTTTGATTGCGAAAACTGGCTGAATTGCACCTCATTGTATACACTTGTTCTTAAACACAAAAATGTACAGAACAGATGCGCAAATTACATACGTTTTTCACCATAATATTGCTTGCAGCGCCTTCTTTCACAATCTCTGCAAATACTATCCTGTCTGATTATTGGAATTATCAACAGTTCCTGAAAACGTACCCGAAACAAAAGCAGCTCGCTGAACAATTGCAACAAACTGTCCTTGAAAGTGCAGTGCCCTTGTCGGTCAAGCAAAAAGAGCCAGTGACTATCTCTGTTGTTTATCCAGGGCAGCAGGTGTCTGACTATTGGGTAAGGAACATAGAAGCGTTTGAGCGTCGATTAGAAGAATTAGGTGTTGCCTATGAGCTAAATCAGGTTTTCACTCGTCCCAACGAAGACTACCGACAGCAAAGTGCATCGCTGATGGAAGCGGTCAAAAATAATTCGGGCTATCTGATCTTTACCTTAGATACAACAAGGCACCGCAAGTTCATTGAGCATGTTTTGCATTCAACCGATATAAAGCTAATCCTACAAAATATCACTACGCCAGTAAAAAGCTGGGCTGATAACCCACCATTTATGTATGTTGGCTTTGATCACGTCAAAGGAAGCTTGTTGCTCGCCGACTATTTCAAACAACGTTTCGGTGGTGAACAGACAAATTACTCAGTGTTGTATTTCTCTGAAGGGTATGTGAGTGATGCTCGTGGCGGTACTTTCATTGAACAAATGGATGCTCAAAAAAGCTTTAACTTATCTACATCTTATTACACCAAAGCGAATCGAGAGAGTGGTCGAGAAGCGACACTCAATGCGATGCAGCAGCATCCTGATGTAGACTTTATCTACGCTTGTGCAACAGATGTCGCTTTGGGCGCAACAGATGCACTGCGTGAGCTCGGAAAAACCGATGTCATCGTCAATGGTTGGGGTGGCGGCTCTGCTGAGTTGGATGCCATTCAGCGTGGGGACTTGGATGTCACTGTTATGCGAATGAATGATGATACTGGAGTGGCTATGGCAGAAGCAATCAAGTGGGATCTCGAACAAAAACCGGTACCACAAGTCTATTCGGGCAGTTTCGAGTTAGTCACCAGTGAAGACAATGCTCAACGAATTGAAGAGCTTAAATCTCGAGCATTTCGTTATTCTGATCGATAGTCGCGTGTGAAGTTTGTATGCCATTAACGGATTTTAATAATCGTAAAACTCTCGCCACACTGATCACACGAACTGTGATTACGGTAGTGGGGGTGTTCACGTTCGCAATGCTGATGCAAAGCTGGCAGTTAAGTCGTGACATCGTTCGAGAAGAAGTTCAAAAGAGCGCTAGGCAAACTAGTGCATTGGTTGTTAACTTTTTCAACTACCGCTTAGCCTCGTTACAAATTCTGCAAGACAGCAACGCAAAAAGTGATGCTGTAGAGAGTTTTTTTGAAACTTTCGATGCTAGGCTGCTCGACTACTTTTTTTTACGAGAGGATAACCTTCAGCCTTCGAACGCTCCAGACTTTCGTTTTATTACTCGCAGTGATGACATTGTATGGGATGACGGTAATGCACTGTTTTATGGACTGGAGCAAAGCAGCCTAGCAACACTAAATGTGGCAGCCGGAAAAAACAATAATTGGAATACGGTAGCGGCCGGATCGCAGCTTGGAGAAAGGCATATATTGTTGCGCAGGACACCGATTGTCGATCGTTCTTCTGGTGAAGTGCTCGGACAGCTTTTTGTCGGGGTCATACTTGATGATAACGCGGGGCTATTAACGAGTCTATTGCGCGGTAGTAACAGTGATGATGTCATTCTAAAGTATGGAGATGCAGTGATTGCCTCTTCTATTTCGTCTGATGATAGCTACACACAAGCATCCGTTGTATCTGTCATTAAAAGCGGTGAGGTTGATCTCAATAAAATACTCGTTACCGAAACGCCACTATCGATTGGTAGTCAGCTATCTAAGCTGACGGTTTACTCTATTCAACGTAATCCCGGTATTCTAGCTCTTCGAAATAGCTACCTGTTTTGGATTTTCCTCTCTTTTGTGGTGATCACCATCACTTCCGTGATAACGAGACGCTGGTTAAATGGCCGAGTCACCAAGGAGTTGGCGAAGCTGATGGTTTACACTCGAATAGCGGGCAATACACAAAAGTTTGAACATTTCTCTGGCTCGACTATTCATGAGTTCAATCATATCGGTAAGACGTTGAGTAACACGTTTGAACGTCTTTCTGAGCAAGAAAGGCTGTTCCAAGACCTGTTTAACTTCTCCTTGTCTCCAATCATCGTTTGGACTGAAAATTCCACCATATTGCAGATCAACCCATCAGCTCGAAAAGCACTTGGTTTAGAGCGCAACGCAGACAGTAGTGATGCGCTGCAGTTTCGCCAATTTGTCGATGAAATGAAGGTTCAAGTCGACAAGGCGAATCATGGCGTGACCATTACCGGTATCGATGTTCCGATTAGTGACATGGTATATCGTTGGAACTTGTCGTCTATCCAAACTCGTAAAGATAAGAAGTTGGTTCTATCGCAAGGATTGGATATCACCAAGTTGGTGGAAGCAGAAAAGCAAAGTGAGAAGGCAAGAGAAGAGGCCGAGCGTGCCGCAGTGGCTCGTACCGAGTTTCTTGCTAAAATGAGCCACGAAATACGCACGCCGCTTAATGGGATTTTAGGTATTTCACAGCTGTTGAAAAAAGAAGCCAAACAGACGCGTTATCAAGAGCAAATCGACGTACTGTGTAACAGTGGTGAACATCTGCTTGCCGTGTTAAACGATATTCTTGATTTCTCTAAAATTGAAAATGGCAGTTTTAAGCTTGAGAAACACAGCTTTAGCTTTAAAGAAATTGTGACCGCTCTTGATGGCATTTACCGACCTTTATGTGATGAAAAGTCAATTACATTGAAGATCGATAATAAGTTGCCAATTGAGACCGTGTTGTTCACCGATCAGGTTCGCCTAAATCAAATTCTTTTTAATCTGTTGAGTAATGCGATTAAATTTACGCATCTCGGCCAGGTAAAAGTCTCCTTCAGTATGACTCGTCATCATTCAGACGAGACTGCTCAGCTGCTTATTGATGTTGAAGATACCGGTATTGGTATTCGCCAAGATCAACTTGAACAGATCTTTGATCCGTTTGTTCAATCAGAGTCTACGACAACACGGGAGTATGGAGGCAGTGGATTAGGCTTAGCTATCGTCAGAAATCTAGTAACCATACTTGATGGTGATATCACTTTGACCAGTGAAGTCGGGGTCGGAACGCAGTTTAAGCTAACGTTACCTGTCGAAATCATTGAGGGTGCGTCTGCGCTTGCCGTAGAGGAAACGGAAATCGATTTCAGCTTATTTGATCGTGAAATATCGGTGTTACTGGTGGAAGACAATCATACCAATGCGTTTATTGCTAAAGCTTTCTGTGAAAAGTATGGGATGCATGTTGTCTGGGCGAAAGATAGCCAAGAGGCACTTAACTATATCGATAGTGCGAACTTTGATTTAGTGCTAATGGACAACCAGTTACCGAGTGTGTCGGGAATTGAGATCACCAAGCAAATACGCCAAGAATACAATAAAACATTGCCGATTTACGCCTGTACTGCGGACAATCAAACTTCGACACGTCAGGCATTTTTCGCCGCGGGCGCCGACTTTGTTATCGTTAAGCCGATTAAAGAGAAGTCTCTTAACGATGCGTTGCGCCACTTTAAGCAGTTTCATTATTTAGCTGCTTAGTGAATAACTGCTTAGCAACTCTCTTCTTAGCAAGAGAAAAAACAAAGCAAAAAGGATGCCTCTGCATCCTTTATTCGGTTTACTGCTTGAGAATACGTTATCTCGCTAATTTGTGATGAGCTCGCGAGAAGTGGCCAGCGCAAAAAGCACCAACAATAGAAAGCTCTCCAGCTAAACAAAGGGTTGCAGCTACTTCTGCCAATGCTTGGGATTGTCCAGAACCGTGCAGACCAAGTAGATCTAAGCACGCTTTCTGGCTCGGAAGTCCAGTACCACCGCCGACAGTGCCTACCATCAAATTAGGTAGGGTTACACTTGCGTAGAGCTCACCTTTTTCAGTGACTTCCATACGGGTCATCCCAATTGCAGATTCTGCTACGCAGGCCGCATCCTGACCGCAGGCAATATAGAGGGCTGCCAGAGCATTGGCATAATGTGCATTGATGCCAATCGTGCCACTAAGTGCGCCGCCGACTGTGGTCATTTGGCCGAATTGAGCCATCTTTTTGGGTGTGGTATGCAGATACTTCTCAATCAGCTCTGCTGAGATTGTTACTTCAGCGGTCACTTTTTTACCACGAACACTACGTAAAGTTTGCGAGTTTGCTTTTTTGTCGCCGGATAAGTTGCCGTCCAAAAACGCATAATCTGGTTCGATTGGTGTGTTGGTTAAGATGTAGTCAAACACCACATTAGTTGCGATGGTCACCATGTTTTGACCAGAAGCATCACCGGTTAAATATTCGAATACCAAGTAGACATGATTGCCCTCGATATTAACGCTAACATCACTGAGCTTACCGTGAGAAGTGGTTGATTCCGCCAACGCTTTAAAGTGATCGAACTGAGTTACCAACCATGCGACAAACTGACCGGCTTCAATTAGCGATTTGAATGCGAAACCAGGCGTTCGGGTCACACCTTCATTTAATAGCATCGCACTGGCACCACCGCAGGCAGTAATCAGGTTAGCACCGCGATTGTACGATGCCACGAGGGCTGCTTCTGTTGTCGCTAGTGGGACTTGGTAATCGCCTTGTGCAAAAAGGCCATTGACCCGTAAGGGACCGGCGGTACCTACTGGCATTTTTAGCGTGCCGATAAAAAACTCGATATTTTTTTCATAGGCTTGCATTTGCGATTCAGTATGAGCATCAAAAAGCTCGCCTCGTGCATTAGGATTGTCTAGGGTTTTCCAACGATAGTCGACGTTGCGTTGCGTGAGGTAAGGACTGCGATTCACCCTGTTAGCAGGCGAGTCAAACTTGGGCGTGAGTCTTTGTTCGAACTCAGACATTGCGAGCTCGTCACCTAAATTGTTTAGGTAGTCACGCTTGTGAAGATTTACTTTTGGCATGTCGATGTTTGTCAGTCAGTTTGAACGGGGATTCTACCCACATAGACAAGAGATACAAGGTATGGTGGCAAAGTTCTGTGACATCATATTACAGACGTACGCATTTTGAACCGACAACTGTTAGCGTAGGACATAGTTGTGGGGCAATGTGCTTAATCGCGCTATGTTTCGCGAAACCGCTGGGGCAGGGTTTAGCGAAATAGTTGTGATAGGGCAGTTAGCTCTTCATCGCTTAGTAAGTTATCAGAGTTGGGTTGTAGCTGTGAGCTGATTTCACCTTGCAGTGCTTTGAGTTGTTGTGGTGATAGCTTTTTTAGCTGTTCTTTGAGTTGTTCAAATTGCTGTGTTGGCATAGTAACACCCGTAATGACGCAGTTTGGTTGATCGTGGTTGTCTCTTGTGCACAAGCGGCTGAGTTCCTTTCGATCATCGATGATGAGTCGCTATAGTGAGTATTCTATAAATTGATTCTGTGAATTTTGTCCGAGAAATGTAAGAGGGCGTCAATAGCTTGGTTAACTACGTCATGTCAATGCAAAGACTGCATTAACATGACGTTTACTATCAGGTTAACTTTCTGGTGTTGTTTGTGATAGTGCTTCGGGTTTCAGGTGTGTCGACAACGTTTGCAATTCAGGTAGCATTCGATAGATCAAGTGAAGCTGTTGCAATACCATTCTTGCAGAACGATCGTCTTCATCTCGCCATTCTGAAAGTCGTCTATGAATATCAAATTGATCGACAGTTGTGTGGGTTGCGTCACTCCCAGTGCCTGATAAATTCTCTTCTATTACTTCAATATGTTGATTAATACTTCGGTGTGCCTCGAGTACCAATAAATGAATCGATTCATCATCAAGTCTCTGGCGATGCGCGCCCAATGCTGAAATGTAACTCAGCAGGGCATGGTTAAGCGTCAAAAAGCGAAAACACTCATCTGTATCTAATTGATAACGATCCGGCTCAGCAAGCATGTTAGAGATGGCTTTGGATAGGTTCGCATCCGCATTATGGGCATCGCGCCTCGCGATTCTGTAGCTTAGATCATCTTTCTTGCCTACGCGATATTGCCCAATGATTTGCAGCAAATACAGGCGGTTGGTTTTTAGTGCCGAGACCATGATTTTCGATAAACGTTTCGACTCCCAATCGGGAAGAATGAAATACACAGCACAAACAGCCAGTGCACAGCCAATGAGCGTATCCATTAAACGTGGAAGTACTACCGCGTAGCCTTCACCAAGTTGATGAAAGCAAAGCAGAACTAGGACAGTGATAAAACCCGTTGCGTAACCGTAATTATTGAGTCGAAACGCGAAGAACATGACACCAGAAATGACCAAGAGTACGAGTTGGCTCTCTGTGGATGGAAAAAGGGTAAGCAAAGGTACCCCAACCAGAAGGCCAACGACCGTACCAGCAATTCGGGCGGTGAGCTTTTGGCGTGTGGCACTGTAGTTTGGCTGACAGACAAACAATGTGGTTAGCAGGATCCAGTAACCTCGTTCGAGTTCGAAAAATTGAATGATCCCGTAACCCAAAGTCAATGCGCAAGACAAGCGGATTGCATGGCGAAGCAACAAAGAATCTAATGTGAAGCTGGATTTTATTTTGCGCCACATAGCTAGTGGTGTGTGAGCGTTTGTATCGTCTAGCACATTGTCATCTTGATTGACGATGTCAGGATTGCTGACATTGCTGAGCAGCTTCTCAACGGTAGCTAGATTATTAAATAGGTAGTGAATCTGTACTAATAATGGTTTCCACTCCGGACGATTTTGTGTTTCTAAGTATTCGATAGAGTCTTGAAGTTCAACCAGTGCGTTGAGTGAATCATTACTGTGAGAATACTTGTTACCAAGTTTCAGCGCGTGCGCGATGTTCTTACAGGCGATGGATTGCATTTCAAGCAAATGCTTAAAGCGAAACAGCACATCTGAGTGTGAAAAGGAGCTAGCGAGCTCTTGATAACGGTAGTGACTGGAGCTCACTCGCTCATGGATATCTTGAGCGATAAAGTAAACTTGTAAAAAACGATCGCTTGGCCCGTCAACATGTCCACGTTTCGAGCGGTTAAGCAGTGTTGTTTTACACTCATTGAGCGCGTATACAGTACAGGCGTTAAGGCTGGCTTCTTTCAGGCGATGTGGCTGGGGGATGAGGTTTCGCGTTGGATGAAATAGATTTCGTTTCGCGTCTAAATACAAACTTAGTTCGTTGAATACATTAGAGAGACTTTGCTGCACTGGCTGTAGCGGCCATAAACTGTTCCAAACCAACGAAACAAGGTAATACCAAGAAGCACCGCCCAAAAGCAGTGTAGGTTGTGTCCATAGATCACTACTTTCACTTGCCCCTAACATGGTGTAGATAGCCACTAATAAAGAGCCAAAAGCAATACTGGTATATCTAGGGCCGATTGCCCCCAGAAGTACAAAACCTAAAGTCGAAACAAACAGACCCGCTGCAAAAAACCAGGGTGTATCAAATAATAGTTCGATTGAAAATGAGGCAATGGCAAAACAGATCATCGTTATGATGAGAGCTTTCAATCTGCCAGTGAAGCTGTCGTCGCTTTCTGCCAATGCAGCAGCGATGACACCAAGAATTAATGGGGTAACCCAAGTTTGCTGCTCTAAGTACCAAGCGGGAATGACCACGCCGAGCAGAGCAAATAGCATCAGAACGCTGTAATTAAATGTTTTGTTGGCCCATAGGAGGCGAAGTTGACCAAGAATGCTCACAATTGACACAGTGTAAGTGATAAGAAGCGTTATCTTAACAGAAACTTAGTGTTAATGGTGAGGATGGCTGAGGTGATTTGCACCATCATAAACACAAATGCCAAAGCTACATTAGTTGTAAGCTTTGGCATTGAACTTGTCTGAGTATACGTTAGTGTTAAATCCTAACGCTTGTTTTTCAAGTAACGCTTACGGCGTTCTTCTTTTTTCTTCGCTTTCTCTTCAGCTTTACGTGCCGCTTCAAGTTCCACTTCCACCAGCTCTTTGGTGATCATCTCAGGTAGTTCAAGCGTTAGTTGACCCAACGTGCCGTTACGAAGTTCATGAAGCAGAATCTCAGAGGCTTTGTGTAGGTTCACTCGGCCGCCAGATTGCAGTGCGCCGCGTTTGCGGCCAATAAGCTCCATGATTTCAAGATCAGACTCTGGAAGCTCCTCGTCGATTTGGTAGCGCTCTTTTAGACGCTCTGGATAAACCTCTGCAAGGTATTCAACGGTGTGAAACGCAACTTCATCATATTCGATCGCTGTGTCTTTTACAGCGCCCGTGGCTGCCAAACGAAAACCGCTGTGTGGGTTTTCTACTTTTGGCCATAAGATCCCTGGAGTGTCAGACAAAACGATGCCGTTTTGTAGGTTAATTCTCTGTTGGCGGCGGGTTACGGCTGGTTGGTTACCTGTGACGGCAATGGTACGGCCCGCTAATGTGTTGATAATGGTCGATTTTCCAACGTTCGGAATGCCCATGATCATGGTACGAATATTTTTGCCGATCTCTTCGCGATGAGGGGCGAGTTTACGACATAACTCAAGGATTTTATTGACCTCTTGTGGATTAGACGTGGTGATAGCCATAGCTTTAACACCTTGCTCTTTTTCGAGGTGAGCAATCCACAATTCTGTTTTTTCTGGGTCAGCAAGATCGCGTTTGTTAAGAACCTTCACCACAGGTTTATCACCGCGTAGCTCTGAGATCATAGGGTTTTCACTACTAAATGGGATACGAGCATCAAGAACTTCGATAATGACATCTACTTGTGGGATGACTTCTTCGATCTCTTTGCGAGCCTTGTGCATGTGGCCTGGAAACCATTGGATAGACATGTATGAAAACCTTTAACTTTGAAATTTGTGCACATTGTAGGAGCTTGAGGCAGATAGTAAAGCCTATCAAGCATTTAATCGTCTCTCTGGACAGCAATTTTCCTGCATCTTGGAGTCATATTTCCCCTTTAAATAAGCGTAATTTGTCGTGGCGACAAAATAAATTAACTAAAAACCAATGAGTTAGCGTCGATATAATGGCTGGAATCCATATCACCATAAGACGTTTCGTATCTTATGGTGACCAGTGTCGTAGTTTGTAGAGTTGGTAAATGCGTTCGTTTTTCCATAACCATTTGTTTTTATGTAGTTTGATTGCTTCTTCAGCGTGGGCAGATGAAGATCTTATGTCACTACTGGATATGCCATTAGCGTCCCTCGCAGAAACCAAAGTGATGTCCAGTACTCGAAGCACACAAAGCCTAGCCGATACGCCTGCTGCAGTTTATGTCATAACCGCTAAAGAGATAAATCGTTCGGGTGCGCGCTCGGTTGCCGATGCACTTGCCTTAGCTCCAGGTTTGCATGTCGCTAAATTCTCCAACTATGACTGGGGTATTTCTGCCCAAAGCTCGAATCAAGCGCTAACTAATAGTTTGCTGGTCATGGTCGATGGCAGAAGCGTGCTCAATGCCATGTTCTCAGGTGTCGATTGGGATCTTATTCCTGTCAGTATGGACAATATTGCTCAAATTGAAGTGCTTCTTGGCCCAGTAGGAACCATCTGGGGCGGCAATGCGGTCAATGGTGTTATCAATATTATCACTCTGGATGCTGAAAACGCTCCCAAAGGAAAAGTATCTGCCAGCCTTGGTAATTATGGTTACAAAGAGGTAAAACTGCATCACGGCGGTCAAATCGGTGATTCATCGCATGTTAGTGGCTATGCTGAATACTTGGAGCATAAACCATGGGCGAGCACCGAAGACAAGGTGCAATCCCAGCAGCATTATAACGTCGTGACTGGTCGGTTTGGTGCTCGTATTGATTATCAGTTCTTAAATCATACGCTCAATGTACAAGCTGGTGGTATTCGATCTGAGGAAGACTATTTATGGGCTAACTACAATCCTCATTTGTTTTTCCCACAGCGCCCAGCACATGAATATTACGAACAAAAAATGATCGCACAGGAGTGGTTTGCAGGGGGCTCGCATATATATGAGAGAGCCAACAATGACCGCATAGAAAGCGACCTTTGGTTAACGTACAGCGACAACGATGGTCCAGATAGAAACGCCCATTTTGTGCGCTTTGATTTGGACAGCCGCTATTTGTTCGATGATCTGTGGGGCACACAGTTGATGATTGGTGGGAACGTTCGTTTGATTCAAGAACGTTTCCATCAGTACTCTAGATATGATCAAGTTACTGCCCCATATCTGCGTTCTGCAGACAAACCGAGTTATCTAAATCAGAGCTATGGTATTTATGCTAACTGGACCATTCCAGTGACGGATGCTGTCACGCTAATGCTGGGGAATCGTTGGCAATACCACAACATAACGGATGATACCTATGCCCAGCCTCAAGTCCGTTTGAATTATAGACTGGCTGATACTCAGACACTTTGGGCAGGTTGGGGTTCTGCTGTGGTGACGCCGTCAGGTTTGGAGCGTTCAACCACATTCCGTCAAAACGGTTATGTTGAAAACGCACTCTTCAGTGACGGCAATCGTTACGATTACTACTATAGCTACCTCTACAAAGGCAATAACCAGCTTAAAGTAGAAACGGTCGACACCATAGAAGCGGGATACCGCTTTTGGCATGGTGAAAAGCTGCAGTTGAACCTGAATGGCTTTTATAGTATTCACGAGAATATTCGCGCATACGCAGGTACTGGTGCACAGCAGTGGGTAATCCCTGGTGGCGCATCTGAAGGAAGCGTGGGAACTGTCTTCGAGCAGTACACATCAGAATACGTCGATCCGCTCTGGACGCGAACCTATGGTGGTGAGGTGTCAGCAAAATGGCAACCTATTTCAAATCTCCAGCTTAATGCAAACTATAGCTACAAAAAGATCCTCGGCTACTGCAGCGGAAACATCTGTGAGGCGAACTCTGCAGTAGCAAAGGCATTAGAAAATCAGCCCAATCATTTTATCAACGCTCAAGCTATTTGGGATATCTCCCCTCAGTGGTGGGTGAGTAGTGCTTTGCAATACGTGTCGGCCACTGACGTGCCGAGCAATGTCGGAACGATTGAACAAAATGGTTGGCCGCATGTAGTGAATCTTGATCTAGCGCTTAGCTGGCAACATTCTCGTCAATGGCCTCGCTTCACCGCCACGGTTGAAAACCTGGGTGCTTATGAAAACTATGAATATCCTCAAGCCTATGGTCCTTTCCAAAACGATACCCAATATTGGTTGCAGGTTGAATGGCGCTACTGGGATCCTCAAAGTGAGCATCGATGATGAAAGGCAGGTTTAGTTGGCGCCTTCTAGTGATTACTGTGGTATGGCTGAGCTGGGCGCCAAGCCGTGCATGGGCCGCGGTGAGCGACGACCAGCTTAAAGCTGTGTATCTATACCGCTTTCCTATGCTTGCGGATTGGCCAAGGGAAGCGTCAGACAAAGTCACGCAATACTGCATTACTCGAAAATCTTCGATAGGTGATTACTTGTCAGAAATTATCGCAAGTAAATCATCATCTGCTCGTTTCATCGACCTGTCGCAAAGTGATAAGACAGAGTCAACGATTTGCCATATTTTGTATGTTGATGGGCAAGATCGTGCACACGTTGTTGAGTTAGCAAAGCGATACCCGCACGCCTTGACAATAGGTACTGGAGTCCAGTTTGTGTCACTAGGAGGTATGTTGGCGTTTATTAAAGTAAATAATCGAATTAAACCATTGATCTCGCGAAATAACATAGAGAAATCGGGTGTTCGACTTCGCGCTCAACTATTAGCGATTTCGGAACTGGCAGAGGAAAAATAATAATGTTAGCTCGGATTGCTTCGCTGCCGTTGCGATACAAAATGATATTGCCTACTTGGCTTATTTCCACGTTTTTAGTGTTTATTGTCGGTGTCGGCACGATCTTGATTTTGACTCATTACCAAAAGAAAGCACTAGATACACGGGTGACGATACTGACTCAGGGCGTTGCGAACACATTGCAAGCGGCAATGATGTTCGACGACAGCTTATCTGCTGAACAGCAACTGTCGAACCTTTCGTTTGACCCAGACATTTTAGCTGCGGTCGTTGATGATGCAGAGGTAGCAGAGCTCGCCAAAATTTTACGGCTCCCTGCTGGTTGTCGTTGGCAGTTTGAAACAGTGCTTTGTGACGATATCGCAATTGAAAGCCAAACTCAGCGAATACGTCTTGGAGAGGAAAATCTTGGCGAGTTACGTGTTTGGGTATCACACGAAAGGTTGATGCTAGAGCAACGCCAAATGTGGATTGCTCTATTTTCAACGTCTTTGCTTCTCTCCTTGTTCGCATGGCGTTTCGCGAAAGTGATGCACTCTCTAATTGTCATGCCACTAAACTCATTGCATCAATCGATGCAACAGGTGATTGAAGAGGGAATACGTCAACGCGAGTTACCAGTATGTCAAAATGATGAGCTTGGAAAACTTACCCAATGTTTCAATGTGATGGTGGCAAGCCTAGTTGAGCGAGAGCTCCAACTAAGCAAAGCGTTGGAGCAGCTAGAAGGCAAAAACCGATACATTATTCGCGCATTAGACGTTATGGAAAAGGGTATCTTGGTGGTGTCGCCGAGCCTTGATGTCATCTATAGCAATCCGTTTGCTGACAACCAGATCCAGGATCTGCAAATGAGCAGGAATGCGAGAACATTGCTAGAAAGTCGATTTAACCCAAGAGTTGGTATCGACAACATAGTGAGTGCGATTACCAATCAGAATATTGTTGAGTCGGTAGAGCTTCATCAGCATCATTCTGATCGCCGATATATGGTAAGTTGCCATCCATTAGAGTCTGAAGCGCATGCACTAGTGCAATTTGAGGACTTTACTGATCGCTATATTAGTGAGCAGCGCAGATCACTCATTGAATTGGTGTTTGAACAAAATATGGATGCCATGCTGGTGTTGGATCGCCATGGTAGGGTGTCAATGATGAACTCTGCCGCCGGAAATTGGTTCGGATCAATCCAGTCCTTTACTGAGATTGAGTTGCAAAGTAAAGATCGCTTTTCACGTCGAGATATGAAACGGTTGTTAATTAAAGAGCGGGTTGAAAACCATATCGATATTGACCTACTTACTGGAAGGCGAATACCTTGTCATGTACAAGTACGTGTACTTAAGTCTCAAAAAGGTAGGGTAGAAGCGATCTTAGTGACACTACGAGATCTCACTCATGAGCAAGAACTTCAGCGATTACACTACCAAGTGAGTCATGATGTGTTAACGGGACTAAGTAATCGAACAGCCGCTCTTCAGATACTAAAAGATAAGCATATGACTCACCGTGACCAATGGGTACTGTTTATCGACCTTGATGGATTCAAAGCAATCAACGATAAATATGGACATGCGACAGGAGATGAGTTGTTACGGATTGTCGCCAACAGACTCAAGGAAGGTGCGCCTGCCTACTCATTAGTCTCACGCTTGTCTGGCGATGAGTTCTTAATTGGCCTAGAAGAAGACGGTAAACTAGATATACACCTTGAACGATTGCTCTATCTTTTGAAAACGCCCATTGTTATCGATGGCCAACATTGTCATGTGTCAGCGAGTATCGGTGTCGTGTCGTGGAAGAAAGAGTCTAAGACACCACTGACGCTAGTCGTTACGGCAGCAGATCAAGCCATGTATCAGGCCAAGAGAGCAGGGAAAAATCAATACTACCTAGCTCAAGAAGTATAACGATAGTGTGATGCGGCAATAGGGCGTTTAAAAGCTACGTCTTATTGCTTGCTGGTGGCGAACTCTGATTTAAGCCATCCTCTCAGTGCTAATGTACTCTCTAGCTTAAGCTTTTCGGGTGGGCAGGCGAAGTAGTATTCTTGGTGTGGATTGACGACCGCTTTCCCCACCTCTACCAATAACTGATTGTCCACTTCATCTTTGATAAACAGTCGATGTGTCACTAATAGACCTAAGCTACGAATGGCGGCGTGGATCGCTTGAACTGATGCATTGAACGTGAGTGAACGTGGCGAGCTTGGAATCGAAAGCGCATGGGCTTGGCTCCAAACCTCCCAGTCGTGTTTACGCCGATCATTGGTTACCCAGATGATTGGGTTATTGCTGACAAGTGTTGTTAAATCATCTGAAGGTAGCGTCTCTAAAAGGCTAGGGCTGCAGACCATAACTAACTCGTCATCACCTAGCTTTTCACAGTAATACTGTTGCCAATCATCAATTTTGCCATGGACGATCGCGACATCCACACCTTCTCGTTCTAGGTCGAACGGCCCTATTAGATTAGAAATTCTGGCATCAAGGTTTGGAATTGCTTGCTGTAGTTTTTCGACGCGAGGGATCCACCAATGGAGCGCGAGGGAGTTTACCATGTTAATGGTTAAACGCTCATCGTGCTTGCGCTTTAGCAAGGTTTCACTCGCTCGTACTATTTTTTCTAGTGCAGGCGCGACTTCTCGATAGTACGCTTTTCCCTCACGAGTGAGTGATACGGTGCGTCCTAGTCGGTGAAACAGCTTAGTATCTAGCTGGGTCTCTAAGCTTTTGATGGCTTGACTGACAGCGGAATGACTAACAAAAAGTTGTTCAGCCGCCATCGTCATACTTCCTAATTCAGCGACAGCGACAAACGAATAAAGTGATTTTAACGCGACATGTTGCTTCATCATTCGATCCATTTATGTAAGTTTCACTTACAGCATAGTTAACAAAAACTCGCTATTTTTCAATGACGCCCCTCACTACAATACCAATAAACTAGAAAACAGCAGTAGGGGATAACGTGCGAGTCAGTCAAAACACTAAAGCTATTATGTATATGCTATTTTCAACACTTAGCTTAGCGGTAACAGGGCTCGTGACTCAATACTTAGCCACTCAGTTTGCTGCTGTTGAAATAACGCTGTTGCGGTTTTGGATGCCTGCGATTGTATTGTTTGCTTTTCTTACAGTCCGTGGTCTTCGTATTCCGCCGACATCAATGCACCGTGTATTGATGATTCGATCTTTATGTATCGCCGCCTGTCAGTTTTGCTTTATCTATGCGTTAGGGAAACTGTCTTTGTTAGAAAGTGTGGTGTTGTTCGGAACCGGCCCGCTGTTCATAGCACTGTTCGAAAAGTTTCTTTTCCGAATTCCACTTTCGATACAGACCATTGCGGCTCTAATTATTACCTTTTTGGGCGTGATCTTTCTTGCCGGGGATACCGAAGGCTTTACTTTAAAAACAGAGCTCATCATAGGGTTGATGGCAGGTGTGTTTAATGCAGGATCGCAGCTCAGCCTACATAGGGCATCCAAAGGTGAGTTGTCGGGCGTTGAGAACAACGCTTGGACGTTTTTACTTGCAGGGATGTTATTAACCCCAGTTGGTATTTTCTATTACTCGTCGCTAGGGATGTCGGCAGAACTGGTTACGGTGGCTTTTAAATGGCTAGGTGTCGAAACGATGATGGTTATTTTGCTACTTACTGTTATGATCATTAACACACAAGTTTGTCGCTACCAAGCCTACAAATCGGCTGAAACCAATACTCAGGTCGCGCCACTTATTTACACCAACTTGATCTTTACTGCCATTTTCCAATTTGCTCTTTTTGACACCTCATTTTCAACTATGCAGATGTTTGGTATTGGAATGATTGTGTTTGGTGGTCTAGTGCCAGTTTTAAAGTCTGCGTTTCGGTGGATAAATCACACCATGAAAGTACCACATTCTTCATCGAGCAGTTCAAATTGATTCTCATATTAAAAATATGTATCAGCTGTAGTGTAACTTTCTGATATTAAACAATTTAAGTTTTGGCACGTGTTTTGTATCTCTAGAGTTAAGCCATCAGCATAGGGAATAACTCATGGTACTCGCAAACAAAGTCAAAACACTCACAGGGATCGGAGGCAGTCTTGCTGCAACGTTGCTGGCGACAAGCGTCCAAGCAGCACCTTTTGATACCTGTCCGAGTAAAGCTTATCTTTTTCAATCGACTCCGGTTCAAGTTTACGGCGTTAACCTAGTTACCGGCCAATCGAGCCTACTGCAAGGAGATACCGGTTTAAATGCAAACATCAATGGTGTGGGCTTTGATTTTGATGGGCGTTACATCTACGGCTACGACACCACAAACAAACGTTTGGTGCGACTTGGCGGTGATTTTCAGGCTGAAATACTGAACACCTCTGGCCTACCTACGGATCATACCTTTTTTGTCGGCGATGTTTATGAAAGTGTTTACTACCTATATCGTAAGAACAAAGGGTTGTTTAAGGTGGATCTTACACCGTTAAACAGTGATCCGAGCGCAGTACTGAGCGTCGAGCGAGTCACAACACGAGGCGTTGTCAATCTAACGGATTTCGCTTTTCATCCAAGTGATGGCAAGCTTTATGGTATCGATAACGGTTCAGGCGGGCTTTACTCTTTTAACGTTGAAACCGGACAGGAGACGTACATTGGTGATACTGGAGTGACAGGGACTTTTGGAGCTGGCTATTTTGACGTCAATGGCTACTACTATGTATCACGTAATTCCGATGGCCACATTTTTCGAATCGACTTGTCGCCAGATAACGCGTCTGACATTGGAAACGGCAACGTGACGGCACAATTGTTTGCTTTTGGGCCGAATTCAAACCAAAACGATGGTGCTCGCTGTGCCAACGCCCCAATCATTGATGAAGACTCACAGGTTGATTTTGGTGATGCACCAACGACCTACCAAACCAAATTGGCAGACAATGGACCAAGGCACGGACGTGATGGGGTAACTTGGCTTGGTGATTCAGAGCCGGATGGAGAGCAAGATGGTCGCGTAAATAATTTAGCGGATGATGATACGGGTTTGGATGATGAAGATGGTGTGGGTTTTGTCACCGCTATTGAACCAGGTCTCGATAGCATTATCGCGGTCAATGCCTCCACTACAGGCTACCTATCAGCATGGTTTGATTGGAACCAAGATGGTGACTTTGCGGATGAGGGAGAGCAGGTATTTGCAGATAGGCAGCTACAAGCGGGAAACAACAACTTAGTGTTTACCGTCGATGCAGCGGCTTATATTGGTACGACCTGGAGTCGTTTCCGTTTTAGTCAGCAGGAAGGGTTAGGATACGCTGGCGGCGCGCTATCGGGTGAGGTGGAAGACCATCCATTAACCGTAACGGGTGACGGCTTGTCAGTACGCTACTATCCTAACGCAACAGATTATGTGACCGTTGCTTTTGAGGATAACTGGCCTTATACCGCGGACTACGACATGAATGATGTGGTTGTCAGTTACCGAATTACAGAAATCCTTCGTGATGGCAATGTCGTCAAATCTAAAATCGACGGTTACCTAGGAGCGGTAGGAGCGTCATATCACAATGGATTCGCGCTTCGTCTTAAAGGACTTAACCGAAGTGACATTGATACTGATACAACGCGCTTAATCAAAAATGACGTTCAGTCTGAGACCAGCGGTCTAGAACAGATATCGAACGAAGCCATTTTCGTGATTAGTGAAGATACGACAGTGTACAAACTCGATGGTTGTGACTTCCACCGTACATTGATGTCATGTGGCGCAGAAGATGTACAGCTCAACTTTACGCTTCATGTAAACATTAAAGACGGTACTAATACCTCTTCGATGATGTCTATGCCATATGACCCATTTATCTTTGCAACTCCAGATTACTACCATGGGGCAGGGTACTTCCAGCCAGGAAGAAAATGGGAAGTTCACTTGCCAAACTACGAACCAACTGAGCAATTCGACGCTGATTTATTCGCAGGTCTTGGACGAGATGTCAGTAATGCTTCTACCAACACCTATTTCAAAACAGCCGAAAACTTGCCTTGGGCAATTATGGTTAACGACGAGTGGTTATGGCCAACGGAAACCACGGATCTATTAGCGGCATATCCACAGTATGCAACGTACGCGGAATCGAGCGGTGAGCAAGCGGAAAACTGGTTTGAATCGCAATTCGCAACCCCTGACAAATGCTACATCCCATAGGAGAAATATCATGAAAGCACTTACAGTAACCTCAATAATTTCTCTTGGGCTGTTAGTCGGCTGTGGAGGCGGCGGTGGCGGTAGCGACTCAGGTGGCAGTGTATCGACACCACCGGCGACGGCACCAGACCCTGCACCGGCTCCAGTACCAGCGCCAACGCCAGTAGTAGTCACAGAAAGAACGATGGAAGATTTGTCGATCCCTGATGATTTTGACTACCAACCCATAGAAGCGTACTCATTGATAGTCGACGCCACTAACGATGTAAATGGCAGAGCGTTTGTTTCGATCTATACAGAGTTTGTTGAAAAGTCATCCGGCGAGTTAGAACCTAACTACGAGAGTAAAGTAGCGTCGCAAGCACTGCGAAACGGTAAAGCGGAGCTTAACTTTAATGCTGCAGAACACGTAGGGGCATTTTTAGTAGAGATATGGACTTATGATGGCAATGATCCAGTGAAAAAACTGGTGAACGCCTCAAGTGAGAACTTAACTTGGTAAAAAGCGTACTAGATAGATACGTAACGTATCGGTAAAAGACAAAAAGCCTCGCTATTGCGAGGCTTTTTAATAGCTTGTCGATAGCCAAGACAGTACAATGCAAAAAAAGCCACAAGCGATAAAGACAATGAATCAAGAATACCTAAACGAGCCCGAAGAATTTGACGATCAAGAAGGCGAAGAGATCGAAATTGAAGCCATCGGAATCGAAGTCTCAAGCCATCCTATTGAGCTATATAAACTGTTTAAAGTTGCTAATTTAGTGGGTGGTGGCGGTGAAGCGAAACACTTTATTGCTGAAGGTTATGTTGCTGTAAATGGTGAACTGGAAACGCGCAAGCGCCGCAAAATGTACGATGGTGACTTCTTTGAATTTAACCAAGAGTACTACGTTGTTGTTTGTGACCAGCCAGCTAGCGAGCCAGAAGAGGTTAAGGTAGAGAGAAAACCTGAGCCAAAAGCTGCGCAATCGAAACAAAACAAGCCGCAAAAAGACAAACAAAACAACAAAAAGACGAAGTCCAACAAGCCTGGTCAATCGTCAGAAAAAACCAATAAGTCGAACAAATCAAACTCAAGCAAATCGAATCAAAAGGGTAGTAAAGATCCTAATAGCGGACGCGGCTCCATCGATTTCTTCTAGTTACGCATTGTTGTCAATAGTAGCGTTGAGTTTAAAAGGATCTAGAACAAAACTGCAATATCAATGACCGATACTTAATCAAAGTATCGGTTTATCGAGGAGAGAAGAATGAAGTTTGTGGTTGATACGCACACGCATACCTACGCCAGCGGTCATGCATACAGCACCATTACCGAGAATGCTCAGGCAGCAAAGGCCAATGGATTGGAAATTCTATGTACCACGGATCACGCAGAGTCCATGCCAGGCGCTCCGCACTTTTGGTTTTTCTCAAACCAACGAGTGATTCCTAGGTTTCTTTCTGGTGTCGCTATCATTCGCGGGATTGAAGCCAACATTCTGAATACTCAGGGTGAGATTGACGTTAATCCGACATCATACAAGGCGCTCGACTGGATTATTGGCAGTTTTCATGAACCCGTGTTTCAACCGGCTAGCAAAGAAGAACACACCGAAGCGCTCATTAACGTGATTAAAAGCGGTAACATCGATGCCTTAGGTCATTTAGGTAACCCAAACTTTGATTTTGACTTTGCTGCCGTTGCAAAGTGTGCCGCGGAGCATCATGTTGCTATTGAAATTAATAACTCAACACTGAAAGGGCATAGCCGAGTCGGGAGTGTTGACCGCTGTTATGAGATTGCCAGAGCGGTGAAATCGGCAGGCGGATATATTACGACCGGGAGTGACTCTCATTTTTATGACACAATTGGTGAGTTCGAACTGACTAGCCAATTGCTCACTGAAGTAGAAATGCCTGTTGAGAAAATCATTACAGCATCTGCGCGCCAATTTCTCGATTTCCTAGCTCTTAGAGGTCGAGAGCCTATCGCTGAGTTCAGCGAATTTTAAGTAAATCGGTGTAGCGCAAACGTTACATGTTTTGATGCAATTTTTTGTCCCGTTGTTGCAGGAACTTCGAGTACAATGGCTAAGACCTCAGGAAGCTGGGGTCTTTTGCTCTCAAAAGGATATAGAATGACAACGACAGCGCTTATAAAAACGAAAACGTTCGCTAAACCAGTTCAACTTCTCAGTCTGATGACCCTCTGCATTGCTATCTCTACGTCACCAATGGCATCAGGTGGTGTTGACCTTAAAAAGAACATGCAAGCGATGAAACTCGCGTTTAAACAGGCTGCAGAAGCACAGTCTGTGGAAGCGATGCAAACCCCGATTGCTGAACTTGATCAATTGATTGCAGATTCTAAACAAGGCGATTACCCACCAGAAAAAGCAGATCTTTACTTAGAGGGGTTCAAAAAGCTTTCGCTAGCAATTGATAATGTTGATGCGGAGCTTAAAAAGGGCAATCTAGAAGCCGCAAAGCAATCTTTGCGTGAAGTCGATAGTCTCCGTCTTGAATATCATGACAAGCGCAATCCGAGTATTTGGAAGAAGCTGTTTGGTTAATTGAGTGAGACTGACACAAACTTAAAAGGAGCACCGAGGTGCTCCTTTTTTACGTCTAGTTAAGTAATGTTGGACCGACGATTAAGCTTGCGCAAACTTGTAGGTGCGGTAGCCACCAATCAAGTTTCGAGCTTTGAAACCATTGTTGACAAGCTGACGATACGCAACGTTGCCACGAAGTCCTACTTGACAGTAGATCACGATCTCTTTGTCTTTTGGTAGCTCATTCATGCGTCCACGTAGTTGGTCAACAGGGATGTTAATAGCACCTTCAATAAACCCAACGTTTTCCAGTTCGCCTGGGTTGCGAACGTCCAACAGGAACTGATCTTCCGTTAGGTTATCAATCTCATTGAAATGGATTGGCGTTGCATCACCTTTAAGGATGTTATTCGCCACAAACGCAGCCTGGTTAATGACATCTTTAGCACTTCCGTATGGAGGCGCATAGGTAAGTTCCAGGTGTTGAAGCTGCTCAACCGTCATGCCTGCGCGCTGCGCGACTGCCAGTACGTCAATACGCTTATCTACACCGTCTTTACCCGCGGCTTGCGCCCCTAAGATTTTGCCGGTTTCAGGGCTAAACAACATTTTTAGAGATACAATCTCTGCGCCAGGATAGTAGCCGGCGTGACTAGCTGTGTGCACGTAGACCTTTTCGTAAGCGATACCTTCACGTTTCAGTACCTTCTCGTTCTTACCTACTGAAGCTACTGCGAGATCGAAGATCTTAACGATCGACGTACCTTGAGTGCCTTGATAGGTTTCAGAACGGCCAAGCATGTTGTCCGCAGCCATGCGGCCTTGACGGTTGGCAGGTCCCGCTAGTGGAACAAACCCTGATTTGCCCGTGACAAAATCTGTATCTTCAATAGCATCGCCTACAGCAAAGATAGCAGGGTCACTGGTTTGCATGCTGCTATCAGTGTAGATGCCGCCAAGTTCACCTAACTGTAAGCCCGCCTCTTGTGCTAGCTTCGTTTCTGGGCGAACGCCGATCGACATGATGAGCAGCTCAGTACTCAATGTGTCGCCATTATTGAGGGTAAGCGCAAGCTTGCCAGTATTGTCTTCTTCCGGAATAAACTCAACTGACTCCAGAGCAACGCCCAAACGGAGGTCAATACCGCGCTGTTTGATCTCTGCATGTGCAAAACCCGCCATTTCTTTGTCTACTGGCGTCATAACTTGATCGGCCATTTCGATAAGAGTGGTTTCAATACCAAGCTGGTGGAACGCCTCCATCATTTCTAAACCGATAAATCCTCCGCCCACAACCGTTGCGTGCTTTGGTTTGTTGGTTTGGATGGTTTGAATGATGCGATCCATATCTGGGATATTGCGCAGCGAGTAGGTTAGAGGGTTATCAATACCGGCGATCGCTGGAATGAATGGCGCAGCACCTGGGCTTAGTAGCAAAAAGTCATAAGACTCATTGTATTCGCTGGCATCAATTAGGTTTTTAATGGTGACAGTCTTGTCGGCACGGTTGATTGATACGACTTCATTCATCACGCGCACATCAACATTAAAACGCGCTAGAAAGCTCTCTGGAGTTTGCAAAAGTAGCTTAGAGCGGTCTTTAATATCACCACCAATGTGGTAAGGAAGACCACAGTTCGCGAACGACACAAAAGGACCGCGCTCTAACATGATAATTTCAGCGTCTTCGCTTAAACGTCGCGCACGAGCAGCAGCAGAAGCACCACCAGCAACACCACCTACAATTACGATCTTAGTCATACCTTACCTCATTACTTGTCTTGGATGCTTATCCAAAATGCATGTTAATCGTGAATGAGAGCCACTATAACGACTAAAATTAGCTTTGTCTAATGTATTTTAATCTAAATATAGAAATACTAATTAAGCATTGACTAAATAAATGAGTGTGTAGATAATGACGACATCATATCAACACACAGAGGTAACAAAGTGGACTTACTGCAAATGAAAGAACGCGCAGTGGACGTAGCGGAAGTACTCAAGACGCTCGCTCATCCAGATCGCTTGTTTGTGTTGTGCCAATTAGTTGAAGGTGAACAGGGAGCTGGGCAACTACAAGCCAATTCGAATTTAAGCCAATCTGCATTCTCACAGCATTTATCGGTGTTAAAGAAGGCCGATTTGGTGACATCTCGCAAAGAATCGCAACACGTTTATTATGCGCTTAAAGATGAACGTGTGGTGGGACTGATTCAGCAGCTTCATAATCTTTACTGCCACTAAGCCTCGTACTTAATTTTCTATCTGTAGCTGGTTTAACTTGCAAAATTTTTCGGATGAATTTTGCAACTTAAATCAATTTTAAGTTTGAAATTCAAGAGGTAAGTATGGAGTTTACATTTCCTTGGGCATCTTTGCTCGGCGGCATGCTTTTAGGCGTATCGGCCACGTTATTGCTGTTGTTCAATGGCAAAATTGCGGGTATCAGCGGTATTGTTGGTCGTATCTATAAAGGCCGTAAGGGTGATACAAGCTGGCGTATATTGTTCGTACTTGGAATGATTTTAGGTGGCGTTGTTTCAGCTAAAGCGCTAAACATAGCACCAGTGGCTATGGTGGTTTCTACCCCGCTAGTACTGGTGGCAGGCTTACTTGTCGGTATTGGCACTAAGCTTGGTAACGGTTGTACCAGTGGTCATGGTATTTGTGGTATGGGGCGTCTCTCTAAACGTTCAATCGCTGCGACTATGACTTTCATGGCGGTCGCGATGGCAACCACTACCATTATGCTGCACGTATTATAGGAGATGACCATGTTTCGATTGATTGCATTGATTAGTGGTTTTTTGTTTGGCGCGGGTATGATTGTTTCTGGCATGAGCGATCCTGCCAATGTGATGGCATTTCTAGATATTTTCGGACAATGGTCGCCAGACCTAGCTTTTGTTATGGGTGGAGCGCTATTGGTGTTTGCGCCTAGCTATTGGCTTGTTATTCGTCGTAAAGCTGAGCCAGTTTGTACTGATCAGTTTTGCCTGTCTGAGAACAAAAAACTTGATGTTCAACTACTAAGCGGGTCAGCGCTATTTGGGTTGGGTTGGGGCATAGCAGGTATTTGTCCTGGCCCCGCCATTTCCTCTATCGCTAATGGCAATCTGGGGATTGTTGGTTTTGTTTTTGCCATGTTGGTAGGAATGTTCATTGGTGATGTATTGTTAGGTAAGAACAAGCAAGTCAATATGGCCAAACAGTCATAGCCTTTCATTAGGCGTCTAGTTAACTTTCTGATATTAAGATTAGAATTTGAAAGCTCGGTTGAAAAACCGGGCTTTTTTATTGCCTATAATTCAACCAGTCACATAAGAAGTCATCATCAGTACTTTAATTTAGCAAAATCTAAACAAAAGAATTAGACATTGCTAATGAATGTGTTTATATTAGATTTAACTAATTAATGATAATGAGGTAAATATGAAAGTCAGCTTTCTAAAGTGGGCAGTGATTGCTAGCGCAGTATTCAGCGCAACAGCAAGCGCTTATGACACCACCATTATTGAAGTAAACAACATTGATTCCGTTGTTGAGTTAGACGCAACAGTAGAAGCCGTGAATCGCGGTACGCTCTCGGCACAAACATCCGGAAGAATAGTGGCGGTGAATGCTGATGTGAATGACATCGTCAATCAAGGCGATGTGTTACTGGAAATCAGCGCAGAGCAACAATCTGCGTCACTGGATGCGGCGTTGGCTCAGCTTAACAGCGCCAATGCGCAAAACATCAAAGCAACGGCTCAAGTGAAGCGCTACCGCGACCTGTTTCCCAAGGGCGCAATTTCGCGCGAGCGTTTAGATGCAGCAGAAGCTGAAGCGCGCTCTTCCGTTGCCGAAGTCAAGCAAGCGAAAGCGGCTGTCGCGCAGGCCAAAGAATCATTGGGCTACACCAGCATACGCGCTCCGTATACCGGTGTTGTCACTCAACGTCATGTCGAACTTGGTGAAACCGTCGCACCAGGTAGCCAATTGATGACTGGCTTTTCATTGTCTCCGCTTCGAGTGGTAACAGAAATCCCTCAGCGCTATCGCGAAAAGGTAGAGGATGCCAGTCAGTTTTCTATAACCACTCTAAATGGAGAGATCCTTGAGCCTTATGAGGCGAAACTGTTCAATTACGCTCATGAAAAATCTCGTGCTTTCCGCCTTCGTCTTGAGCTTCTTGAGCAGCCACAAAATTTACTGCCAGGCGAGTGGGTGAAGGTCGCCTTTACTTATGATGATAGACCGTCGATTGAAATTCCAGAATCAGCCGTCATTCGCCGTGGCGAGTTGAGTGTTGTTTATCGTTTGGAAGGTGAAAAAGTCACAATGAATCCTGTGCGTGTTGGTCAATCGCGTAACGGTCAACTTGAAGTACTTAGTGGTCTAGAAGTGGGTGATGAGATCGTCACCGATGTAGTCAGCTTCTTGGCTGAGAAGTAGGGGGCAGTATGAGTCACGATACAGAAAACGATAAGATGGGGATTTCGGGGCGCATCGCGGCCGCATTCCAGTCATCGGCAATGACGCCTTTATTGGCTTTAGTTGCATTGTTGCTCGGTTTGATGGCGATTGCTGTTACGCCCAAAGAAGAAGAGCCGCAAATTGATGTCACTTTTGCTGATGTTTATATTCCGTTTCCAGGTGCCTCACCTAGAGAAGTCGAGAGTTTAGTCACCAATCCGGCTGAGCAAATTATCTCGGAGATCAACGGCATCGACAAAATATACTCGTTCTCTCAACCTGGCGGCGCAATGATTGTTGCGATATTCGAAGTCGGGATTCCAAGAAACGAAGCCGTCGTTAAGATATACAATAAGCTCTATTCCAACAATGATTGGATGCCAGCGAACATGGGCGTCGGACAGCCTATTATCAAGCCTCGTGGTATCGAAGATGTGCCTATTGTAAACGTGACCTTATCACCTAAATCGGACTCGGCAACGCTACAAGAGATCACCAGTGTTGCGCACGGGCTTGAAACCGAGCTAAAGCGCATTCCAGGTACGCGAGATATCTACACGGTTGGTCGTCAGCCAACGATTGTTGATGTTAGGCTCGACCCAGCGAAAATGTCAGGTTACGGCGTCACTATTGATTCGCTTAATCAGATGTTGCCAGATGCTAATTCTGCATCACCTATGCTGAGCTTGACGCAAGACAACCAATCCATACCTCTACAAATCGGCGAGTTCCTTACTAACGTCGATGAAGTGAAACAGTTAGTGGTTGGTTTGCATGATGGTCAGCCTGTTTATTTGGCAGACATTGCCGAGATAAATTTAGGGACAGATACGCCAACGCAAGTTGTTTGGACAAGTGACAAGAGCGACATTAAACCAGCCGTGACTATTGCAATTGCGAAGAAAAGCGGTGAGAACGCAGTAGATGTCGCCAAAGCGGTTGATGAACGCATAGGTCAGTTAGAAAGCACTTTAATTCCGGATACCATCCAAGTAGATGTCACCCGCGACTACGGCCAGACCGCGGCAGATAAAGCCAATACGCTGATTGGTAAACTTGCTTTTGCTACGGGCGCGGTAGTTCTGTTGGTTCTCGTGACCATGGGCGTACGCGAAGCGGTCGTTGTTGGTGTCGCAGTTATTATCACTTTGTTGCTGACGCTGTTTGCGTCATGGGCTTGGGGCTTCACTCTCAATCGTGTCTCTCTGTTCGCGCTTATTTTCTCTATCGGTATTTTGGTCGATGACGCCATTGTGGTGGTGGAAAATATTCACCGTCATATGGTGAAAGGTAAACAGAAACTGGCAGAGCTGATTCCGGGCGCCGTTGATGAGGTAGGTGGTCCTACTATATTGGCGACATTAACCGTTATCGCAGCTTTGTTACCGATGGCCTTTGTATCGGGGTTAATGGGGCCGTATATGAGCCCAATCCCGATCAATGCCTCGATGGGGATGTTGATCTCGCTGATTATCGCGTTTGTGTTAACACCTTGGTTAGCGCGCATTCTGCTTAAAGAGGGCAATGCCCACGAAGAAGCAGTCAGCAGTAAACAATCGGTTTTCTTTAAAAAGGTGATGTCACCGTTTGTCGTGAGTCGAGTACAAAAACGCAATCGCATGTTGTTAGGTGTGGGCGTATTGGTGGCGATTGCCGTGTCAATGTGGCTGCCGGTTCAGCAACTCGTGGTCATGAAAATGCTGCCGTTTGACAATAAATCTGAGTTCCAAGTGATATTGGATATGCCTGAAGGCAACTCACTAGAGCGCACGCAGCGCGTGTTGTTTGAGCTTAGTAATGCTTTGAATGACGTCGAAGAAGTCAGTGACTACCAGATCTATGCAGGTACTGCGGCGCCGATTAACTTTAATGGCTTAGTGCGTCACTACTTCATGCGCCAAGCACCAGAAAAAGGGGATATCCAAGTTAACTTGGTGGATAAGTCAGAGCGTGATCGTTCGAGCCATGAGATCGCTGTCGCAGTGAGACCAAAGCTTGTAGAGATCGCACAGAAATTTGGCGGCAAAGTTAAGGTAGTTGAAGTGCCACCTGGCCCACCAGTTTGGTCGCCAATTCTGGCAGAGGTGTACGGGCCGACTCAGGAAGTTCGTGAACAAGCCGCGTTGAAACTTAGAGAGATTTTCCGTGAGACGGATGACATTGTGGATGTCGATCTCTACTTACCAGAAGCACATCGAAAATGGCAGGTAGTGATTGATCGCAGTAAAGCCTCTCGCTTGGGCGTGGCTTACTCATCGATAGTCGATTCACTCGCGACGGCGGTAGGTGGTAAGCCGGTGAGCTATTTGCATAGTGAGCAGAGCAAATATCCGATCCCAATCCAAATCCAGGCCAAAGAGAGTGCCAAGGTGCGTTTGGATCAGGTGATGAATATGAAGATAAACTCTGCTTCGGGTACGCAGTATATTCTTGCGGATTTGATTAAGGTAAGAGAGCAAGCGATGGATAATTACATCGTTCATAAAAACCTTGTTCCAATGATCATGGTTGTCGGTGATATGACTGGCGATTTAGATAGTCCTCTTTATGGCATGGCCGATATTTCATCGAGCCTAGCGGACAATGGACTGAATGCCGAGCAGTACTTTGTTGACCAACCATCGGGGCTTAAAGGAATCGAGATCTTCTGGGATGGTGAATGGACGATTACTTACGAGACATTTCGCGACATGGGTATTGCCTATGCAGTTGGCATGATACTGATATATCTGTTAGTGGTCGCGCAGTTCAAATCGTACTTAGTGCCACTCATTATCATGGCGCCGATTCCATTGACCATCATTGGGGTTATGCCGGGTCATGCGCTATTGGGAGCTCAGTTCACAGCGACATCGATGATAGGCATGATAGCGCTTGCCGGTATTATCGTTCGAAACTCGATACTGTTGGTTGATTTTATTAATCATCAGTTAAGAGATGGAATGGAATTGGGCGAGGCAGTGATTGAATCGGCTATCGTCCGTGCCAAACCAATTATGCTTACCGCACTGGCTGCGATGATTGGCGCTGTCTTTATCCTAGATGACCCTATCTTCAATGGACTCGCGATCAGTTTGATATTCGGTATCTTCGTATCGACAGTATTGACGCTATTGGTTATCCCAATTTTATATTACGTAGCGCTAAAGCGTGGGATTGTGACAGCAACGGTCTAAAACACTCCCTTCACTAGAAGGCCCCGCTTTGGGTGCGGGGCTTTATTTTTAAATGTTACATTAGATATGGCTTATTAAGGAGTTGATTATGAAAGTGGAAAATGGTATCCGAATTCTAGCAGGAACAATGATTTTGATTTCGCTATTTCTTACCATCTACGTCAGTCACTATTTTGTCTGGTTTACGGTGTTCATCGGTTTCAACCTGATTCAAAGTGGTTTCACAGGTTTTTGCCCACCACGAAGATGGTTGTTAAAGCTTGGTCTAAAGGAATAATCCTATTTAAGCGATGAGGCATCGACAACAATGATTACAAAGTCAGATAATTCTTGTGCTTCTAAGCTTAGCCATCTTTACTGATGTCTGTTTATTTATACAGTATCAATGAAATAGGGCAATGATCGCTCATCTGGTAGTTGAGAACACTTTTGGTCGGCATGACGTCTTGTCTGGCCGGACTGCTGCGTAAGTTGGGACTGACGACAATATGGTCGATTAACGACCGAAACTGATGGGTCTTGTTGGGGGTGCGATTAGAACGTACTTTACATTCGGCTTTGGTTGACTTCGTTGTAAGCCTAGGCACAGTATTGAGGTCTTTGGTGAGTATTGTCCAGAGCCAGTCGCCCGAATAAGCGAGGTTGTGGTTGAAGTCACCAAGTAATACATACGATTCGTCACTAGATTCTAGCTGCTTAAGCCAACTGTTAAGAACTCTGCCTTGTTGCTTGAGTGTCTTGCACGAGTGATGAGATGTGTATTTACCACTGCATCCGGCTTTAAGGTGAACAGAAAGAAGCTTAACCGTAGCCCCATCTTCTAACGTTAATTCAATAGCAGAGGCAAATCGAAGTCGTCCTCCTTTACTTAGGGGAAAGTCAGCGACGTCTTTTACGGTATGTCCATGACGAACGGCAAAGCCTGTATATTGATTTATTCCAGAGAACTGATGCCGCTTATTGTTAGGTAATGACCGGTCTGAGAGGTAGATTTCGTAATCGGATCCCACAACCCGAGAAATGGCCTCTACGCTGTCCACTTCTTGAAAGGCGAGAATATCAGGGCTGAACCCCATGAACTGTGTCTTCAGCGCGGAAAAGTCGTCTTCGGAACGATAACTCGTTGGAAATTTTTTAGATGGAGTTGAAGTTAACCACTCAAGATTCCAAGTCATCAAAGTTAGAGATTCGTCTTTCGCAATACTTAATGTAGGAAAAAGAGATATTCCAACAAATAAGGTTGTAACTAAGTATTTATAACTGTTTGTTCTTATCATTGTCCTTGCCATTTATAAAACTTCTTTCAGGCAATGTGCCGTAAGCCTTGGCAGAAATGCAACTGTTTTTGACCAAAAATTCGTGTCTTATTTTGAAATTACACGGTATGAGATCCAGTTCATTTAGATCGAATTCTTCTTGTTCACTACCCAGTTTTTATTGATCTAAATCAATACTTTCAGTTGGTGCTTCTCGTTAAATACACCACAATATATTGTGTCAGAAGAAAAAGTAACAACCCTATATAGTGTGTTTGTGGATAAGTCTGTGAGTATGCTAGGGGTAAGGAGAAAGGGTGAAAACAATCGTAATCAAGAGAGATGGCTCTCGTGCTCCGTTTACAAAGGATCGTATTGAAGCTGCTGTGGTAAGTGCGGCGGAACATGCAGATAAGGAACTCGAAATCTATGCTAAAAATGTAGCGTTAGCGGTCGAGCTCAAGCTGCAGGATTGCGAACATGTGGATATTCAGGAAATCCAAACTCTCGTAGAGAACGAGTTGATGCAAGGTCCATACAAAGGGCTAGCACGTTCTTACATCGAGTATCGTCATGACCGTGATATTTCACGCGAAAAGAAAAGCGCTCTGACTAAAGAGATCGAAGGCCTTATTGAAGAGAGCAATGCCGATCTTCTTAATGAGAACGCTAACAAAGACGGTAAAGTGATTCCAACCCAACGTGACCTGCTGGCTGGCATCGTTGCTAAGCACTATGCGAAAACTCGCATCTTGCCACGCGATGTGGTTCAGGCACACGATGAGGGTGATATTCACTATCACGATCTAGATTACGCACCTTTCTTCCCTATGTTTAACTGTATGCTTATCGATTTAAAAGGCATGCTGACGCATGGCTTTAAGATGGGTAATGCAGAAATTGATACACCGAAATCAATTTCAACTGCGACAGCGGTAACGGCACAAATCATTGCGCAGGTAGCGAGCCATATTTATGGTGGTACTACGATCAACCGCATTGATGAAGTACTCGCGCCTTATGTAAAAGCAAGCTACGACAAACATTTTGAAATCGCGAAAGACTGGGATATTCATCAACCAGAAGCGTTCGCTCAATCACGTACTGAGAAAGAGTGTTATGACGCATTCCAATCTCTTGAGTACGAAGTAAACACACTTCATACCGCGAATGGTCAAACTCCTTTTGTTACCTTTGGCTTTGGTCTAGGTACGAGCTGGGAATCGAAGTTGATCCAAACTTCGATCCTTAAGAACCGTATCGCTGGCCTTGGTAAAAACGCAAAAACAGCGGTGTTCCCGAAACTGGTATTCGCAATTAAAGATGGATTGAACCACAAGTCAGAGGATCCAAACTACGATGTTAAGCAGTTGGCTTTGGAGTGTGCATCTAAGCGAATGTATCCAGACATCTTAAACTACGACAAAGTGGTTGAAGTAACAGGCTCGTTCAAAACTCCGATGGGTTGCCGCAGCTTCCTGAATACTTACGAAGAGAATGGCGAACTGCAACATGAAGGTCGTAACAACCTAGGTGTTGTGAGCTTGAACTTGCCACGTATCGCAATCAAAGCGAAGGGCAGCGTTGATAAGTTCTATGAGCTATTGAATGACCGTTTGTTACTGGCTCGTAAGGCACTAGAAACACGCATTAGTCGTCTAGAAAAAGTTAAAGCGCGCGTTGCACCTATTCTATATATGGAAGGTGCTTGTGGCGTTCGATTGAAAGCGGATGATTCCATTGCACCAATCTTCAAAAATGGTCGTGCGTCTATCTCTCTAGGTTACATTGGTATCCACGAGACGATGACTGCACTTTTTGGTACAGAAACTCACATGTACGATGATAATCAAATGCGCGATATGGCGCTGGATATCATCAAACATATGAAAGAAGTTGTGAACAAGTGGGCTGAAGAAACAGGTTACGCATTTAGCCTATACGGCACACCTAGTGAAAACCTATGTAGCCGCTTCTGCCAAATTGATACTAAAGAATTTGGTGTGATTGAAGGCGTAACAGACAAAGGTTACTACACCAACAGCTTCCACCTAGATGTGCAGAAAAAGGTAAACCCGTACGACAAGATCGATTTCGAGATGCCGTATCCAGAAATTTCGTCAGGTGGCTTTATCTGCTATGGCGAGTTCCCGAATATGCAGCGTAACATCGAAGCGCTAGAGAACGTGTGGGATTACAGTTACAGCCGAGTGCCATATTACGGTACAAACACACCAATTGATGAGTGTTATGAATGTGGCTACATGGGTGAGTTTGACTGTACAAGTAAGGGCTTTACGTGTCCTAAATGTGGTAACCATGACTCTACCCGCGTGTCAGTAACACGCCGTGTGTGTGGCTATCTAGGTAGCCCGGATGCTCGTCCTTTTAACTTCGGTAAACAAGAAGAAGTTAAACGCCGCGTTAAGCACCTGTAATCGTTAAACAAAGAAGTCAGTAAAGAGAGTCACAACCCATGAATTATCACCAGTATCATCCAATCGACGTGGTCAATGGACCTGGTACGCGTTGTACTCTCTTTGTTTCTGGTTGTGTGCATCAATGCCGTGGTTGTTATAATCAGTCGACTCTGTCATTGCATTCTGGTCATTTGTTTACCCAAGAGCTTGAAGACCAAATCATAGCGGACTTAAACGACAGTCGAATTAGAAAGCGCGGTCTGTCGTTATCTGGGGGAGATCCACTTCATCCTGCGAATGTGAGCGCTGTACTTAAACTGGTGGAGCGTGTACGAGCAGAGTGTGAAGGAAAGGATATTTGGCTTTGGACTGGGTATGTGCTTACAGACCTGAGTACAGAACAAAAGCAAGTGGTTGATCTTATTGATGTGCTGGTGGACGGCAAATTCGAGAAAGATCTCGCCGATCCAGAGTTAGAATGGCGCGGAAGTGCAAACCAGGTTATACACCGATTTACAAATGTGTAACATTGATTATGCAAAAAAAAGGAGCTTCGGCTCCTTTTTTAATGCCGCAGAGCACTTAATTTCATTGGAACTGATGATCTTTTATGCAACATATGGAGAGGAGTTAATCTGGTTTACAGTTAGGTTTACAGAATGAATCGCCCTCACCAATAACAAAACTATTTCAATATTTTTAATCTAATGATAACGTGAAGGCCATTGCTTGAATTTCAAAGGGTTGTGACTTTCATGTTCTCTCAGTTACCCGAGCCAGTGCTCGATCCTATTCTTTCTCTTTCCGTAGCTTACCGAAATGATCCTCGTACCGACAAAGTCGATCTTGGCATTGGTGTATATAGAAATAGCGACGGTCAAACTCCAATCATGAAGGCTATTGCCGAAGCTCAGCGCATTGTGACTTCAGAGCAACAGACTAAAGCCTACGTTGGGCTTGCCGGATGTGAAGAATTTAACCAAAGCATCGCGAAAGTGGTTTTTGGTGAAACACCTATTTACGACCGTATGTCGGTCATTCAAACCCCTGGTGCAAGTGGTGGCTTGCGTATGCTGGGTGACCTAATGAATGTAGCTGCCCCAGGTACAACAGTATGGTTATCAAACCCAAGCTATGTAAACCATAAGCCTGTTATGGAAGCTGCTGGCTTGCAGGTTAAGTTTTATCGCTACTTCGATGTAGTAACAAAGCAAGTGGATCGAGATGCGATGCTGACCGATCTTAGTCAAGCAGGTCAGGGCGATGTAGTATTGCTGCATGGTTGTTGCCATAATCCAACAGGCGCGGACATTGCGCTAGACGACTGGAAAGCGATCACCGAGCTTAGCGTTAAAAACGGTTTTGTTCCTTTTGTCGATGTTGCTTACCAAGGTTTTGGTGATGGGCTAGAGCAAGATGCATTGGGTCTTCGTCACATGGCAGAAAATGTGGAAGCGATGCTGTTGACTACGTCTTGTTCCAAAAACTTTGGCTTGTACCGTGAGCGTACAGGTGCAGCGATTGTCATTGGAAAAAACGCAGCTGAAGCGAATAATGCTAAAGGTAAGCTGCTAACGCTTGCGCGTTCAACATATACCATGCCACCTGACCACGGTGCGGCGCTGGTTAAAACGATTCTAAAAGATGACCATTTAACTACTATGTGGACAACAGAGCTTTCTGAGATGCAACAACGACTTGTATCTTTGCGTGATGGCTTATGTAAAGCAGTGAAGCAAACTGGCTCATCGACTGATTTTGACTTCATCATGTCTCACAAAGGCATGTTTACTGTGCTAGGATTTACAGCAGAGCAAATGCAACGATTGCGCACGGACTATGCTATTTATGGTGTTGACGATGGACGTATTAACATCGCTGGACTTTCTGAGTCTCAATTGCCATATGTTGCCGATGCATTAGCCGCTGTTAGTCAAAAATAAAGACGATAATAGAAACTACTAAAAATAATAAAGGTGAATGAATGAAACCTTGGAAAGCGATATTGCCATTAATGTTATCTGGTGGCTTGGTTGCGTGTTCGACAACACCGACACAAACTCCGCCACCGGTTGAGCCACCGGCAGCAGAAGCGACGCCAGAAGCACCAAAAGCTGAACCGGTTGAGCCAGAAGTAAAACCGGAAGAGAAGGTGACTGAAGCGAAACCGGAAAAGCCGGAGGAGCCAGTAAAAGAAACCAAACCAGCGGAGAAGCCAAAGCCAGCTCCAGTTAAGAGTGACGACGGCAAGTTAATCCTAGGTGAGCAAGAATATGTTCGCCTTATGGATATGAAAGTGACGACAAAGGCACGTGTCGATACTGGTGCGACAACCTCTTCGCTTAGCGCCATTGATATTGTCCCATTTGAGCGTGATGGTAAAGATTGGGTTAAATTTAAAGTGAAGCACGATGGTGTGGAATCTAAAGAAGTATCGATGCCAGTTGACCGTTGGGTAAAAGTAAAGCAGTCAAGCTCAGAAGAGAGTGATAAGCGCCCAGTCATCGTTTCGGTGATTAAAATTGGTGACATGACTAGCAAGACGGAATTTACTCTTGCTGATAGAACCCACCTAAAATACCCAGTATTATTAGGTAGAAGTTTCTTTAGAGATGTGGCAATTGTAGACGTAAGCCGTAAATACGTTCAGCCAAAACCAACCAAATAAAACAAAAGGGCTTTCCATATTTGGAAAGCCCTTTTTAATTCTTCGCAGCGTGGTGAATAGATAATACAGTAGAGTTTAGAAGCCAAACTCTACGGACATCTGTACTTGAGGACCGTAAATACCGCTATCTTTGATGTCTGCACCTAGTGATAGTGCGTCAGTAGAGTGGAAACGCGCGCCCACACTCCAAATAAACACGGTATCATCACGGCGATTTAGCATACCGACTTGACCTACACCTTCAACATTCTGAAGAAGCCAAACGCGTGAACCGATATTGAACTCAGACATAAATTCGCTATCAAATTTTTCGTCGTCCTTGGTTTTCACATTGTGCACCAAAAGTTGACCGAAAACATCGGCGAATTGACCAATGGGGCCGTTAAAGCCTAAACCACCGGCAACATCCCAGTCACCTTCAAAGCGACTGTCTGCACGAGCAATAATATGCGTATTTTCCGTAAAGAAGGTCGTAAACTCAGCTCCTACTGTACCTGGGTTAGCACCTAAGCGGACTTCGAAAGAGTTATAGTTAAAATTGTTCGCTTGAACCAGCGTAGGGGCGGCAACTGCCAATGTTAACAGCGCAGCTCGACTTGCTTTACCTAGCATGAGGACTCCATGATAAAAAGATATCGATATAATCTCGAATTTTGAATTGACTAAGTATATAAAAAAACTAATTGCAAAATACAGACCATTTTAACGATATCGAGAGCTTGTAGGCATAATTGACGAAGCTTTAGTCAATTGGGTGTCCAATAATTCGTTAAGTTTCAATGTGAAGCGTTGGTCGTGATGAGTAAAAAAGGTAAACTAATCGGACTATTGATTAAGGAAATTTGCACGATATGCGCCGCACTTCACAAGCACTTATGGTTCAAGGCACGACATCCGATGCGGGTAAAAGTGTATTAGTGGCAGGGTTATGCCGCGTTCTAGCACGCCAAGGGATAATGGTTGCCCCATTTAAACCACAAAATATGGCATTAAACAGTGCAGTTACTGAAGATGGCGGTGAAATTGGACGCGCTCAGGCGGTTCAAGCCCAAGCTGCGAATGTAGTGGCTACCGTTGATATGAATCCGGTGTTGATTAAGCCAAATTCTGATACCGGCGCGCAAATAATTATCCAAGGCAAAGCCCATGCGAATATGGACGCAGTGGGTTTTCATGATTACAAACGCTTTGCTATGCCTTATGTGCTTGACTCGTTTGAGAAGCTTAGTAGCCGTTTTGATTCCGTGGTTATTGAAGGCGCAGGTAGCCCAGCAGAGATTAACCTCAGAGCGAATGACATCGCCAATATGGGGTTCGCAGAAGAAGCAGATATCCCTGTTATTATCGTCGCAGACATAGACCGAGGTGGTGTTTTCGCCCATCTTTACGGCACCCTGGCCTTATTATCGGAATCTGAGCAGCAGCGCGTGAAGGGTTTTGTCATCAATCGTTTTCGTGGTGATATATCATTACTAGAACCCGGTTTAGATTGGCTAGAGGAAAAAACGGGTAAGCCCGTTATCGGTGTATTACCTTTTTTGCATGGCCTAAATATCGAAGCAGAAGACGCCATAGATGCCTCACATGATATTAAGTCCAGTACAAAGCTCAGTGTCGCAGTCCCTGTATTAACACGTATCAGCAATCACACCGACTTTGATGCACTTCGTCTGCATCCTGATATCGATTTTAGATATGTAGGTAAAGGTGAACGTTTAGATAACGCTGATTTGATTGTATTGCCTGGGACTAAATCTGTGCGCGATGATCTTGCTTATCTTCGAGAGCAGGGGTGGGATAAAGATATCTACAAGCATCTGCGTTTTGGCGGCAAAGTGATGGGGATATGCGGAGGTTATCAAATGCTTGGCAATACTATTGCAGATCCTAAAGGAATAGAAGGCTCCGCTGGAAGTAGTGATGGCTTGAACCTGCTTCAACTCGACACTGTATTGGAAAGTGAGAAGCAGCTTACCAACGTTAATGGAACCCTTACTCTTGAAAATCGCTCTGCACCATTCTCTGGCTATGAAATTCATGCAGGCCGATCAACTGTTGGCGACAAGCAGCCGGTTAGCTTTGATGATAAGCAGTTTGATGGAGCGGTCAGCAGTGACAATCAAGTGTTTGGCACCTACGTACATGGTTTCTTTGATTCTCCGGAAGTGACTCAGTTGGTCTGCCGCTGGGTGAACGGAGCGGATATTGAGTCGTTTGCGATCAACGATGAGAAAGAGTCGGCCATCGATAGAATCGCGGATGCGATTGAACAGCATCTAGACCTTGTAAAACTGTGGCCTGATCTTGAATTATCAGGGAAAAAAGATAAAGAGTTCTGAAGAGGAAACGCCGTTAATGCGAACTGTAATTACTCTGCTTTTAGTTACGCTGTCACATATTGCAATGGTTCAACCTGCAATGGCTAAACCACTCACCGTATTTGCTGCAAGCTCTATGACCAATGCAGTCAATGAACTCGCTCAAACGTTTGAACATAAGTATGGCATTGAAGTAAGGGCAGTGTACGCGGGCTCATCTTCATTGGCGAGACAGATTCAAAGAGAGGCGCCCGCGGATGTGTTCATTTCTGCCAACGCGCGCTGGGTTGATTATCTCGTCTCCCAAAAGGTGATCAGCTCAGATGATATTCAACATATCGCCAGAAATAAGTTGGTTCTAATCACTAGCAAATCAAAGGGTGAAGTAAGGTCATTTGATATTTCAAACCAAAGTGATTGGCAGCGGTACCTTAATGATGACCGAATAGCAATCGGACAAGTTAACGCAGTACCAGCGGGTATTTACGCGAAACAGGCATTGGAATCGTTAAAGCTGTGGTCAACTGTGCGTAGTCAATTAGCGCCGGTGAACAATGTAAGGCAGGTTCTGGCACTCGTGGATAGGAAAGAGGCACCTTTAGGTATCGTATACAGTTCGGATTTAATGGCTGGTGACGGTGTCACTAAACTGGCTGAATTTCCGGCTTCGAGTCACGATGCTATCGACTATCCTTTAGTGACACTCAACCATGACATGCAGACCAAGCAGTTTGCTGAGTTTGTCGCTTCAGAACAAGGGCAAACCATATTAAGACAACATGGATTTATCACAGATAAGGAAGCAAAACTTTAATATGCTGACTGACTATGAAGTTGAAGCGATACAGCTCAGTGTGAAGGTGGCCGGTGTCGCCATTCTCTGGTTGATTCCAATTGGCGTATTTTTCGCGTGGCTACTAAGCAAAAAGCAGTTCATTGGTAAAAGTGTTTTAGACAGCGTGATTCATTTGCCCTTAGTTCTGCCGCCGGTTGTCGTGGGTTATTTGCTTTTGGTTTCCATGGGAAAGCAAGGGGTCATAGGCCAGTTTATTTATCAGCTAACTGGCGTTAGTTTTAGTTTTAGCTGGCGAGGTGCAGTATTAGCCTGCATTATCGTTGCGCTGCCCTTGATGGTTCGTTCCATTCGCTTGTCGATGGATAGTGTCGATCACAAGCTAGAACAGGCCGCTAGAACGCTAGGCGCATCGCCGAGAAAGGTGTTTTTCACCATCACGCTACCGCTTGTTATTCCGGGTATTATTAGCGGTACCATGCTGTCGTTCGCTCGAAGCCTTGGTGAGTTTGGCGCAACGATCAGTTTTGTATCGAATATTCCCGGTGAAACCCAAACGATCCCTTTAGCCATGTACAGTTTTTTAGAAACCCCGGGCGCTGAAGACGCAGCGATGAGACTGTGTATCATCTCTATTGTGATATCGCTAGCGTCACTCTATTTCTCTGAATCGCTTAACCGGTGGGTGGCACGCCGCTTAGGAGTGACACAATGACAAGGTTAGATATCGATGTAACCAAAAAATTTGGTGAGCAAGCATTCCATCTAAAAGCTTCATTGCCTTCGAGTGGTATCAGTGCCATCTTTGGGCGCTCTGGCGCGGGTAAGACCACGTTAATAAACCTTATTAGTGGGTTAGTCCAACCAGATTCAGGGCATATTCACTTTAATGGTCGAACGATATTTGATTCCAGCCAGGGGATTGATCTCGCGATAGAAAAGCGAGAAATAGGCTATGTATTCCAAGACGCACGTTTATTTCCTCATTTGTCTGTAGAGCGCAATTTGCGTTACGGGGTCACTAAAAATGATGCGGGGCATTTTAATGAAATTGTAGAGCTGCTTGCTATTGAGCCGCTTTTGAATCGCTATCCAAGTTCGTTGTCTGGAGGGGAGAAACAGCGAGTTGCTATCGGACGCGCACTACTGAGCAAGCCTAAGGTATTGCTCATGGATGAACCATTAGCGTCACTTGATAATCCGAGAAAACGCGAGTTAATGCCTTTTCTAGAAGCATTGTCGAGTCGTGTTGATATCCCGATTCTATACGTGACACATAGCCTTAATGAGATTTTGCGACTGGCACAGCACCTGGTTATTATTGATGAGGGTTGCATTGTCGAATCCGGTTTGATTGAGCATGTGTGGGGTACGAAAATCATGCAATCGTGGCAATCGTTTTCTGACAAAAGCGCACTATTTAAAGGTGAGGTGGTCGCTCAAAATGATACGTATGGCCTGACGAAAGTGGCGTTAACGAACGATCACTACTTATGGGTGCAGCGAACGGAAGCGGCCGTCGGTGAAACAGTGCGATTGCGAGTTAGAGCTAACGACGTTTCAATTGCACTAAGCCGAGCGATAAATACGTCCATTCGAAATATTTTACCTTGTACCATTAAAACCATTGCTCAGGGCGGAAAAGGAACCCCAAGACAAAGTGTTGAAGTGGTATTGTCTTTAGGAGGTCGCTGTGAACTTGTTGCGACGGTTACCCAGTGGGCAGTGGATGACCTGCAATTGAACGTAGGCCAATCGGTGTACGCTCAAATTAAAGGTGTGAGTGTCGCGCAAAAAGACGTCGCGCTTGAACCCCACCTATAAAAAAAGCCACATGACAATGTGGCTTTTTGATCTTCTATAGCGATTACTTCACGAATACTTCTTTGAAGTCACGCTTTAGAATCGCGTCACGACGCGCTTTCTTGATTTGCTTAACCATGTCTTTGATGCAGTTTTGCAGTACTTTATCAAGAAGCTCAGCTTTGTAAGATTCTTTATCTTCGTCGCTCATATCTGCTGGAAGTTCCATTGTTGTAAACTCTTCAAGAGCGCTTACACCAGCGAAAGCTTGGCTAACCGAGATCAACGCGTGGAACTGTTCAAAGTTGTCTAGGATGTTTTGAGCACTGGCTGGCAGTGAATCCCATGCTTCACGAACTGCTTCTTCAGTCACTTCGTGAATCGATACTACCATGTTGTAAAGCTCTTCTGGCACCTCGTCAAATAGGATAACCTGCTTTAGCTCAGCGGATATCGTTTCTAGGTCTACGATTGGGGTTTCAGTATTTTGTGTGTCAGACATGCAGCTTTCTCTGTATAACGTTTATCGATAATCCTGCGATTACCTTCCTAAAAGACAATAATAATCCAACTCATTAGATAATGCCCAGCCAAAACTTCGTTTTCGGCCTAAACAAGCTGTTATTATTGCGATTTTTGTGGGACTGTTTGAATATTGTCCTAATATGTGGTTGATATTAACAATACATCGGCGTAATACAAAGACAAGGATGCTTATGATGTCCATAGAATCTTCGATGAAAATACTCCTCGTTGATGACGCTCAGTTGGAAAGAATGCAGTTGCAGATACGCCTCAAACAACTGGGGCATGAGGTTGAGGTTGCAGCGAGTGGGCGAGAGGCTCTCGCGCTTTACCCGACGTTTGACCCTGAGTTGGTGCTCCTAGATATCTCAATGCCTGAAATGGACGGGTTTGAAGTCGCCTCAGAGATACGTCTACGCTACAAAGCCGATTGGATCCCTATCATTTTCCTAAGTAGTCACGATGAGCCGGAAATGATCGCTAAAGCGATCGATGCGGGTGGTGACGATTATCTTGTAAAACCCGTCAACAAGATTGTGTTGCAATCAAAATTGATTGCTATGCAGCGTATTGCTCACATGAGACGTGAGTTAAAACAAGCCAGTTCTCAGTTGGAAGAAGCGAACCGAGCGCTTCAGCATCAAGCAAATGAAGATGGCCTAACCAAACTGTTTAATCGCCGTTATATGGATCAAAAATTGACCGAGCTGATCCAGTGGCACGGCCGACATCAAATGCCGCTTTCTGTGATTCTAATGGATGTCGATCATTTCAAAGCGTTCAACGATAACTACGGACATACCGAAGGCGACCAGTGTTTAATTAACATTGCTCAGTTTTTAGACGTCATGTTCATCCGTTCTGGTGAGTATGTAGGGCGTTATGGTGGGGAGGAGTTCGTTATATTGCTCAGTCGAAGTGATATAGCCGAAGCAGAAGAAAATGCAGCACGAGTAAAAGACGGGATAGTATCGTTGAACATTCCACACGAGTACTCTCAAACTGCAGATAGAGTGACGCTGTCACTTGGTGTTTATAGTGCTATCCCAACAGGGACTGAATCCATTAATGAGCTGTATGAAAGAGCCGACAAGCTGCTCTATCAAGCGAAACGAAGTGGTCGTAATCGCTACGTATTGCAGCTAGAGAGCGATATCATTAGTACGACTTCATAATATCTCTTATCCTATCAATGGTTGTTAAAACAACGACTAAGCACTTATTCAAAGTGATTGGTTAAGACGAATTTTAGCTACCGTCATGACAAAGCGTTACTTTATCGGGTGATGCTTTTGCTATTCTTAGCCTTAGGCTCGATTCAAGTAAGTAAATTAATAAGCCAGTTAGTCAGGTTTTTAGTGGTTCATTTATGAGGTTGTTTTGTTAAAAGTCTCTCAAAGCTTTGTGGCTGCAGCGATAATTTGTCACTTTTCAGCTCAGGCTGACCCGGAGTTTAGGGACATCTTCGAAGAGGACTTTGCTGCCGCAATTATTCTTACGGACAGTGAAGCTTTGACGCTCGGGTTTAAAGACTTTGATCCCAATACCGTATTTAATATCGGCAACGAAAATATTGGTTCCCAAGACGCACTCGACAAGCGCAAGAATATTGCTGTATCAGCATTGCCTCTTACTTTCGATCTTTCCGATGATAAGATGTTCCAACAACGTGCTGTCATACGCTTTTCTGCGCTTAGGATTGAAGATCAAATTATAGATGGGCCAGATAGCCACAGAAAATATGTCCTCGGTGTCTTTAGTGGTTATGAGCAAGAAATCAACTTTACACCAAACTGGACATTTGAAACTGGCGTCGGTATCCATCTTCAATACCTCAATAGTAATTACGATTTTCAATCCCCATTTTCCAAGTTGTTTCAGCCTTTTATTGATGGAAAGCTCGTGAATACAACGGCTTGGTCGACATCGATTCAACCAAAAGTCGGATTCAATTACACCAAAGATAAAGACTGGGGTGAGGTGAAATTTAGATCTAACTTTAACTACTTTTCTGGTTATGGTTGGGGCCAAGCAAATGATGGAGATGTTGGCACGCCGGAAGGATGGTATTGGTCAAATGAAGCGAAGCTCTTTTATGATGTGACTGACTGGGGTCGCTCGATTCAAACGGTTTATACCAGTATACGAAGAGTCGATATCGGCGGTGACACAATAGGGATATTAGGCTCGAGTCATTACTATGAAGGGACGGTGGGTTGGTTGCTAACGCCGCCATTTCATATTCCGATGGTCGACAATGTTGGAATTGGACTCAGCGTCAATTACGGTAGTGACTTGAAAGGGGGCAGTATAGTACTGTTCTTTAACCAGGAGTAACGTCTTTGATTGAGAACAATGTGGTTATCGCGCGCACTGTACTTGGTTTCGGCCTTTCTCTTTAGCGCTGTAAAGCGCTTTATCCGCCTTTTTAAGCACGTCTTCAGGTTTGCGAGTCGTCTTGCTGTCGGCTGCACCAATACTAACAGTGACACTCACCGTTGACTGATCATTTTTAGTTCCGCGCTTTTTCACGCCTTGTTTTGTATTGGCAGGGCGCTTGGTCTCGTCTCGAATAACCATCTGATAGTCTTGAATTTGCTCACGCAGTTCATCCAAGTAGGGTTTACTATCTTTTGCAGTTTTACCTTTGAACAAGATAGTGAACTCCTCACCACCATAACGGTATACTTTTGCATTACCACCAACACCAGTCATGCGTGATGCGACCAGTTTAAGTACGTCATCACCAGTATCGTGGCCGTAAGTATCATTGAATGATTTAAAGTGATCAACATCGAGCATAGCGATGGTGAACTTTCTTCCCAAATGCTTCATGTCCATTTCGAGTGCGCGTCGGCCTGGTATGTTTGTCAATCGATCGTTGAACGCCATTTGATGACTAGCGGAAATGACGTAAATAATGATCAATACACCTGATAACGAAAATAGCGTGCTCGAAATGTAAGGGATATGAAAGAAGATGAACGTGCCGCCTGCCATAAATATTGAGGCAAAGACTGCAGCGTCAATAGGGCGGTTGTAGTTAAGCAGAAATATACCAGTCGCCCCGACTATCGCTACAGTAAAAAGCACTAAAACCAATGGTAGCCGTGAGATTTGAGGAAACGCCATCAGCAAGTCACTTTCAAACCCTAGAAATCCACCGCCAGCAAAATGAGACAGTATTAGTGCGGTCCAGCCAACGAAGCTCATAATCGTAACACCAAAGATCGCCATGCCGCGGCTAATTACACCAGTGTCAGAAAACAGATAAACGAGACAGCAAGAAACTGGGAGCAACAAACTCAACAATGACAACTCGAGTAATGTAGTGCCAGAACTTAGTGGACTTTGCAGACGAACTTGCACGACTAAGTAAGCAAGTAGCATTGATAGAGCCACCATTGCCATTCGAGACTGCTTAAAAGTGTGGCTAAGCGCGATTGCCGTAGCAAACAAGATATAAGGGAGGTTGGTGACGAAGCCGGAGTTAGCTTGAGTAGCGTCAATGATGTGATTTACACCAGCCAATACACCAATCATCATCAACACGGGCATGAAGAGACGAAATAGGTTTGAACTGGTAAAAGAGGTCGCCATTAAATAAGAACTCAGGTACTTCAATAGAGATTATTATACAGTGCTTTAGCATACGGTAATTTAATGTTTTGCCAAGTATTTTGTCATTTAGAAGTCCAAAACCTGATCCTTTCCCGCAACGTTTATAAAAATACGGTTTGCAATTAAATGTTTAGAAATTTCATGTCATTAGAAACCATAGAATCGCTGCGGGAATAATCAATTCAATTCGGCATTAGCTCGACAACTTTGCGAGATTCAAGTTGACCCTAAAATGGAAAATAGCGAACATGAGCTTTTATAAGATAACTTGCCGTTAAGGAAAGCCTGTGGGACTGTTTTCAAAATTGTTTGGTGGCGGTAAATCGCCAGAGCCAAAGCAAGTCGAACCTGTTGAGTACAAAGGGTTCCTCATTTACCAAGAAGCCATTGCAGAAAATGGCCAATATCGTATTGCTGGTCGAATCACTAAGACATTTGACGACGAAGTCAAAGAACACAGATTCATTCGCTCTGATGTACTCGGAACCGAGGGTGACGCCAATGAACTCATGCTTAAGAAAGCGCAAATGTTCATAGACCAAATGGGTGAGAAGATTTTCTAACCCTATTTTTGATGCATTTTTGTTCTGGAAAGACCAGTTTCAGTTGATTGATTTAATTGACGTTGGTCATCTGTTTGCAGCAAATATTGTCATAATATGACCTACTTACACGAAAATTTCCCAAGTATAGGTAATATTGCACTGTTATGACCTCTAATATGGGGTTTTCGTGTGGTTTTTTTACTAGATTGGTTTGTTTAAAAGTCATTACTTTCCGTTATATGTAATGAAATTATGTCTTTTAGTTACAAATAGCTTGATGTTACGAACCCAGTTGGTTAAAAAAGAACAATACTTCTGCCAATAGTTAAGGAATGGCTATGCAAATTGGCGTGCCAAAATGCTCCAAGCACCCCTTTGACTTCTGTTTGGTAAGAAAAGTATTCACAAGTTGATACACAAGGAGTCAGTTTTGTTGATAGGTGTGCCAAGAGAAACCCTCGCGGGAGAAACGCGAGTCGCTGCAACGCCGAAATCGGTCGAGCAGCTGTTAAAGCTGGGATTTGATGTCTCAGTGGAATCGCAAGCGGGTGTGCTTGCAAGCTTCGACGACGCAGCTTATGAAGCTGCTGGAGCAACTATTATCTCATCACAAGAAGTTTGGCAGTCAGACTTAGTTCTGAAAGTAAATGCGCCAAATGATGAAGAGATTGAATCACTTAAAGAAGGCGCGAGCCTGATTAGTTTTGTTTGGCCAGCACAAAATCCAGAGTTAATGGAAAAGCTCTCTAGCAAAAACATTAACGTTATGGCTATGGATGCGGTACCGCGTATTTCTCGTGCTCAAGCTCTTGATGCACTAAGTTCTATGGCGAACATTGCAGGTTATCGTGCCGTTGTTGAAGCAGCACACGAGTTTGGCCGATTCTTCACAGGTCAAATTACTGCGGCAGGCAAAGTACCACCAGCTAAAGTATTAGTAGCCGGTGCCGGTGTGGCGGGTCTTGCAGCAATCGGTGCTGCAGGTAGCTTAGGTGCGATTGTTCGCTCGTTTGACGTTCGACCAGAAGTAAAAGAGCAAGTTGAGTCAATGGGCGCTGAGTTCCTAGAAGTTGACTACCAAGAAAATACGGGCTCTGGCGATGGTTACGCCAAAGAGATGTCTGATGACTTCAATAAAAAAGCTGCCGAGCTTTATATGGAGCAAGCTAAAGACGTCGATATCATCATCACAACGGCACTTATTCCTGGCCGTCCAGCTCCAAAACTTGTCACTAAAGAAATGGTTGACGCCATGAAGCCGGGTAGCGTTATCGTTGACCTCGCTGCAGCCAACGGCGGCAACTGTGAATACACAGTCGCAGATCAAGTGATTACTACTGACAACGGTGTAAAAGTGATCGGTTACACCGACATGGTTGGTCGTCTACCTACTCAGTCTTCTCAGCTTTACGCGACAAACCTTGTTAACCTTCTAAAACTGCTCTGCAAAGAAAAAGATGGCAACATCGACATCAACTTTGAAGATGTCGTTCTTCGTGGTGTTACTGTCGTGAAAGAAGGCGAGGTCACATGGCCTGCGCCACCTATTCAAGTTTCAGCACAACCTGAAGCGCCAAAAGCGCAAGCACCAAAACCAGCTGAAAAAGTAGAAGAGCCGACTTCTCCGGTTAAAAAACTGGCTGGACTTGTGGCGGCACTAGGTGTATTTGGTTGGATTGCATCCGTTGCACCTGCAGCATTCCTATCTCACTTTACGGTATTTGTACTGGCTTGTGTTGTCGGTTACTACGTTGTATGGAACGTAACTCACGCTCTACATACACCGCTGATGTCAGTTACAAATGCGATCTCGGGCATTATCGTAGTTGGTGCACTGCTACAGATAGGTCAAGGCAATGGCGTTGTCTCTTTCTTGGCGTTCATCGCTGTATTGATTGCCAGTATCAACATTTTCGGTGGTTTCACCGTCACCAAGCGCATGCTTGAAATGTTCCGTAAAGATAAATAAGGAGTCACAATGTCTGCAGGATTAGTACAAGCAGCCTACATTGTAGCTGCACTATTTTTTATCATGAGTTTGGCGGGACTGTCTAAGCAAGAGTCAGCTCGCAACGGTAACTACTACGGTATCGCGGGTATGACGATCGCACTGATTGCGACGATCTTTAGCCCAGATGCGCAAGGCTTCGCATGGATCATTGTTGCAATGGTTATCGGTGCTGCGATTGGTATTTTCTACGCTAAGAAAGTAGAAATGACTGAAATGCCAGAACTGGTTGCGATTCTTCACAGCTTTGTGGGTTTGGCAGCAGTGCTTGTTGGTTACAACAGCTATATCGATCCACCTGCAATTCCAAATGTAGAAACATTGGCAGCAGCTGAAGTTCACGCTCACCACGTTATTCACCTAGTAGAAGTGTTCTTAGGTGTGTTCATCGGTGCAGTGACCTTTACTGGTTCTATTGTTGCTTTCGGAAAACTACGCGGTGTAATTTCATCGTCGCCACTGAATATCCCTCATAAGCACAAGTGGAATCTCGCAGCTGTCGTTGTTTCAACACTGCTAATGATCTACTTCGTGAAAGCTGATGGCAGCATGTTCGCGTTATTAGTGATGACGGCGATTGCTCTTGTGTTTGGTTACCACTTGGTTGCGTCTATCGGTGGTGCTGATATGCCAGTTGTGGTTTCAATGCTGAACTCATACTCTGGTTGGGCGGCGGCGGCGGCAGGTTTCATGTTGTCGAACGACCTTCTAATTGTAACAGGTGCATTGGTAGGCTCATCAGGTGCCATTCTTTCTTACATCATGTGTAAAGCGATGAACCGCTCATTCGTCAGTGTTATTGCTGGCGGCTTTGGTCAAGAAATCGTCATTTCTAGTGATGAAGAGCAAGGCGAACACCGCGAGACAACAGCTGAAGAAGTGGCAGAGATGCTGAAAAACAGTAAGTCTGTCATCATTACCCCTGGATACGGCATGGCGGTTGCGCAAGCTCAGTACCCAGTCCATGAGATTACTGAAAAGCTTCGTGCACAAGGTATTGAAGTTCGCTTCGGTATTCACCCAGTAGCGGGTCGTCTACCAGGTCACATGAACGTACTACTAGCAGAAGCAAAAGTACCTTATGACATCGTGCTTGAAATGGACGAGCTCAATGATGACTTTGGCGAAACTGATACTGTTCTTGTTATCGGTGCGAACGATACGGTCAACCCGGCGGCACTTGAGGATCCAAACAGCCCAATTGCTGGTATGCCAGTACTTGAAGTTTGGAACGCGCAAAACGTTATTGTATTTAAACGTTCGATGAACACCGGTTATGCAGGCGTTCAAAACCCACTGTTCTTCAAAGAAAACACGTCGATGCTATTTGGCGATGCGAAAGACAGTGTCGATGCGATTTCAAAAGCGCTTTAAGACGATATAAGTCAATACAAGCTCTTAACTCTCAAAAGCCAGCGATTGCTGGCTTTTTTTGTACACATTTACATCAACAAACAGTGAATTAACAAAATAATTGCGTGCACTTAGCTTTCTTCTTGCCGATAATGTGTAAAAATCCATGCCAACAAACGATCTACAAGACGCGTCTTTTGAAGAACTTACTTTACACCTTATTGCTGTCACTGCCTCTGAGTTATTCCCATACGGTAATGGCTGAGTCTTTGCCTGAACGAATCGATAAGTTCGTAGAGTTTTTCGATTATGAACAAGCGACCGCTTCATACGATGTTCGAGTCATTCAAGCTGATTACCCGACGCAGCTACTTACGCCGGTGTCTATGTTACCGCAAACGACGAAGTATCCTCTGAAAGAAATACAGCAGTTATATCGTTTAGCAGAAAACTGCAGCGGCACTTTGCCACTAAGCCCATTGATTACGGAGCCTTTAGTATACACTCGGGCTATGTGTGGAGGACGTCAGCTTTCGACTAAATGGTTTGCTCGAAGTGGTTTGATTCACCCCGGGGGAGGTACTTATGCGGCGCGGTATATCATCAAGTATCCGGATAAAAAAGACGTGCTGCAAAAGTACATGCATATTAAGGAGCGTGAACTTGCACCGCCAGGCTCTCTGTTAGGGCGCTTACAAATTATGGATGAAGCAACGGTGATCTCTCTAATTCGTGGCTCATCTATGTTTGTCGAGAACTCAGAACTTTGGCTAAGGCGAGGGGATAGTTACTATTTGTTTGACTCGGCAATGTGGCGCGAGAATGCCAAGCAAGCTGGATTGAACTTTAAATTAGCTTCACAGACAAATACTTGTTTTGTACAACGAGGCAACTTGTGTTGGGAAGTAGAAGATCATTCTGATGTACTAAGAATCAGTATGATCGTACTGATCATTGCCAATATCTTGCTGGTCATCGGTTGGTCGATATATCGTTGGAACTCTAAACGACAAGAGATGAAAAGTCGTATGTTGGTTCTGCAAATATTGACTCATGAGTTACGTACTCCAATCGCGAGTCTATCTTTAACTGTTGAAGGTTTTCGTCGAGAATTTGAGCACTTACCAGAAACTGTATATGATGAGTTTCGACGTCTTTGTGAAGATACTCGCCGACTGCGACAATTGGCGGAGGCCAGTAAAGACTATTTGCAGTCCGATAATAAGCCGTTAGCGACTGAATGGCTGCCTTCTGTACAGGATTGGCTAAGCTATAAAGCAGAAGAAGAGTTTGAAGCTGACGTAAAATTGACTATTAATCAAGATGTAGCCGCTAAGATTAACATCTATTGGCTTGGAACCTGCATCGATAACTTGATTCGCAACGCAATTAAATATGGTGTTGCACCTGTGAGCGTCAATGTCGTGACGTCATCGAACTCACTCAAAATTGAAGTGATAGACAACGGACAGTTAACAGCTAAGGACTGGCGAGAGCTTCGTAAGCCATTTGTAAGTAAGGCCGGATTAGGGCTAGGACTTACAATAGTAGAATCCATGGTTGGCCGAATGGGCGGTAAAATGTCCCTAGTTGGCCCACCAACAACTTTTATATTGGAGATACCTTGTGAAACAGACACTGCTACTTGTTGAAGACGACAAGAATCTAGCTGATGGCCTATTGGTAAGTTTGGAACTAGCGGGTTACAACGTCCTGCACGCCGAGCTTATTTCTCAGGTCGAACAGTATTGGGAACAAGCAGACTTGGTAATTCTCGACAGACAGCTTCCTGATGGTGATTCGGTACAGCACCTAGCTGGTTGGAAGCAAACCAAAGATGTTCCAGTTATTTTGCTCACTGCATTAGTGACCGTGAAAGATAAAGTAACCGGTCTTGATGCGGGTGCAAACGACTACCTCACAAAACCATTCGCTGAAGCAGAGCTTTTTGCACGTATTCGTGCTCAGCTTCGTGCTCCAGAAGCGGATGCTGAAGATGCCTCTAAAGTAGTGACAGATAGCCTTGTTATCGACAAAGCTACTCGTGAAGTAAATTACAAAGGTGATCTTATTACGCTGACCCGTACTGAGTTCGATTTGCTGTTGTTCTTAGCTAGCAACTTAGGTCGTGTGTTTACTCGTGATGAACTGCTTGATCACGTATGGGGTTACAATCACTTCCCAACGACTCGTACTGTTGATACACACGTACTTCAGCTTCGTCAAAAACTTCCAGGATTGGAAATTGAAACACTTCGCGGTGTTGGCTACAAAATGAAGGGCTAATGGTTAACGCACGTAAACTTGCAATCATAGCGTTACTGTCGGCATCAACATCTGTTGGTGCCGATTGGTTTGAGGGAACCTCAACCATTTCTCAAGCGCATAAGCATTTGCTCAATAATGATCTGGAATCTATGTTTCAATCGTTAGTTGAAGAGTGGCAACAGCAGCCAAGTAAAAGCATAAGATCGCATATCAATAAGCTGTTTCTGCAATCACTCAGTGTAGATTGCGGTAAAGGCTATTCATCGCAGCCACTACCTGATTGGGTTGAAAATGTTGTAGTGAAGCAGCAAACAATTCAAAGTCCAGGTCGGGATACTTATTTATCAACGATTGAACTGGACTCAAATAAAGTAGTTTCGGAAATCAGCCTTAAGCGTTGGGTTGATAAACGAGTATCTAACGACAGTGAGTTCTATGTTACTGGAAGTAGTGACGGCGTCACCGATGAGACCACTTACGGTATTCGCTATAACTTAGCATCGCCACTAGAAGTCGGTTTATATCGTCTAGATGTTTCACTAGTTAACGGTGAGAGTTGGAGCCAATGGCTAATATTGACTAATCAAGCGTTAAAACAAACGGTTAGATGGGCATCAAAAGACAAGTGGCAGGTAGAAAAGAACGCGCTTCTCAACCCATATTGCCCGTTGCCAAAACTTGAAGTCGGACTATTTGATTACATCGATGGCAAATATACTCAGGTCTGGGGACAGGAATACGAATCAGATTATCCAACCACACTTGATACGAAAGGTATTGCACCAGATCGATATGTGTTAGCAGTTTCTATGAAGCAAAGTCGCTGGCAAGGCCCAATTCGATTTGAACGCGCGCAGATCATAAACAAGACATTTGATGTATCTGCTGACGAGTAACACATTTTCACTAATTTCCTAGCATACACGCTAAAGAATTTATAATTGACGCCGTTAATACCTACACAAAGGATTAACGGCGTTATTTTTTATATGAAGACCAAACTAAAAACCCTCGCTTTTCTCGTTACTACAGCAACGGCATCAAACCAACTCGTAGCGTCGACACTTTCGATCGATGCCAGAGGAGATGCAATGGGGGGCACTGGCGTTGTGTCGGCTTCATATTTAACCGCTCCTTTCTACAATCCAGCTCTAACGGCCATTTACCGCCGTAATGACGACGCAGGTATGTTGGTACCAAGTTTAGGGATCAGCTACGATGATCAAGACCAATTACTCGACAAAGTCGATGATGCATTCAGTGCTGCGGATCGAAATGACGCGGCAGCAACGCAAGCAGCGTTACAAGCGTTAGATGGTACGCAAGCTAAAGTTGATTTTGGAGGGGCTGTTGCATTTGGTCTTCCAAATCGATTTATTGCAGCGAATATATTTGGAAAAGCTTACATCGAAAATGTAGCAACGCCTGATATTGCACCAGATCTGGGTGACCCTGTAACACAGGCGCAGAATACTGCGATTAAAACTGCATCTGTTGCGGTAACAGAAGTTGGGTTATCGTTAGCTAAATACCAAACCTTGTTTGGCCAACACTTCTCATTTGGTATCTCACCAAAACTGCAACGAATCTACACCTACACCAGTGTGAATTCACTACAAGATTTTAAGTTTGACAATATTCGTGAGGATTCTACGGGTGAAACTGCGTTTAACTTAGATGCAGGTGCTCTGTGGTTTCATGGCCCTTTTAGAGCGGGCATATCTGCGAGAAACCTGTTTTCAAGAAATATAGACACTAAAAGTGGTTTCGTTACTGTAGGTGGACGCGATGTTGCCTATGGCTATCAATATCAATTACAGCCGCTCTACACAGTAGGCGCTGGCTTTATTGCAGACTATTTCCAGCTATCTATCGACTACGATCTGAACAAAGAAAATAAATTCACCCAATTTGATGACGACGTGCAAATGTTCCGTGCTGGTATTGAGGTCGATTTAGTTCGTCAAATACAGTTAAGGGGAGGGTATCACAAAAACCTTGCCCGAGATTCTGAAGGAACATTAACTGCGGGTATCGGACTAAGTCCACTTAACCTATTTGAACTTTCCGTTGCGGCAAGCTATACATCTCCACAAGCGATGGGTGCATCGGTCAACTTCCTAGCAACCTACTAATCTAAATGACTTGCGCTTAACCTGAATTCGTCTATAGTCCTCCAATCACAAATGTCCGTTGTAACTGGAGGACTATATGTTTGATGACTTACCAACCTTAAGCCATGAACAACAACAAGCGGCTGTCGAAAAAATTCAAGAGCTCATGAAGCAGGGCATTAGTACTGCCCAAGCTATCAAGATAGTAGCGGAAGAAATTCGTGAAGATATGAGCAATAAAGAAGACAAATAGTCGCGATTAGCATAATCAGCCCACCAAACGGTGGGTTTTTTTGTGCCCGGAATCCACCTATATAAAAATCCAATAAGTCATATTTCGCGGCGACGCAACATTGTTTCTAACATATAAAATCCATACATACACCGTTAAAACAATAACTTACTATAGCATAAAACACTATCGTGGCAATCTTGGGGGTGCGGTTGTGTAATTTAATTACAGGCCGATTTTCTTTAGTGTAAACCACTAGAGTTTTATGCTGCTTTTAACGCGGGATTTTCAGAGACAGTAGGTGTTTACAAACTTACTAGCTTTGAATGCGCACTTTCTTTTAGATCCGTTGGGCAACTATTGATTTTCTTGCCAGCACAAGGGCATATTTAATTAAAGCTCTTTGGTTACGTTGTAACTAATCTAATTGATGTCGCGTTGTTCGGTTTTTATTTCAGAGTCGATCAAGTGTTTTAGTTACGAAGGGTACGAAAATTCTAATCTGGAGTAGATTGAGTGATTACGTCATGCGCACTGATAGGTTCCACCATAACGCACTATAACTAATTATTTCTTGATGCTAACTATTGCTACGGCCACATATTGCTTTACTTGAGTTTTCTAAATTACATAACATCTAAGGTAAAGAACTAAACCCAATGAACTACTAGTAGCAGTTACGTTGTAACTATATTTTCTTTCGCGGATTTGCTACAAAAGCTGTATGTACGAATATCAAAATAAACGACAGATTTTCAGCTCACTGTTGAACCATGAGTGATAGGAACTAAAGGAATGATTGTTAATGACCAACAACAGTAGGTTTTGAACGGATAATTTGATAGCGGCAAAGATTTCGCCCATTAGTCACCGAATACGGCAAAGGAGGAATGTCGTGATACCAGTTGTAGGATGATTCATTAGTGGCATTATGATACGAAAGCGATCATCATTACGGCGGTTTCATGGATGGCCTGAGTTGCATGAACCTAGCTTTGAAGACCTTAAGTTGCCAGGTGATTTATTAGGGTTCTGACATGTTGAGTAGAGATATGCAAAATATCAGCAGCGTCGATTTGTCTTAAATGTTTTTCTCGCAAATCCGTCAGGACTTTGAATCGACTTATCTCGTGATCACTCATAGCAATTAGCATCAGTTAAGGGCCTCATAAGCCAACTATGATTAAAGCTTAGGAGGACATTTTAACTTTGGTAAATAGTGACATTACGACTTTGCGCCCATAACCTTAGTGCGTATTATGTATATTATGTTAAATAAAGCGTGAGGGAGCTTGATTTGTTTACCTTTCTCGCTCCTCTATCCCTCAAACATGTTCAATTTAACCATAACAGCGATTTACCATAAAATACCTAATAACCACATTATCTTAATCTGCGATTTAGATAATGTGGTTCTAGATACAGAAAAGCCAGCACCTGAATTATGCTGGCTTTTGCTTTATTCTGGTTTGATTAACCGCCAGCTAACTTTACTGTGTAGCCTTTCTTTTCAAGAGCGGCTTTAATCTTATCTCGGGCATCGCCTTGGATTTCGATAGCGCCATCTTTTACTGAGCCGCCACAGCCACAAACTTTTTTAAGTTCTGCTGCAAGTAATTTGAGCGGCGCATCATCTAGGTCTAAACCAGTGATGATCGAAACTCCTTTTCCTTTGCGGCCTTTAGTCTGTTTTTGGATTCGAACAATGCCATCGCCTTTGGGACGCTCTGGCTTTTGTTTTTCTTCTTTGATACGGCCTGTTTCCGTTGAGTATACGAGAGTCATATTATTTCTTTGCTAGTTCGGCTTTTTTCTTTGCAATTAGGTACGCTTCGATATGTCTTTGTATAGCAAGCTTACCACCTTTGATAAGTTTACCATTAAACATACAGTACCAGGCGTTGTTTTCACCCGTATCATTACGAATAGTAAACCCGTTGAAGTTTTCTTGAGCACCTTTCGCTGGGGCTTTTTCGGAACTTGCGGCTAATGTCGCTGGGTCAATGATCGACGCGGTGTCGCACCACCAGTCAATGCTCTTTTTTACAGCAGCAAGGTTACCCTGTAATTCGCGGTTTTTAATAGTGACTTTCCATGTTTGATTGGAAGAGCCGATAGATTTAAGGGTAAACCCTCGATAACTCGCTAGAGCCATAAAGACTTTTCTCTTGTATCGTTGTAGTAACACTGTCCACCTGACATGTTATCAGGTATTGTAAGTCAATCAATTAAGTTATAGTGCATTAGTATGAAAAAAGACATCCCACAAATAACAGAACCTGACGAAGCTAACAGATTTAAAGGATTGTTACGTTCTTCGATCAGCTATCAAGAGTTCGCTGACATGACTGCTAATTGTTACTCACGTAGTACAAATCTGGCTATGTCTAAAGATTGGCGCACTTTCAATGAGTTTTGTAACTTACATAGTCATCCTTCATTGCCAGCCTCCGAAGCAACCTTACTTGAATTTATCGAGTATACGAGACAAGAAAAAAAGTACAGTAGCGTCAGGCGTTACATTGTCACCATATCCGTCGTTCACTATCTGTTTGATTATAAAGACCCTACTCGTTCACGGCAGGTAGGATTGGTGATGAATCAATTGAAAATTGCTAGCTACACTAAAGTCAAACAAACCACCCCTTTTACTGCTGACCATTTGGCAAAGCTACATAGCCTCTTATCTTACAGTGATGAAAAGAAAGACATTCGTGATTTGGCTATCTACTTTCTATTGTACGAATGTGCACTAAAGCGCCGGGATCTAAAGTCCTTAGCAGCCGAGGATATCGCACAAGACGAAAATGGTTACACTGTAACATTAGATGACAGACAATATAGATTAAGTGAGTATGGGGGTGAGAGTATTCAGCGTTGGTTAGACTATGTTCCCTACTCTGTTCTGTTCAGAGCTATCGATAGACACGGTAATATCAGCGATTCGCCGCTCGATGACTCTTCAATACATCGGGTACTGAAGCGTGCAAGTCAGTTACTTGGTTTGGATGAAGCACTCAGTTTTTCTTCTCAATCAGGACGCGTTGGCGCGGTTCAGGCGTTGTCTCGCGAAGGTCTGAAAATCAGAGAAATACAAGAGTTTGGTCGATGGGCAAGTCCAGCGATGCCACTGCAATACAGTGGCAAAACGTCGCTGTCAGAAGAGCAAAAATCACTCTTCAAGACTAAGAAAGATCACGATTAATTAAAAGCAGATTCGATACAATCAGTTAAAAACTCAGAAAAAGGCACACCTGAATGCTCTACCATTTTTGGGAACATGGAAATCGGTGTCATTCCTGGAAATGTATTGACTTCATTTAGATAGATTTTGTTGTCTTCTGTAAGGAAAAAATCTATGCGTGACAAGTGCTTAAGCTTCATTCGAGTGAACACTTTGTGAGCCGACTCATGAATAATGACGCGTTGCTCGTCTGTTAAGTTGGTCGCTTCTACGGTAGTCGTCGAGTGGCTATCTGCACTGTACTTTTCATCATAGCTATAAAACGCACCATCTGGAGCTGTCACTTCGCCAGGCTGAGTAATAACCAGTTTGCCTTGATATTCATAGGCCGCTACTTCAAGTTCACGTGGTTTCACCGCTTGCTCTACGACAACTTGGTCTGAGTAACCGAATGCTGCGTCAATGGCATCGTTTAGCGCAGACTTCTCAGTTACACTGTAACAACCCACTGAAGACCCTTGCTTGGCCGCTTTAACGAACACTTTACCCCATTTATCAAACGCTTGGTTTGCTGCCTGGTGAGACTTTTCGTCATTTTCAGTGAGGAAAAGGTATGGTGTGTTAGGAATATCTAGGGTGTCGTACCATAACTTAGAAGTGATTTTATTGAAGCTGTTACTGCTTGCCTCTGGTCCACAACCTAGATACGGGATACCCGCCATTTCAAACAGTGATTGAATGTCACCTGTTTCTCCTGGGAATCCATGAATACAAGGAACGACATAGTCGATATTAAGTTTAAGATGTTCTCCCACCAATGCCTTTTGGTTGAGATCCAAAACAACGAGGTGACCATCGCTACACTTCCAACCTTCTTTGGTGATTTCAACTCTGGTGACATTGAACTTAGTGTTCAATTTGAGTTGGCTTTCTAGATAGTTCGCAGAGACGAGAGAGACTTCATGTTCAGCAGAGCCGCCGCCACATAGAAGCAGGATATTCAGTTTTGACATCTTAAGCTTGTCCTTAGATTGCTTTCAAAGAATCATAAACGATTGAACAGCAAGATTCAGTTCTAAATCTGTTAAATTTGCCATTTATTCACTCGGATGAGCAGTTTGCATACAAAAATGCCCAGTGCATCTAAGCGCTGGGCATCTTGGTAATTCATTTTACTAATTAAGCTTGCTCAATGTAGGGTAATCGGACTTTTTGATCTTGTCGATGCTGCGAACGAAAGGTTTTAAGTCTTGGAATTCCTGGGGTAAAGTTTTGATAGCTTGCTGCGCTTTCGCTTTAGACGCAAAATCTCCGTATAATAACGCATACCACTTGGTGCCATTTACCACTTTGTAGTTTTGCCATACCGGTTGGCTACTGTTCGGTAGCTTATTTGCAAAGCGAGTTACTTTATCTTGGCTACCTACGGCAACAACTTGAATCGTATACCCAAAGCGAACGTTTTGCTCTGCTTGCTTTTTAGACGGCGGGACAATCTTAACAACTTTGTTGTCCTGAACAGGCTGTGCTTTTGTTGGAGCTGCTTTTTGTTTAGTCGCAGTAGATGCTGTTTGAGCCGACGCTGCTTGAGCTTTTGCAGGCTGACGTTCTACTGTTTCACTCTTCGCTACTTTTTCTGACTCAGCATTTGCAACTGCTGTTGTCGCGACAGCAACAGGCGCAGCGGTTGTTGCTACCGGTTGATAGTCCTCACGATAACTTTCAGATTTCACTTCTGCTGTGAACTCACCAGACGAACAAGCTGCCAACATGGTAGCTAAGCTCACTATTACCACTTTCTTCATCGTATCACTGCCTGAATTAACTATTGTCTATCCTTTATCAGACAGGAATATCATCTAACGATGATTCCAAAACCCTGTCTTAACTACCTGTGACATGTTACACAATAATTGAGGCACAGCAATACGTTATATCTAAATTTAAGAGCAAACCAACTTTAATCGATTCAAAGCTAGTCTAGTATTGTTGAATAATGCATCTTATACCCATCACTCCATCACTCCATCGCTCAGGGAGACGCTATGTCGTTGGATACGCTTTTCAAACCCAGCTCTATCGCCGTAATCGGAGCTTCTCGTAAACCGAATCGTGCAGGTAGCGTCGTCATCAAGAATCTTCTCATGGGCGGATATCAAGGCACCATCTTACCGGTTCACCCTAAATACAAATCTGTTAATGGGATTCTATGTTATCGCTCTGTGAGTGAATTACCACTGGTTCCGGACATTGCAATCCTTTGTACCCGAGGTGATAGAAATGTTGATTTGATAAACGATTTAGCGGTCGCTGGGGTTAAAGTTGCGATCATAATGGCCTCGGACATGTCCGTGCCTTATGACAATGACAATACGATAGAACAAACATGTTTGCGCATCGCTCAGCAAGCAGGAATGAAAATCGTAGGTCCAAACAGTCTTGGGGTATTGCTGCCTTGGCAAAATTTCAACGCCTCTTTTTCACCAGTTGACTGTTTACCCGGGAAGTTGGCATTCATTTCCCAGTCTTCAGCCGTCTGCACAACGATTTTGGATTGGGCTAACGACAAGAATATCGGTTTTTCGGCATTCATCTCCATCGGCAATGGTAGCGATGTCGATTTCGATGACATTCTTGATTATTTGTCTCGTGACAGTAAAACGGAAGCTATCTTGCTCTACGTGGACTCCATTCGAGATGCAAGACGCTTTCTCTCTGCAGCACGTGCTGCTTCTCGTAATCGTCGTATTTTGGTACTAAAAGCCGGTCGACACACAACAGGTAGTTTGACTCAACCTCATCAGAGTTCACGCTCTTTCGATATTGTGTATGACTCCGCGATTCAAAGAGCAGGTATGTTGCGAGTAAATAACACTCATGAACTGTTTGCTGCGGTAGAAACACTTACCCACTCTGTTCCACTCAGAGGGGAGCGTTTAGCCATTATTACCAATGGTATGGGGCCAGCGTTAATGGCGCTCGATACGCTCGCGGATAAAGGGGGGAGTTTAGCCCAACTATCAGCGAACACTATTGACGAGTTTGATAAAGTACTGCCTACAAACTGGCCTAAATCGAATCCTGTCGATTTGGGCGGTGATGCGACATCCGCGCGATACTGCCAAGCGATACGGTGTATACTCGACAGTGAAGACATTGACGCACTGCTTATCATGCACAGCCCATCAGCAACAGCCGAGCCTTCACAAACTGCGCATGAAGTTATAGAAACCATCCAAGCACACCCTAAAGCAAAACGCTTTAATATCCTTACGAACTGGTCCGGTGAAGCGACAGCGAAAGAAGCACGTCTTCTGTTCACCCGTCAAGGTATACCGACCTATCGAACGCCTGAGAGTGCGGTGACTGCTTTCATGCACCTTGTCGAGTACCGACGAAATCAATGGCAGCTCATGGAAACGCCGACCACGACGGATTCCTATTCAACGGAGCAACTCGACAAAGCACACGAATGGCTGGCAGGACAAATCTCCACATTGCCAGAAGCGAACGGATCTTCATCGCTCGAATCTCATGTCTGTGAACAGCTATTTGGTCTTCTCAATTTACCGACACTCCCCACATGGTTGGCCCACGATCCAAGCGAAGCTATACACTTAGCCGATAATATTGGCTATCCCGTTGCTGTAAAACTTCGCTCTCCGGATATCGCCCACAAATCTGATATTCACGGGGTAATGCTTAATCTTAAAGATGCGCAAGAAGTGTCGAATGCTGCCCAGTCCATTCTTGATCGCACCCGACTCTCTTACCCTGATGCGCGTATCGAGGGTCTTACGGTACAACAGATGGCGAAAGTAGCCGGCGGTCAAGAAATTCGTGTCAAAGTGCTTAGCGACCCAACATTTGGCCCGGCTATTTTTATAGGACAAGGTGGCTCAGAATGGAATATTGAGCGTGAGGCCGTCACCGCGTTGCCACCTTTAAACATGGCACTCGCCCGCTATTTGATTATTAACGCGATTAATAAAGGGACACTTAAGTTCCAACAATCGCCCAATGCGGTCAATCTCGCCAAGCTTGCTGGCTTCTTAGTAAAGATCTCTCAGATTGTGGTGGCCTGCCCTGAAATCCACGAACTGGATATTCATCCACTACTTCTTAATGGCGATGACATTACCATTCTCGATGCTTCCGTCGTGATTAAACGCTATGAAGGAGAGCCGCAATCCAGGCTGGCGATTAGACCTTATCCAACTGAAATGGAACAAACATTAACGCTGCGTGATGAGACTCAAGTACTCCTGCGCCCCATTCGACCTGAAGATGAGCCCTACCATGCGGACTTCATCAATAACGTCACCAAAGAAGATCTCTACAAGCGATTCTTTTCCGATGTGGGAGAGTTCAATCATGAAGCTTTAGCGAACTTCACTCAAATTGACTATGACCGAGAGATGGCGTTTGTTGCTGTTGATATGGGCCAGCAAACGCCACATATCATTGGGGTATCTCGAGTGCTCGTCACGCCGGATAACAGCGATGCTGAGTTTGCTATCTTGATCCGCTCAGATCTTAAAGGTAATGGACTTGGTCGTATCTTGATGAACAAGGTCATCGATTACTGCAAGAGCAAGCAAACCAAGCAAATCTCAGGCATGACGATGCCCACTAATCGCGGCATGCTTACCCTCGCTCAAAAGCTTGGCTTTGAACTCGATGTGCAGTTTGAGGATGGCGTTGCCGATATGGTGTTGAGACTTGATTAAATGAAATGATAAAGGGGCGAAAGCCCCTTATTTTAAATCCCACGTTTTAGTGAGATGTCGAATACACCAAGATTTTGCTTCACCAATGTGATTACGTTTCCATGCCAAAACTACATCGATACTGCTCACTTCAGTATCTTTAATAACTTTGAGCTTTCCTTCTGCTATCAGTCTATCCGCGACTTGTGTTGGCAATGTTCCAACTCCTAACCCAGAGACCAAAGCCTCAACTTTCGCGTCTAAATTAGACACCGTTAATCGTGGCTGTTTCTCTAAAATATTGACGCTTAATGCAGGCTGTTCACGAGCAGTATCAGCAATGGCAATCACTCGGTATTTACTGCGTGCTTCGCTATCAAACTCACCATTACGTTTATGTACATAGTGATCCGTTGCGGCAACCCATGTCATCGACATTTCACCAAGACGCTGTGCTTTAACTCCCTGTGGCAATACATCTGGCTGTGGACAAACAAGCAAGTCACAACGCCCTTCACTCAACGCCTCCCAGCATCCAGCAAGGACTTCTTCTTCTAATTTGACTCGTGTTTTGCTGACATTGCCTAGCTTATCAACAAGGTCAAAAAAGTTAGCAACTGGAATAATGCTGTCGTAAGCAATGGTTAGATCGAGTTCCCAACCATTAGCGAGCAATCTTGCTTCATTAATCATGCTCTCCGTTGCCTGAAGAATGACTCTACCCCTTTCTAGAATCAGTTTCCCTGCTTCGGTCAGTGTCGCTTTATGGCCAGAGCGATCGAAAATCATGATATCCAAATCTTGCTCAAGCTTTTGCATTTGATAACTGAGCGATGAAGTCGCACGGTCGAACTCAGCCGCAGCGGCGGCAAAGGAGCCTCTTCTTTCAATGGCATCCAATATGGTTAACGCTTCCAATGTAATCGACACCGACATTTCTATTCCTTATCACCGACAATTTGGTGGGTATTGTCTAACTGTCTGTCAGTGATAGCAAAACTTATCGAGTTATACAAGATGAACAATTTTTGCTCGCTCGATCAATTCATTTAACGATAATAATAGTAATTATCATTTTGATCTGTATTATCACCCAGGCATCCTCTAAAGGCATTACTCACATTTTTATTTATGGATTAAATTGATGTACCAGTTTCCCTTCAAAAGACAGCTCATCGCTACTTCAGTATTGCTGGCCTTCGCGCCACAACTACACGCAGAAATAGACGCCAAGTCCTATGACGACGTGGTAGTCGTTTCTGGCACAAAAACACCTCAAGCCTACTCTGATGTTTCAACTTCCATTAGCAAGATCTCAAGTGATGAATTTGAGAAAAATATGGCGAGCGATATTAAACAAGCAGTGAAGTATCTACCCGGCGTTGAAGCAGAAGGCAGTGGCCGGTTTGGGCTTTCTGGTTTCAACATTCGCGGTATGAACGGGTCGCGAGTCAAAATCATGGTTGATGGAGTTCAACAGCCTGTAGGCTATAACCCAGGTGCGGGAGAGCAGCGTAAATATCCCAACGCCATTGAAGTCGACACGCTGGCAACGATCGAAGTCAATAAGGGTGCGTCTTCGTCCCTGTTTGGCTCAGATGCGGTCGCGGGTGCTGTTGTGATGAGAACCAAAAATCCAGATGACGTACTAATCACAGATGGTAATGAGCACCGTTTTGGTATCAAAACGGGTTACAGCTCAGCAGACGAAAACTTCAAGACCACAGCAACCTGGGCAATGCGCCAAGACAAATTAGAAACATTGCTGATGCTAACGTATGCAGATGGCTCTGAAACAAAAACACATGGCAGTGGTGCCAATGTGATTGGCGATCAACGAGGCGCCGCCAACCCTGCGAGTAAGAATCTAGGAAATGTTTTAGCGAAAGCGTACTACCAAGTCAATGACCAACATCGTATTGGGCTTACGGGTGAGTACTACAATTATTCACATAAAGAGGATGAACTCTCCTACTACGGTATTAGCATTCCGATGGGCCCGATGGACTTCATCTACAACTCTAGAAATACATCAGATGAGAACAAACGATTCCGACTAGGATTCGAGCACCAATGGCAAATCAATAGCGGAATCGCTGATGATTTGGAGTGGTCGGTCAATTATCAAGATAGTCGCAGCCTAAATAAAAACTTTGACAATACTAATCTATACGGCGATCGACTAAGACAACGCGATGCCCAAGACAGCTCTTGGCAATTTGATGCGAAACTTAACAAGCAATTGGATTTCGACAACCATTATCACCTTCTTACCTATGGTACTAGCTACAAAGACAACCGTTTTCAACTGAATAACGATGACTACAAGCAAACTGGTAGTACTGTAGGGTCTACCGGTGTGCCCGATGCGACCACCACAAACTTTGGTTTGTTTATTGACGATCAGATCTTCTTGCTGAATGAACAATTGGTCTTGAATGCGGGTTTACGTTACGACAGCTTTAAAACTGATCCAAAACAAAGCGACGGATATAGCAATGAAGTCAGCGCCTACCAAGATGATGACTTTTCTGCAAAACTGGGCGCAGTTTATCACCTGAACCAACAGTACAGTGTATTTGGTCAGGTAAGCCAAGGCTTTAAGGCGCCAACTGTTCACGATCTGTACTACACCTATAATCAGGGCGCGATTATCGAGGCTAACCCGAATCTAACATCGGAACGCAGCACATCTTATGAGCTAGGTTTTAGAAGCCAATCTCAAAATGCCACTTATGAATTGGTTGGTTTCTACAATCAATATACCGATTTTATCTCTCAAAAATATCTCGGAACGGATCCTGACAGCGGTAAAGAAGTGTACACAATGGTTAACTTAGACAACGTAGATATTCGAGGCGTTGAGTTTTCAACCAATGTGGCTCTTGATGAATGGCTAGGCGCACCTCAAGGTATGTACTCTCGTTTTTCATTGACCTACACCGACGGTGAAGATAGGAAAACTGGCGAGCAACTAGATACTGTTACACCTGTGCGCTCGGTGTTTGCGCTCGGATATGACAACGTAGCTAACAATTGGGGATTATTGAGCTCGTTAACCATGGCAAGCCGAAAAACTGATTGGCAGGATAATGACGCGGAAGCGGACAAAAAGAACGTCGATGCACCTGGTTATGCCGTCGTCGATCTTACCGCCTACTACCGTCCAATGCAGGACCTTACCTTACGTGCAGGTCTGTTTAACGCATTTGACACTAAGTATTGGCTACATGATGACTTGAGGTCGAAGACAGTAGTACCAGGTTCAATGTCCCCAAAGAACTACGACCTTTATACCCAACCGGGTCGAAACTGGTCAGTTACTTTAGAATACTTGTTCTAGTGAGTTAAAGGTGGCGGCGTATCAGTGCCGCCACATCTCTCAATTTTAATGTCAGCCTATATTCGTTAATGATTCGTTGCTCAATTTATTGTATCCCCCTGCATAGAGCTCGATTAAGTCATAGCCAACTGCTTCATGAAAACGGATAGCCTAAAGTTAACAAGTAACACTCGAAAAAGAAAAAGCGCCGATTCATCCATGTGAATCGGCGCTTTTCTATGTTTAGGTAACATACCTTATGAGGCAGCTATGCTACGTGCGCTTTTAGTCCTTTAGGCGCTGGCGTAATGCTATCGCGGTAGCTGAACCACAAATAGCTCACTGCAATGATGTAGAACAAATAAGACAGCGCAAATACGATTGGTGAGGTGATCAAATCATTCGAAATACTTAACCCTACCCCCACCACGGTGACTGTCAGCTTCGCGATCGTTCCTAGGAGTAAAAGACCCATAGCGAATTGCGGGAAACGTGTACTCGCAAATGCGATCATGTAGCAAGCTCCAACCGCTAAAGAAGCAATAGACAAACCAAGTAGATAAGAGTGAATGTGGTCAGCAGCTGCGTAGCCTGCTCCAAGAGAGACACCGAGCAACATTAGAATTTTGGTCATGAACATACGTCACCTCAACAAATAATCAAAAACGTGTTTGAAATGTCCATTTTCAATTTTGAAATCTCATTTTGCCTGTATTGTGATTCCTAATTGATGATATTTCAAGCTTACTTTTTGAACGTTTTTAGTGCAAATTTCACCCATTCATTTCCCGTTACATTTAGACAACAATCGAAAATATAGATCGCCTTGGGTAACAGTATGTTACGTATTTTACCAATCAACAAAGTTCCATTGTAACAATGTATTTACAACTCAGTTTTTTTTAATACTTGCTAAATTTGTGATCCGACGAACCACGCCAATAATTCACACGTCAAATTAATATCAAATTTACACCTTTGTTACATCAATAAGTTAATTGAATTAATTCGGAAAAATCGATTCCAATTGTAGGAATATTGGTTATAATCCGCGCTCCTTTGCGTCATCTGTTGATAAACGCAAACTAATTTTGAGTGTTTAACCCCCCGAACGTTGTTCGACATATCAGAGAACAAAAATGAGCAAGATTGATAAAGCTATGCGAATCCTAATTGCAGGATTCTGTATCAACCTTTGTCTTGGCATCCTGTATGCTTGGAGTGTATTTAACAAAGCCCTAGTAAGTGAATGGGGTTGGAGTGCAGCTGACGCGTCATCTCCTTACGCTATCGCGACCATCACTTTTTCTATCTGTCTTCTTGTGGCTGGCGTACTTCAAGACCGTATGGGTCCACGTAACATCCTTATCTTGGGTGCAACGCTAACTGGCCTTGGCATGATTGCTTCAAGCTTTGTTCAATCAGTTATGATGCTTAATATCACTTTCGGCATGATCACTGGTGCGGGTATTGGTTTCGGTTACGCATGTCTATCTCCTTCAGCAATGAAATGGTTCCACCCTTCAAAGAAAGGCATGGTTAATGGCCTTATCGCAGCTGGTTTTGGTCTAGCAGCAGTATACCTAGCTCCCCTAACCTCTTCTCTGATTGGTTCTATGGGTATTAGCTCTACATTTATGGTGCTAGGTGTTGGCGTCCTTATCGTTGCTGTACCACTTGCGGCAACAATCAATAACCCACCAGCGGGTTATCAGCCACAAGAGCCAAAAGTAAAAGCAGGTCAAGCACCGGTACAAGTTAAGAAAGCGGCTGACATGAGCTGGAAAGCAATGCTAAAAACGCCTCAGTTCTACTCTCTATGGGTTATGTATGCGTTTGCAGCTGCTGCTGGTCTAATGATCATTGGTAACATCACAAACATTGCTAGCGTGCAAGCTAACCTACCGAACGCGGTTTACTTAGCTTCTCTACTTGCTATCTTTAACTCTGGCGGTCGTATTGCAGCAGGCATCCTGTCTGATAAGATCGGCGGCGTACGTACACTGATGCTAGCGTTCATCCTACAGGGTGTGAATATGGTACTGTTCTCAACGTTTACTTCTGAGTTCATGTTGATCATCGGTACAGCCGTTGCTGCAGTTGGCTATGGTACACTGCTAGCGGTATTCCCATCACTAACCGCTGAGTACTACGGCCTTAAGAACTACGGTACTAACTACGGCGTACTTTACACATCTTGGGGTATTGGCGGCGCAATCGGTGCGGCTATTGTAGGTTACTCAATGACTCATGGTGGTGGTTACAACCTAGCGTACACAATTTCTGCGGTTATGATGGGCGTATGTATCGTACTTTCGCTTGTGACTAAACCAATTTCTGAAGAGAAAGCAGCTGAGCTAAAAACAGCGTAATTCTCTTACTTTAAAAGTACCATCGCATCGAAGCCTGACGATAAATCGTCAGGCTTTTTTTGTTTCTTCAGAACATTATAAATCCGCTGATTTGGATATATAGTTGGAAAATTATCGAGTTATCAATGAAAATTACCTTTATGCAAAAGGAATCACTCGCACTATGCGATGCATTGAGAACACAATATGACAATAAAACGATTTTCACTCACCCTGCTTATCCTGATTTTTTCCGGATGTGCCACTTACGCAGGGCTCAACTATGACCAGCTATTTGGCAAACCTGAAGTAAGAGAACGTACCGTTCCCGTCTCTTCCCCCGAATCAGACTTCTTCCTCTCTGAGGTTAAACCTATCATCGACAATCGCTGTGTCGTTTGTCACGCATGCTACGATGCCCCTTGTCAGCTCAAACTCTCTTCTGTTGATGGTATTGACCGTGGCTCAAGCAAAGAACTTGTCTATCAAGGCACCCGTTTGACTGCTTCGCAGCCAACTCGTCTATTTGAAGACGCTCAGTCCACCGCCGAGTGGAGAAAGTTAGGTTTTTTTCCAGTGCTAAATGAGCGCGAACAATCTCTGTCAGGTAACTTAGATGCTGGCTTAGTTGCGAGAATGCTAACACAGAAAGCACGTCACCCTTTGCCAGAAACGGATCAGCTTGAAGGATTTGATTTCTCCATCGATCGTACGCAAGTTTGCCCAACGATCGAAGAATACGATGCGTACGAAGCCGATTACCCTCTTTGGGGTATGCCTTATGGTATGCCAGGCATTACCAACACAGAGTACCAAACGCTCATCTCATGGCTTGGTAATGGCGCAAAAATGAATTCACCACTGCCACTTACTGATGAAGAGCAAAGCCTAGTCAATGAATATGAAAAGCTACTCAATCATGACGACTTAAAAAACCAGCTGACGGCAAGGTATATCTATGAGCACCTCTATCTTGCTCACCTCTATTTCTCAGAAGTGGAAACCGAGCAGCGCTTTTTCACTATAGTTCGTTCCGCCACTCCGCCTGGTAAACCTATAGACAGGATCGTAGCTCGGAGACCTTATGATGCCCCAGGTGTTGACCGCGTCTATTACCGCCTAGTACCGGTAAGAAGCACGATTGTTGATAAAACTCATATGCCTTTTGCGCTTAACATGCCGAGGCTCGAGTCCTGGTACCAATGGTTCATTAAGCCAGACTATGAGGTTAATAGCCTTCCTAGCTATGATATCGCAGTCTCTGCGAACCCAATGACAGCGTTTAGAGATCTTCCCGTGAATGCACGTTTCAAGTTTATGCTTGATAACGCTCAGAATACTATCATGGCCTATATCAAAGGGCCAGTGTGTCGCGGTCAGCTCGCTCTCAACGTCATTAATGATCGCTTTTGGGTCTTCTTCCTCGACCCAGACAAAGCAGATTTACCAGAAGTGAATGCATTTTATCAGCAGCAAGCAGACAACCTGAAGCTGCCAAGTGAGCTTGAAAGCAATACAGTCCCAATTACTAACTGGGTTAAATATGCAAATCAACAAACTCGCTACCTTGAAGCAAAATCGGAGTTCATGAACAAATGGTTTGAAGGCGGCAAACACCTGACTACCGACGTACTTTGGACCGGTAATGGCGAGAACCCAAACGCAGCTCTGACCGTTTTCCGCCATTTCGATAGTGCATCTGTAGTTCAGGGGATGGTGGGCACGCCACCTAAAACGGCGTGGATCCTTGATTACGCCCTTCTAGAACGTATCCATTATTTGCTGGTGGCCGGTTTTGACGTCTATGGTAACTTTGGCCATCAATTGATCACTCGTATGTTCATGGACTTCTTGCGAATGGAAGGTGAAAGTAACTTCTTAGCCCTATTGCCAAATACGGTACGTCACCAAGAGTTCAGTAGCTGGTATCAAGAGCAAAGCCCACAATTTAGTGAGTTTTTACAACGCAACATCAAGCCCTTTAGCCAACCAACTCAAGAGCTCTATTTAACCGAGAACTATAAGCAAGAGTTGTATGGCAAGTTACAGAGCAAACTCGAGCCAGTAATTCACGATCGATTCAAAATCGTGAACACGGGTTTGTCTGAGAAAAACGAAGCATTGCTTCGCAGTATCGATGACATTAGAGGAGAAGGACTTCAAACCGTACCTCAAATTGTCATGGTGATGATTGAAGCGGACAATGGGAATCAACAACTGTTTACTCTGCTTCACAATAATGCACACATCAACATCTCAAGCTTGTTCTCTGAACAGAAGAATCGCGATTATAAGAACGATGACCTTACCTTTGTTCGAGGTGTGATCGGGAGTTATCCCAGCGCGTATCTAAGTTTCAAAGAGTCAGAGATCGAAAATTTTGTCGTTGCACTTCGTAATATCAACGGCGAAGAGGACTATGTAAAACTGCTCGACAATTATGCAGTTAGACGTAGCTCTCCTGATTTTTGGCAATTTAGCGACCAAGTTCATGAGTTTTACCAGCGCACTCAACCTATCGAATTCGGGCTGTTGGACTATAATCGGTTTGAGAATAGATAGAATCGACTTAAGAACAGATAGGTGCTCGCGGGAACTCTTAGGAGGTGTAAGATGAGCATTAGAGATAGCATTGAAGCCATCGAGCAACAGATTTATGTTGCCTGTTCAGACGGTGACTACGAGACCGTTAACATGTTGGAACACCAACTCGAACACTTGAGAGGACTCTCTAACAAAGGGATTGATGAAGATCCCTATGCAGTTGAACACCGAACCTATCTTGATGATGATTGGTAAGGTCATACCCAACTGTATAACGAAAAAGGGCTCAATGTGAGCCCTTTTTCTGGTTTGGATTTTTAGTGACTAAAAAGCTTTTCTAATGGTCAAAAAAGTAGCGAAAAGCCACTAACTGTATATTTATACAGTATCAGTTGTTTAGCAGACCTTGTAAACGATTAACGGACTGTTGCCTTGACAGAATTAAAAGCTCTAGGACTGACAGCAATCGACCAATATGATCATCGGCCGTTTCGATAGCAAGGCAGATTTCAAATAGTTGCGTTAAGCCTAGTGCAGCCGCGCTACCTTTGAGTTTGTGAGCTAATGCTTTAACTTCATGCTCATCATCCGTTTGTGCCGCACTTTCTAGCTCTTCAATGATCTGCTGACTCGACTCAACAAACACATCAACAATTTTTTTTACTCTGTCATGACCTAATATCGACAAGTCATCACGCAGTACTTTTTCATCAATAATCATCGATTCTTCCAACGTGTCCAACTCAGTTTGAGAGGGTTGCGCTTCCGAAGCCAAGTAGGTCGTCACCTTATTGGCAAGATGCTGCTGTATTGTGTCTCGCAGTTCTTCTCTGTCGACGGGTTTTGGAAGATAGCCGTCAAAGCCTGCTTCTAAGTATGACTCGACTTCTTCGTTAAATACGTGAGCTGATACCGCAATCATTGGTGTCTTTTCGTTCGCAGCTTTGTTTTTTTCTATTTGTCTGAATGCTTTCAATAAATCAACACCACTACAGTCTGGTAGGTTAATGTCAACGAGTGCAATATCAAAATCATGCTCGGAAAACATAATTTTGGCATCCTCTCCTGTTTCCGCTGCAATCACATGATGCCCCATATTGACCAGAAAACCTTCTGCAACCATGAGATTCACCGCGTTATCTTCTATCAACAGCACGCGACCGTTTACTGTTTCAGTGCCACCAATAGGCGTTTGTATTTCTTGCCCTTCAAGTGCACATTGCTCCAAAGGAATGACAAACCAGAAACGACTTCCTTCCCCAAGATAGGAATCAACGTAGATCTCGCCATTCATCGCATGTACAAGCCTTTGGCTTATTGCTAGACCGAGCCCAGTACCACCAATGGTACTGTGACCATTTTCCGCCTGAGTAAAGGCTTCAAACAAGCGCAATTGGTCATCAGGGCTAATCCCAACACCAGTATCAGAGACCTCGATCATCACACAAGTTTCATCATCAGGGTCTAGAGATACGTAGATATCAACCTGACCGGACGAGGTAAACTTAATCGCATTACCAACCAAGTTGTTAAGCACTTGGCTTAGGCGGGTAACGTCACCGCAATAAACATCAGATACATCACTCTCGATATGAAAACGAAAATCTAGGTTCTTCTCCAGAGCCTTGCCGAGCATTAGCTGATAACAATCTTGCACCATTCGATAAAGATCAAACGGTTTGTTTCGGATCTCAAGGTGGCCAGCCTCTATTTTCGAGTAGTCCAAAATATCATTGAGAATCGCAAGCAAATTCTGCCCACTACGATTAATCACTTGCAAGTAATTACGTTGCTGAGAGTTCAGCGAGGTATCTTCCATTAAGGCTGCGGTGCCAAGTACCCCGTTCATCGGAGTCCGGATCTCATGACTCATGGTCGCTAGAAATGCAGACTTAGCGCGGCTCGCTTGTTCAGCCGCATTGCGTGCTTTGGCGTGATTTAATACTTCCTGGTTGAGTTTTTCATTACTGGTTTGCAACTGGAGTGTCCGCTCGGTAACGATTTGTTCTAACTGATTTCTATGATTCTCGAGCTCTTTCTTGGCTTTGATTTCAGCTTCAGCGACAACTTTAAGAGCCTGTGCCGTATTACGAGCAGTGATAATGGCTTGACCCATATGGGCGAGTTCATCATTACCCTTTACACTGACATCAACATTGAGCTGCCCTTTCGCTATAGATAGCAGCGCGCCAGAGTATTCTGCCAGTCGTTTTACTACCGACACATAAACCACGCGCCAGACAATCAATACAACCACAACAAAGCCGATAATAGACAGTATACCCAACGTCCACTGCGCGTATTTTAATGTCGCAGATAAGTCGGCCACAGCGGCCGTTGTCGCTGCATTAGATTGGTCGACAAGCTTTGAAATGGTTTCATTGAGCTTGGTAAACAATTCGAGCGTTTCGTGCATTAAGCTTTTAGACCGCTGCCTCTCGTTGTATTTTTGCTTGAGTAAGGTAAAAATCGTTTTCCCAGACGACAGTTCATCTAAAAGCGAAGCCATCTGCTCTGAGCGAGTAGGATCCTCAACGCCGGGTACCCGTCTTTGCATGATATTAATGTTGGTCTGATACTGACGCTGTAGTTCATCGATACGCCCAGGATCAGAAACCGTTCTCGCCTCCTCAATCTGATTAAGTGTTTTAAAGGCAAGAAGGTGCAACTCGTGCAATCGTTCGGACAGATCAAGGTCGACTTCAACTAGACTGTCCAAGGCACTGAGTGCTTCTGCTTTCTTTTCCTTTTCAAGCAAACCGTAAATATGAGTCACATTGGCAACAGCAATCGTACTGGTATTGAGAACTTGGGTGCGCGTTAGTTGCTCTAGCTCTTCCGCTTGCACTCGTAGCTGAGTCGTCAGTTGTAAAATTGATTGATCGAGCGTGATGGTTTGTTCCACAGAGCTGCCCAGCTCTGCAAGACTATCAATGATAGATTGAACGGTTTGTTCAAGGCTATCGAGCAATTTGGAATCGAACGAATCTGAGCCAAGACTTTTTATGTGCAGGAGCAAAGATTCGAGACGCGAAAACAACACACGCCCAGCCTCTTGATGCTGTGGTTTGGTTTTTGCGTTCGAGAGCACTTGTACTGATGCAATGATGCGCGAACTTAACTCAGAGACTTCACGAGCTTCAAGCATTGAAGGAATGGCTGTATCAACCACATTGCGCTCTGTCTTAGCAACAAATGAGAATCCAGACACGCCAATCGCCGTCGACAGCAATACGAGTAATGCCATCACTAAAAAGGAAAATAATAACTTACGGCCAATACTGGCTTTAGAGAGCAACATACCCACTCCATTGACTTTACTTCGATTCCATCCAGGATTGTCATTCCAATATCGATCGGAACCTGAAAGAAGCACGCAAACTACTAAAATTACGCCCACTCATCGACACTTAGCGCTTGCCGACGCTCATTGGACTGTATTACGCTATATTTTGCAGTGTAGCAGAGCTAGATACCACTAAACGTTGACGATATGCCTAATAAAACTCACTTTTTTTCGACAATTTGTGCGCTAATGATTGCCACCAGTGTTCCACTGAGCAGTAATGCAGCAAATGCCACTACTGTTAAGAACGCACCGGAGTCAGAAAAAGTGTGCGCCATTTACCCACACCTTAAAGACTCATACTGGCTATCCGTAAACTATGGGATGGTGACAGAGGCAGAGAAGCAGAATATTACCCTCAAGGTCTTGGAGTCTGGGGGTTATCCGAATATAGACAAACAGCGTGCGCAACTTATCGCCTGCCGCGACTGGGGCGCCGATGCGATCATTCTTGGTACCGTCTCTCCCACCGCATTTAGCCAGGATTTAAGTCGCTACACACAAGACACGCCTGTATTTGCGACAGTAAATCATCTCATTGTCGATAAAGCGCAACGTCAACACGTAAAAGGTGTTGTCGGCGTTGATTGGTACTGGATGGGTCATCGAGTCGGTAAACACTTGGCAGAGCAGCACCCTAAAGGCAGTGGTGTCGTCGATGTGGCTTTTCTTCCTGGCCCAGAATCAAGTGGTGGGACAAAGCCTGTCATTCTTGGATTTCTAGAAGCAGTCAAACACAGTGATGTAAACATTGTTGAAACCCTATGGGCAGACAATGACAAGGAGTTACAACGTAACCTAGTTCAAGAGGTCATTGAAAACTACCCGAACCTCGATTATGTCGTTGGCAGCGCAGTTGCTATTGAAGCTGCTATTAGTGAGCTACGTGCACAGCCGCACCACTCTGATATCAAGCTTCTATCGATTTACCTGAGTCACGGGGTATATCGCGGCTTACTTCGCAACAAAGTAGAGTTTGCACCGACAGACAAAATGGTAGAGCAAGGTCAATTGTCTATCCGTCAAGCCGTACATTATTTACGAGATGAGCCCTACGAAACAGATCTTGCACCTAAAATTGAAGTGCTAACACCTGATTCACTTGATGAACAAATCATCGGGGAATCCTTGTCTCCCAGTGCATTCAGGCCTATTTTTAGTGTCGAAGAGCATTAATTGTCACAGATACCAAGGAAGCTCATTGCGAGCTTTGGTTGTGATGCGTAGTATGAAGCTTGATTTTAATATCAATAACTTAAATCAAACTAATTCGAATGCACTCACGTCAGCCTATTGTGTGCATTCAAATTAGAACGAGCAGAATTCAAAAATAGATAATTAGGAACAAAAGTACATGCAGAAAACGATTCGCACAATGCCGGCACACAAGCACATCGCACTGGTGGCTCATGATCATTACAAACCTGAGCTTCTGCGCTGGGTTCAAGAGAACAAGGAAAAGTTACAAGGTCACTTTCTGTATGCAACAGGGACAACGGGTAATATGCTTAGTAAGGAAACTGGCCTTGCCATCAAAAGCATGATCAGTGGCCCAATGGGTGGCGACCAACAAATCGGTGCGCTCATTTCTGAAGGGAAACTGGATATGTTGATCTTCTTCTGGGATCCTCTTAACGCAGTACCACACGACCCTGATGTAAAAGCCCTGCTACGTATTGCCAGCGTATGGAACATCCCTGTCGCAACCAACCGCGCTACCGCGAACTTTTTGTTTGAATCTAATCTACTCTCGCAAGAAGTGGATATTGAAATTCCAGACTATGATGCTTACTTGGCTGAACGCATCTAGTGTACCAAAGGGGGCATCGTCCCCTTTCATTGTTCAAGGGAGGACTTGAGGCTCACCGGATTGCTTCGCCAAGTAATCAATGATCGCTTCAGGCTCAGTGATGGTCTGTTTATCCTCCAGAATCAGTACGGGTAGCCATTGATGCTCTGGTCCTAATGCAGCTACTAATACGTCACGAAGTTTCGCAAAAGGGATACGACACACCTCAACATTCGGCTCGCAGAGCACCATACCCCGAAGGTTCAGATCGGTTCACGACCAGAACCGCCAGCCCCTCCGCTCAAGCGGGAATTTTTCTTTTTAAGCGAATACCAATTCCCTATCTGGCTCGCCGTCTAGTGTCTTACTGCCACTGCTCTGCCTAACTTCACCTTAATTCATCACGACGTGATGAATTCATTTTGCTATAATGAATTACAATGAAAAGTACACCGAGTCATACAACTATGAGTAAGCACAGTTACATTCCTTATTCTGACCCATGGTTTTATCATCGCCCAGTATTAGCACAGCACATAACAAATATGTGTAAAGACACGCTATTTTCTCGAATGGTGTACTTAGGTACGCGCAGGATTGGCAAGACATCGTTCTTCTTAAGTGATTTAAGCCCCGAGCTTATCAACAACGGTCTGTTGCCTATCTATATCAACATGTGGGGCAACAAGAGTGCACCTCATACCGAATTCGCTGAACAGTTAGCAAGAGCGCTTGATGAAATAAAGCAAGAAGGCGCGCTGAAGCGGCTCCTCAATACAGAAATAAAAAAACTCGCGATTGGCAATCAAATTGCCAAAGTTGAACTCGAGTTTAAACCAAGGTCTGCCAGCGACGCAGATATACTCAACATTAAGAGTCATCTTAAATCCGTGATAGAGGCTGCTGGCGGTTCTAAGGTAGTCTTCATATTGGATGAATTCCAACACCTTTCTACATCTAGTGCTTTTGACAACTTTCTCTACACCCTGAGAACTCTGTTCGACTCTTACGGCTCTAGAATTACCGTGATCTTTACTGGCTCAAGCAGGACAGGCATGAAAGCGGCTTTTGAAGACGACAAAGTGCCCTTCTATCAGTCTGCACAAGTGAACGAATTTCCTGTGATTGATGACGGTTTCATTGAGCATTGCACCAACCGGCTCAAGGATTCTTATAACATTCATATTAACCGCTTGGAGCTGCTCGACTTCTGGAACGAAATTGATCACTCACCACACTGGATAATTAACCTGATGCGTGAATTGGTCGCCAATCAACGAACGCTTAACCAAGGTGTTAATTTTATCAGAGAGGCGATTCGTGCCGAGGAAGGACATAAGGACATCATTAAGAACTTAACGCAAACAGACAAAGCGGTCTTGCTATTGCTCCATGCGCAGCGTGGGATTTACAGTGAAGCTTCTCAGGCGTTTGTAAAGAAAATCGGCGGTAAAGCAACCCGAAGCGCGGTACAAGCCGCAGAGCGAAAACTAGAGTCAAAAATGATAATTAGCTCACTCCCCAATAAGAAAGTTATTGTCGAACTGTATGGGCTCATTGATGCAGTTTGGCAAGACATTGACATCCCTGAAAAGCGATTTGATTAACTCTAACGCTGAAGGAAAAAGCCTCTAACAAGAGGCTTTTATAAAGTCTTTATTCCACACTTTCACCCGCCTGCTGTACGACGAACGAGGTAGTTGGCTTAACAGTGTTGATGAGTGATTCAACTTGTAAAATCGCCTCTAATGAGGTGCTGTTTTTACGGTAACTTATGTACAAAGGCCGAGCCCATTCATCGGCTCCCTCGACTCTAAATAGCTGCTCAGACTCTATGAAAGGCTCCACAAGCGACGCAGGAAGATAGGCACAGCCTCCCTTCTCCAAAACAAAATCCAACGCAATACGCCCCGTTGACGTACGCAGGTAAGGAGCTGGAATATTAGGGTGTCGATCGGCATGTTCAAACGCGAACTGCGTTCCCCAATCTACATAAACATATTTACTGTTGAACGCAGATTCAATGTTATTTGGTTCTGTTGATACTAACACCAAAGACAGTTCGGCAATTTGGTGACTCTTGAACTCTTCCACCTTAAATGGATCGAAAGAAAATGCGACATCCAACGTGCGCTCAAGCAACTTGCGGTTTAGCTGCTCGCGACCTAACGACTCTGCGACAAAGCCATAACCAGTCAAAGAGTCTGTCACCACACTCAAACCATTTTGCAAATATGCGTCCCAGATATTGGGTGTGCCGCCTAGAGTTAATTGCAGCGCCTTATTACTCTCAAGAGATAAATCAAAGGTTGCCTGCTTAAGCGTCGAAACCATCACCTCTGCGTACCCCACCAACCTTTGACCCGCTGAGGTCAATTGAATATTGTTGCGATGTCGGGTAAACAACCGCGTATCAAAGTATTCTTCGAGCTGTTTGATACGTGCACTCACCGCGGCCTGCGTGATGTAGAGGTTTTCGGATGCGCGACCAAAGTGTTTCTCCTTAGCGACTTCAAGGAAGGTTTGGAATACTTTTACGTCCATAATGTGACTCTTAAGATATTTCTAATAGATTGAGCTAACGTTCTGGTTAGCCACGTATTCTTACACAATTAAGCTTAGTTAAGCATAAAGAAATTTTGTGCATTCGACAAAAACAATTCGTTTTCTTTCTTGTTCATTTCCAACTATTTTCAGCATCGAACCAGCACGGGATTCTAAGGCTTCTCGGCGTCTTTGGATGGCAAAAAGTCCCTTGAATTACCTTGCTTTACTACCTATTTGCTTTGAGGTCTCTATGACTGAAACTCAATTTCGCCACGGCAAGAAACGTTTTTATGATGCAGTAAAGTTCCCACGCGGATTCGCGAAATCGGGTGACTTTACACTGATTGAAGAAGACATCTTGGTAACTTACGGAGAAACCATGTTAGCGCTTGAACGCGGTGACATTACCCCAGAAAACGCCGAAGAAAAACACTTCACAAAAGTGATTGTTAACCCTAGCAAAGCGAAATCCAAACTGGAACACACCTGGCTTAAATACGTTCGCTTGGCGCGCGGAAGACGAGCTTTCCATACGTTGAATAGTAAATCTAAGTTTCATGAAGCCGCGAAAGACTATGATTACGACATGGAAAACGACGACGTTTTAGAGCCAGCATAAGTTGTGATCTTTCCTCCTAAACGCAAAAGTAGAGCCTAGCGCTCTGCTTTTTTTTGTCGCCACTTTCTCACTCCCCCCTCTTTCTCCATTTCTCAATACCACATTCTAACGGCAGAAACTGTCGGTTGTTCTCGTTCCCAATATACGAGCAAAACAAAGCCGCCCAAAGGCGGCTAGGAAAGCTGGTTAGTCAGACTGATTAATCAATCAGAAACGCTCTGCTTGGATCCACGTATACTTTGTCGATCATAGCCTCACGCCCCAACAGCATCATATAAGACATGTCTTGGCGATTGCTTAGCGTGATCTCAATGGGCCACTCTCTGTCACCAAGTTTGAACAAGGTTTGGATAACGCAGCGCTGTTCTGAATCACCGTTGGATGATTTGATACGTCTTGAGTCGTAAATTAACGATTCACAATGTACGATCTCATCTAAATGATAGATGTCTGGATGCAAGTCATATTGGACGTATAAACGACCATCTCGTTTCACACGCTGTAAGTTGTCAACGTGAAGCGAAGAGGTTTTTGCACCTGTATCAATGCGTACTTCTAAATCAAAAATACCCAACTCAGGAAGGCTACAAACTTCCAAGTTGCCAATGATCATTCTGTCGTTATATGTGTTTGGCATAGTGTTACATGCTCGGTTCTACTGGAACAATCGACTCTTGCATGATTTCGATGTGTTCAAATACCTCTTCTGCGTTATCTCCAAAATACGCAATGTGATACATAGCTTCCCCTTCTTGAACCAGAGGAATGTTTTGCTTGCCGATAATGATACCAGTGCGGTTTGACGTAACCTGACCAATATTGTTACCCAGCGGGCCGTTAATGTCGGCTAGGATCTCGCCTTTCTCGACCATAGAGCCCAAATGAACGTATTCTTTAACAAATCCACTCGCATCTGCACGCGTCCAGTCACTACGGTTGGCAATAAAGGGATCCGTTTTTGCCTTTGATACACGTTTGCGAGTCATACCTAGCGCTTTAAGTACGCGAAGTACGCCTTTGACACCGGTCTGAATAGATAGCTCATCAAATCGTAGCGCCTCGCCTGCTTCATACAGAAGTACGCGAGCGCCGTGGTTAACAGCGGCTTCACGTAATGAGCCATCTCGAATGTTGGCATTAAGCAAAACCGGCACAGCAAAGGCCTCTGCAAGACGCTTTGTTTCTTCGTCTTCTAAGTTTGCTCGAATTTGCGGCAAGTTAGAACGATGAATAGCGCCTGTGTGTAGGTCGATACCATAGTCACAATGCGAAACAATACTCTCTAGGAAAGTATGCGCTAGACGTCCAGCCAGCGATCCTTTCTTTGAGCCAGGAAAACAACGGTTTAGATCTCGGCGGTCTGGCATATAGCGGCTCTGGTTTAGAACACCATATACGTTGACCATAGGTACATAAATTAACGTGCCGCACTGCAGTTTTAAGTTTTCTGCAATTAGGCGACTAATAATCTCTATGCCATTTAACTCATCCCCGTGGACAGCGGCGCTCACAAACACCACTGGTCCTTCTTTCTTTGCTCGTATTACTTGGACTGGGATACTTACTTCTGCGTCCGTGTATAATTTCGCAACTGGGATATCGATTTCTTTACGCTCACCAGGGCGTATTTCTACGCCCGCTATGACAAGCTCTTTAGCCATTTTTAACCACGTCCTTTCGTTTTATTGTTGTTTGGCTTGGCATTTTTCTCGATAAATTCGTAAATAAGGCCCGCCACGTCTTTACTTGTCGCGCTCTCAATTCCCTCTAGGCCTGGTGATGAGTTTACTTCCATAACCACTGGACCATTTTTCGACTGAAGGATATCAACCCCGCACAAGTTCAACCCCATCGCCTTGGCAGCCGCTATCGCTGTCGCACGCTCTTCTTTAGTGAGCTTGATTAGCTGTGCAGTACCACCACGATGTAGATTTGAACGGAATTCACCTTCGGCAGCTTGTCGCTTCATTGCAGCAATCACTTTTCCACCGACAACAAAACAACGAATATCAGCACCGTTAGCTTCTTCGATAAACTCTTGAACCAAAATGTTGGCTTTTAGACCCATGAAAGCTTCGATAACACTTTCTGCAGCTTTTTGTGTCTCTGCGAGCACCACACCAATGCCCTGAGTACCTTCAAGAAGCTTGATAACAAGTGGCGCGCCACCAACATTTTTAATCAAATCTGGAATGTCGTCTGGCTTGCTTGCAAAACCAGTGCGAGGTAGACCAATGCCTTTACGTGATAGCAACTGCAGGGAACGCAGTTTGTCACGTGAACGGCTAATCGCTACCGACTCGTTAACACAGAAAGTACCCATCATTTCAAACTGACGAACCACAGCGGTTCCGTAGAAAGTAATAGATGAACCAATTCGTGGAATCACCGCATCGTATTGAGGCAACTCCTCACCCATATAACGGACTTTAGAGTTACTACTAGTAATATCCATATAGCAATGCAGGGTATCTATGATATCCACTTGATGTCCCCTCGCTTCCCCTGCTTCTTTTAGGCGACGAGTTGAGTACAAGTTTTCGTTGCGAGATAGAATCGCAATGCGCATGGCAGTATCCTCTTTTAGGTATATTGTTTTATGAGTGTGAAACGCCGGTTACGAACGACCGGAAAGAGCGTGCACCTTAAGAGTTTAGCAATTAAAAATAAAACGATTGTTTTTAGTCGTGACGACAAAGAAAAGTTGTTGTTGAATACGCAGATTTCACGCATAAAAAAACCGACTTTCGTCGGTTTTTGTTAATACTTTCATTCAGTTAAAAGATTTGTAAATAAAATGTATGAATGAAGACTATTTTGCAGCCATTTCTTTTTTAACCATTACAACCGCAGCTACAACGAAAGCAATGATGAGTGCTAACTCCATGGAGTCCCCTTGTGGTTCAAGACTAATTTTACTGGTTAAATTAAGTACTGAAACCATTTTAGCAAATATTCAACAATATGATATTTTTTATTCAATAAATAAGGCGACTTGGATCAAAAAAAGGCGCTTTTAGCGCCTTTTGTTAAGTTTATGCGACAAACCACCAGATTACTCTGGATAACCAGTCGGATTCTGCGACTGCCAGCGCCATCCATCTGCTGTCATATCGGATAAGGTACGTGTCGCCTTCCAGCCAAGCTCTTTGTTAGCTTTGCTAGGATCTGCCCAGCATTCAGCGATATCACCTGGGCGACGTTCCACAACTTTGTAAGGAACTGGCTTACCAGAGGCTTCTTCAAACGCTTTAACCATTTGCAGTACGCTGCTTCCGTTACCTGTTCCTAGGTTGTATATAGAGAGCGCTTCTTTGCCATTTAACGTTTTCAGAGCGGCGATGTGACCATCTGCCAGATCCATTACGTGAATATAATCACGAACGCCCGTACCATCGGGTGTTGGATAGTCGTCACCAAAGACCGATAGACATTCACGTCGACCCACAGCAACTTGAGATACAAATGGCATTAGGTTGTTTGGGATCCCCTGAGGATCTTCACCCATTTCACCGGAAGGATGAGAACCTACTGGGTTGAAGTAACGAAGCAAGGTAATGGTCCAATCTGGATTGGCTTTGTGGAAATCAGTCAGACATTCTTCAACCATGAGTTTACTGCGACCATAAGGGTTAGTGGCACTGGTTGGGAATGATTCAGTAATTGGCACTGATGCAGGATCGCCGTAAACCGTTGCTGATGAACTGAACACAATGTGCTTCACGCCCGCTTCACGCATCGCATCCGCGAGAACCAAAGTACCATTGACGTTGTTATCATAATATTCAAGCGGCTTTTCAACAGACTCTCCCACCGCCTTTAAGCCGGCAAAGTGAATCACTGCATCAATGTTATGATTCGTCATCACGTCTACCAGGGCTTGCTTATCGCGCACGTCACCTTTTACAAACACCGGACGATTTTTTGTGATTTTCTCAATACGACCAATCACAGCCGATTTTGCATTGTAAAGATTATCAAAGATAATTGGTGTCATACCCGCTTCAATAAGCTGCACACATGTGTGACTTCCGATGTAGCCTGCGCCACCTGTTACTAGTACGTTCATCATAAATTCCTTGTATTTCTCTACAGCGATTATATGCAATCGGAGCAGATTTGCGACCCTTTATTTTGCCTTGTCTTTATAAACCAATGGATTAGCGTATATTTAGTAGGCTACAGCTAAAGATTCTGGGTAACCTCGATCGCGTGCTATTTGCTTTGCTACTAATTCAACATCTAAAGGCTTTAACGCAAGAGTCGTGCTCACGTTGAACGGCTGATTAACAAACCAACGACTCATTATCTTTTTTGCAGCAATTAAAGCGGATGAAGCTTTAACAATCTCTAGGCGAGCATAACGTTCACCATCAAAACTAACATCAGCAGAACGAAGACTTGGCTCCAACCCTGGTATTTGCTGTGCGCCATACAAAGGCTTTCCTGCTGGTTCAGCTGATACAAATTCAGGAACATACTGAGCAAGATGTTGGATAGCGCTTTGCGAACGCGAGGTTTGTACCTGCTCTGGCCAACCATTATCAATTTTATCGACTAAGTGCTGTGGAAGCTGTGGCTGTGACGTGTTACCACCTGACTGCACCAAGCCATTCTCAAACAAGGTGATCGATTTGGTCATGCCGTGAAGTTGAAAATAGCCACCAGGATAAGGCGTTAATTGCGCCATACCCTGCGGAGTACCGCGCTGACCGTGAAAAATCACTTCTGGCCATTTTTCATGCTGGTGTTTTACCCATTTGGTGACGTAAGCGGCTTTAAACTCTACTAACCTTTGACGAGGTTTCTCTAACTTATCGTCAATAGTGCCGGTACGAAATCCACAAGCATTGATAACAAAATCGAATGACTCTGTTTGCCCTGCCGCTAGCTCTAACTCATATCTATCTTCTAACTCACGAATCTGTTCTATATTGGCACCAGTGCGGATATGCAGGTTAGCTATTTGCTGAGACCATAGTTCAACAGACGAGGCGACACGGAACAAGCTGAGTCCATATTCTTGAACAACATAGACTGGGAATTTAAGCTTATCTAGATCGGTATGTTTAGCAAAGGGGATAAGCCACTCTTCGAGTGTTTGCGGCGCTTCTGGCGGCTGTCTCTTTGACAGCTCATTCAAAGTTTGACGGTCGAATTCGTGGAAGTAGTCATCCGGTTTACCCAGTACTTGGTTGTCAGCGTCCAACTCAACTAACTTTTTGTATGCATCGCGAAGTACATTTAAACGAGGAAGCAAGGCCTCTGGCTTACCCTCATCCCCTCGTGGTACCGCAATGACGGTTGGGCGAACATTAACGACCGACGGAAAGAAGCGTACAAATTCTATCGATTGCCTAAGTAGCTCAAGACAATGTTGCTCAGAGATTTCACGATACAAATTACCACCAGCATGGAGGTGACAAATCGGTGGTCCACTAACAAGGCGCTGATTTTTTTCATAAACGGTCACATCAATACCTTGTTTTGCAAGGTACAAAGCAACCGTAGATCCTGCGACGCCCCCACCTATGATGGCCACTCGTTGACGACTCTGCATCTCTGGGAATTCTTGACTCATTTCTTATTGATTGAAGTGATGAAGATGCGACATTTTAGCCGCATCTAGAGGGAAAAAAAATCCTATTTTTTGTGATGTTTTTTCTTGACAGTTAATCGGTGAATAAGTTTTTTGACAGCAACATGACAATCAGATTACCCGCCATCACCGACCAATCAAAGGCTAACGATTTTTATCACTAAGGATACGATTGAGTTATCCAAAACCTTATCCACCGTTTTTGTGGATAACTTAACAAAAACGGTGGTTAAGCATTATGCAAACTGCTTTTGCGAGGTTGTAAGCATCTGTCTTATCAATGAAAAAAGAACCAAGGCTAACGTCGCGAAAGCGATTGCGGGAACCATAATCCACGTGGATAAATGCCAACTCCACGGCAAATCAAACCCAATAGTCATGATCGAACCAACGACTAACTCAGCACCAAATGTCGCAACAATACCCGCCGTAATCGCCATGATCCCGTATTCAGCCCAAATCGTTCGAACGATCCGTTTACGGCTCGCTCCTAAGGTTCGATAAAGACGAATTTCAGCTTGACGCTGAGAGAGACTCAACCTGAGTAAAGTAAAGATAAGCAATACACCTGAAAGTACTCCCAATGCTGCTAATACCGTTATCGACCACACTATCTGACTGAGCAGCCCTTGTATCTTCTCTCCCATCAAGCGTATGTCCATCAAACTAACCGTTGGGTGGTTGCGTGACAAGGTGGCTATCAAATCATTGTCTTTATCGTGAAGCCTAAAGCTCACTAACCATGCACTCGGTATATTCGCCAACACATCTGGAGTAAAGATAAAGTAAAAGTTAGGCTTCATGTCTCTCCATTCAACAAATCGAATTGAGTTGATGACAGCCCTAACCTCTTGGCCGTTAATGGTAAAGCCAAGCTCATCTCCTATCTTAAGACCAAGATTTTCGGCCACCTCTTTTTCCACTGAGACACCACCTGTCTGCGTCCATTCACCAGAAAGAACATCATTGTAGCCAGGAAGAGTGTCTGCATAGGTAAAATTGAGCTCTCGACTTAACGCATCTTCCTCATCAACACCCGTTTTTTGTCTGGTTTGTGCATCTTCGCCATTGATGAGCGTCAATCGTCCACGAGAGATCGGAAACGCTTGAGAGCGATCAATGTTGTTACCATCTAGAGCACTCAGATAAGCATCTTTCTCATAATCAGCGATATTAAGAGCAAACGCGTTGGGCGCATCAGCTGGAAGTGTTCTCTGCCAGTCACTGAGTAGGTCATTTCTAACCAGCCAAATTGTTGTAAGCAGCATCAGCGAAAGCCCTAATGCCCCGTATTGCAATCCTGTATGACGTTTACTGCGATTAATACGGCTAACCGCAAGTTTCATCGAAATCGGCAAAGACAGGCGGCTCAAGAGCAGCGTGAAAAGAACACTAATGGCAGCCAGAACGACAAACAGACCAATAATACCAGCCAGTACAATCCACACGAGATTATTGTCGCGACACGCAACGAGTAGTGGAATAACCGGGACTAAGACCAACAAATAGATCCAGCCCCCACGCTTCTCGTCAGCACTTTGCAAAACTTCTACAGATGATACAGAAATCAACTTATAGAGCGGGATACCCAAAGCCGGAACGCCTATGAGTAAGCTCGATACAATCGCAATAACGGCTGGTTTAAATCCATAGGTAGGAAGAGGATCTGGCAGTAGATCGGTAAGAGGCACGCGAAGAAGCGTTTCTAAGCCCATCCCTAGTAATAATCCCGCGACAACCGATATACTCACAAGCAGCAAGGTTTGAATTGAAAGCCAACGTACTAACCAATGTTTACTTGCGCCGAGGCTTTTAAGCATGGCGACCGTTTGTCTGCGACTTTGCACGTAATTCTGACAGGTCAAAACAAGTGTCGTCGCTGCCATAATAATGATGATTGCAACAGTGAGAGATAGATATTGCGTTGTCCTGTCGAAAATATCATTGGTTCGGCTACCGGATGATTGGTCACGCCATCGGTCACTTGGCGTGAGTTCTATTTGCTGCTTGAGTGCGTCAATATTTCCCTCATCACCGACTAAATATGCGCGAAACTGAACTCGACTACCAAGCTGCACTGCACCGGTTTCATCCACAGAGCTTTGGTGTATATAAGCGGTTGGCATCTGCTGAAACGGATTAAAGCTGATACCAGGCTCTTCTAATATCACCCCACTCACAGCAAGCTCAGCATCGCCAATAGTGACAACGTCACCAGGGGAAGCGTTCAATTGCTCCGCTATCCTGCTATCAAGCCATAGTTCACCTTCTTTGACCTGGTTTTGTGTACCTTGTTCGGATCCTAAGGTTAGCGTACCGCGAAGTGGAAACTTTGAGTCCACGGCTTTCACCGTTATCAACTGCATACCGCTGTCACTGAACGACATAGTCGCGAAGCGCGTATACCACGACGTTTCAAGTCCTGAGCCTTTGATAAACTCAGTGTTTTTCTCGGTGATCGGATTTGCTGAAATGTATATAGAGTCAGCAGTTAGCGCATCTTTTCCTTGTTTGACAATCACCTGCTCCATTCGCTCAGCGAGTGCCGCTAGACCGAAAATACAGGCGATAATTAGCGTCAAGGAAATAGCAATAGGCCAAAGCTGCCCCTGCCTAATCTCGTCAAAGCTCCACGTCACGAGGCGACTGTTTAGATTCGCACTCGTGTTTTTGTGTTTGGAACTGATTTTAGTAGAACTGGTTTGCTGTTGTGACATCCGCTACTCCTGCTCAAGCCGACCCGCATTCATATGGAAAATGCGATCGCAACGTTTAGCTAGCGACAAATCATGAGTAACGAGCACGAGCGTCGTACCATGCTGCTGGTTAAGATCAAACAATAGCTCGACAATTTTGTGCGCTGTATTCTGATCTAAGTTGCCCGTTGGTTCGTCTGCAAAGAGTATCTTAGGGCTGGTCATAAATGCACGAGCAATGGCGACGCGCTGCTGCTCGCCGCCAGAAAGCTGTGATGGCAAATGATCAATACGGTGTCCAAGCCCTACTGACTCAAGGAGTTGACGAGCTTTCGCTTCGTCCTCTTGCTCACCTTTTAAAAGGCAGGGCAACGTCACATTTCCAAGTGCGGACAAACTTGGGATTAATAGAAAACTCTGAAACACAAAACCGAGGTGCTCACTACGAATGCTGGCTCTAGCTTCATCACTCATCTGAGAAATGGGATTAGAAAGTAATTGGATATTGCCCGTGCTAGGGACATCTAAACCAGCTAGTAACGTCATTAGCGTAGATTTTCCTGCCCCTGACGTTCCAACGATAGCAATGGACTCTCCTTCTTGAATCGACAGATTCACATCCTCGAGGATTGTTAAATGTTCCGTTTTCGTAGACACTACTTTGGACACTGATTCAGCTTTGATTATGGAAGAACTCATGATTCGGCAACTTTCCTCTTTGATTATTATTTTTGTTTCCTTGGCCTCTTTTCACGCAAAGGCGGCGTCTATTCTAATTCTCGGCGACAGTCTGAGTGCTGGCTACAACATGTCGGCAGACCTCAGTTGGCCGACAATGCTCTCAAAACACCTATCTGACGATGATACCGAGTACAACATCATCAATGGCAGCGTATCAGGCGATACCACAGGCAACGGTCTTGCAAAACTGCCAGGCTTGTTGAGTGAACACAAACCCGACTATGTACTTATTGAGCTCGGCGCAAATGACGGACTACGTGGCTTTCAGCCGCCTATCATTGAGCGCAACCTATCGACATTAATCACCCAAAGCCAAGAGGCTGGTGCTATCGTATTTTTGATGCAAATTCGTGTACCGCCCAACTACGGTAAACGCTACAGCACCATGTTCGAGAACATCTACCCGACGTTGGCTTCAGAGCACGACATTCCACTCATACCTTTCTTCCTTGAAGAAGTTATCATCAAGCCAGAATGGATGATGCAAGACGGTTTGCACCCAAAACCTGATGCTCAACCCTTCATCGCACAATTTGTAGCTGAAGCACTAAAGCCGCACCTTTAAATTGATAATTGGTGATTTTAGCAACATTGTTGCAGAGTAAATACGCTCAGAATCGCCAAATTGATGCCCTAGCTCAATATAATTTACAACACTTTACGCTATCTTGAGTTTTTATCATCGTCTTAGATAGGTTGTATACAGTGATAGTTGAACCAGTTATCAGCGGTGTTGTCGCAAAGACCTCTCATCCACAAGGGTGCAAAAAGGCCGTCGATGACCAAATCGCGTACGTGAAATCGGCCAGTCCGATCAAAAATGGCCCCAAACGCGTGCTTATTTTGGGCGCGTCATCAGGGTTTGGCTTAGCGGCCCGCATTGCCCTAACCTTTGGTGGTGCAGACGCCGATACCATTGGTGTTTCTTTTGAACGTGGCCCTTCTGAGAAAGGATTGGGAACTGCTGGTTGGTACAACAACATCTACTTCAAACAACGTGCCCAGCAAGCCGGCCGACGAGCTATCAATATCGTTGGCGATGCGTTCTCTCATGATGTCCGAGAGCAAGTTATTGAAGCCATAGAAACTTACTTTGAAGGCGAAGTTGACCTCGTTATCTACAGTCTCGCTACGGGCGTTAGACCGAAAGCAAACGGTGAATTCTGGCGTTCAGCTATCAAACCGATTGGTGAAGCCGTTTCAGGTTCACTCATTAACCTTGAAACACAAGAGTGGGAAGATACGCTACTCGAACCCGCTTCAGACGAAGAAATTGAAGGCACTCTAAAAGTCATGGGCGGTGAAGATTGGGAAAGCTGGATTGACACCCTGGTCAACTCTGATTCCGTCGCCAACGGATTTAAAACCGTCGCATTCTCTTATGTTGGGCCAGAGATCACTCACCCAATTTATTTGGATGGTACGTTAGGTCGTGCCAAAGTCGACTTACATCAAACGAGTCATGCGCTCAATCTTGAACTGTCTAACTTTGATGGCAACGCCTATGCTGCGGTCTGTAAAGCACTCGTCACTAAAGCCAGTGTGTTTATCCCGGGCTTATCTCCATACCTACTTGCGCTGTACAAAACCATGAAAGAGCAAGGTACTCACGAAGAGTGTATTGAGCAAATGCAACGTTTGTTTGCAACCAAGGTCTACGGACAAGGCAAGGTTCCTCTTGATGGTGAACGTTTAATTCGCATGGACGACTGGGAGCTGAATCCCGAAGTTCAAGATAAGGTTAAGCAGTGTCTATCTGAAATGAATCAAGACAACTTCAAGCAAATTGGCGATTTTGAAGGCTTCCAACGCTCATTCTTAAATCTGAATGGTTTTGGATTTGATGACATTGATTACAGCCAACCGCAAGATGTCCAAGCATTAAAACGGTTAAAGCCATAGCAATCATTGCGGCAGAAGCTCCTTCGGACTTCTGCCGTTTTCCTTTAATACGACTGCCTTTCCCTCTCAACTTTGAGACTGTTGCCATTCTTAGTGCTATTCACCTGTCTCAATTCATAATTTCCCAACCGTCTAGTATTCAACACTTATACTGTAGAGACTGAATCTTTTGCTTTGTTAGTGTTAACGAAGCGTTTCCACAGGATGTGGTCAACATTGATGAAAAGAGATAATCGCTCAGTATTACGCAGGCTGAGCCCAAGTGAGCGACAAAGGATCTTTGAACTCGTTGAGTCATCAAAGTCCCCATCTAATGTAAAGTCCGTTTGGGGCTGGTGTGCGATTGAAGGCAATCAATTAGAACTGCTTTATATCAACAACTATGCAGTTCCTAAAACAAACACAGTGTCGTTCAACGATATGTCTGAGCGTTCACTAAAGGAAGCACTAGCAAAGCTCCTTTCTCCCGTTAAGGCCTCTTACTTGCGCTGTTTGTATCTATCTTCAATATCGAAACAACCTACAGGCTTAGCCTTTGTCCTTTCGGTAAGATCAAGCGATGGCGAGCAGCAGTTAAACAGTTTAAGTTATGAGATTTCGTCTTGGATGACTCGTCAAGGAATGGCTGATTCCATAAAACGCGTGCGACAGCAGTACCAACAAAAACTACGAAAAAGCCGAATCGACATTGACTCATTAACTTACAATAACCACCAACTCGAAAAGCGCATGCTTTACCACTTAAGTCATGATTCAGCGACAGGCATGCTAAACCGGAACGGTCTAGAAAGTGCGCTTATCACCTCATTAATCAGTGTTCCAATTGTTAACGGGGACGCTTTTATTAGTGTCATATTCGTTCAGTTCACCAACGGTGAGCGAGTTCAGGCTAGAATCGGTTGTGACGGCCTCGACGACCTTCTTAAGGGTTTTGAGAAAAAAGTAAATGAAGTGACAGAGCAGATACAGCACATAGCAAGAATATCGACGACTGAACTTGCGCTTACTACTGTTGTTCCTGCTATGAATGAACAGTATCTCCCTACTTTGTGTAAAAAGATCGCTACCATTGCCAAGCAAGGTTTTGTATTTAAAGACAGCGAAGTTCATCTTCATTCCTATATGGGTGTTGCGAACTCTTTCCACACTCAGAATGAAAATCAGCTAATCAACAATGCCTTCCACGCCGCCCTCGCATGTAAGGAGTCCGGTGAGTTAATCACCTTTTTCACCCAAGCCGATCAACAAGACCAAAAAGCATTCAATCAACTTGAACACTATTTACTACAAGCAGTCCGAAACGACGACCTAATTTTGTACTTTCAACCCAAGGTTGATATTAAAACGCAGAAATGGATTGGCGCAGAAGTCCTTTTGCGGTGGAAACACCCTGTCCTTGGAGAAATGTCTAATGAAGCACTAATACACATGGCGGAACAAAATGGTCTAATTATTGAAGTGGGTTATTTTGTGCTGAGCAACGCTATGGATCGCGCCTCGGAGTGGATAGAATTTGCGCCAGACTTTTGCCTCTCGATTAATGTTTCTGCAAAACAGATATGCCTTCCTGCGTTTGCCAACAAAGTCATGGCACTATTAGATCAATATGAACTGCCAGCACACAACCTTGAGTTAGAGCTGACTGAAAGCTGTTTAGTTTCTAATTTTGATATCGCCAAAGCGAACATTAACACCCTAGAAACAATAGGCGTTAAGTTTGCGCTGGATGATTTTGGAACTGGCTATGCTTCTTTCAACTATCTGAAGAAACTTCCATTTAGCGCACTGAAGATTGACAAAGAATTTCTATCTAACATTGTTGACAACTCGCAAGACAAATCTATATTTCGTTCTATCACGAGCATCGCGAAAAAACTAAACAAGCAAGTCGTAGTAGAAGGCGTTGAGACGCAGGCGCAACACCTGTTTATCACCAAAGAGCACTGTGATGTAGGACAAGGCTTCTACTACGCGAAACCAATGTCTCGCGATATTTTTGAAAGCGAGCTTCAAAAGCAATACCCGCTCCCGGACAAGTTCATCATTCGGTGACACTAGTTGCTGTAATATCGATAAACCATCATGGAAGTACGATTATTCAAGCAAACCCTTTACCCGCGATGGATCGCCTCCTATAATCGCGCACCAACCTTTTGAAATTCGAGACATTCGACATGGATCTACTCATAGCCAAACTTAAAAAGATCGAAAAGCAAAATTATCGTGCTTACCAGCAAATTAAAGGTAGCTTCGATTTCACTGATTTTGAGTTTCACATCGATCACGTACAGTCTGATCCATACGCAGCGGCCTCACGAGTGCGTGCTTTTCGTCGCTGGGCACCAACAGGCCTAGAATGGCTAAAAGAGCAATCTCCAGCCTACCAGATTGCTGCTCGTGATTATCTTGCTAGGCAGTTTGCTTTATTTGCTAAACAAGAAAATAGTGTCTCGATTTCAACAACAGGCCAAACCGTACTTGACTCGACCGCTGTCGTGTTTACTGACGAAGGTATTGAACTTCGCTTCCGCATTAATCTACCGGCCGAAGGTCGCAGTATTTTGGCGAAAAAAGCGATCAACATCATGACTTTCCATTTGCCTAAATACATTCGTAAAGCCACGATTGATCGCGAACTGGATATCACGGCTCTGAAACATCACTGCGAAGTGATTGAAGACCAAGTCATGCTGCGCGAACAGCTTAAAGCCAAAGGTCTAGTGGCTTTTGTTGCTAATGGCACTGTTCTCCCTCGTCTAGCCGGCAACTGTGACCTACCTATGAAAGATGCTGTGCCATTCCGCTCGCCTGCATCTCTAGAGGTGACATTGTCACGCCCTAACCAAGGTGAAATACAAGGTATGGGCGTTCCAGCAGGTGTTACCCTGATTGTTGGTGGTGGCTTCCATGGCAAATCCACACTTCTTAACGCACTAGAGAAAGCGATTTACGATCATATCCCGGGTGATGGCCGCGAAGGTGTGGTGACTCTCAATGATGCTTGTAAAATCAAGGCAGAAGATGGTCGCTCAATCCACAACCTCAACTTAAGTAACTACATCAACCACCTACCATTTGGTAAACAGACTAGTGACTTTAGCACTCAAGATGCTTCAGGCTCTACTTCACAAGCGGCTTGGCTTCAAGAGTCTATTGAGTCTGGCGCGACAGCTATCATGATTGATGAGGACACCTCAGCAACAAACTTCATGATTCGTGATGAACGTATGCAGGCATTGGTATCAAAAGGCGATGAGCCTATCACCCCATTTGTCGATCGAGTCGGTCAACTTCGTGAGGAACTTGATATCTCAACCATCATAGTTATGGGCGGTTCAGGCGATTATTTGGATGTGGCTGACACTGTGATTCAAATGCACGACTACCAAGCGATTGATGTAACTGATAAAGCACGTGAAGTCATCAAGCTTCACCCAACCGAGCGCCAAAACGAATGTGAGAAGCCGATTGAACTGATCCCGCCACGTCATGTGGATTGTGCTCACCTCCAGAAACTACTTATCGACGGTAAGTATCGCGTTTCTGGCAAAGGTGGCAACAATCTAAGATTTGGCAAAGAGCACATTGATGTTCAGGCACTTGAGCAATTGGAATCGAACTCTGAACTCAATGCAATTGGCTGGACGTTGTTTCAGTTTGCGCAAAATCCAGACTGGTCAATGCATCCGCCAAAAGATATTGCGACACTGCTAGAGGGGAATTGGAGTGCGACAATGCCAAACTCGGGCGATCTTGCTAAGCCACGCGTTGTTGATGTGCTCGCAACCTTAAACCGTCTGCGAGCTGGAAAAATGAGACAGCCTCGCTAAACAGCACTCTCTCATTAAACAGCACTCTTTAATTAAACAAAATAGTTAAGCACCGCGTGGTCACTACTCTTTAAGCAATGACCACGCTTCACAATAAATCCGAAACTTTTCTGTATCCCCACCCGATCGATCTGGATGCCATTTCAAGGCTAACCTACGCCAAGCATGGCGTATCTCCTTTTGTGTTGCTGATTCATCTAGCTCAAAACAAGCCAAAGCCTGTTTTTGTGACATTGTCACCTCTCCAACGCCAACATACTGCTTGTATCGAGTCCAAAACTCTTCGAGTAGCCGTTTTACTTCTCGGTTATCAGCTTCGTAATGTGACCAATCAAGATAGTAATCACGCAATGGGTCTTCATTGGTAACGTTATGTTTGGAAGGATTGTATGGCATTAAACGAATGTCCATCGCTTCGACTTGTAGCCATTTTTCAGGCAACAATATCGCCTGAAGTTGATAGAGCGCGTTCATTAGCAAGAAGTTTCGTTTGAATAGATCTTTCTCTGCGCTGTCATCGAGAATTGGGATAAGTTCTTTTTCAGCGAGTACAGCAAACAGTTTGTGGATTTGAAGGCTGTCGGTCTGCCGCTCTACAACGTTCAGTACAGACCATAGCAATGGGTTCTCGGCCTGACGCTGAACGTGTATTTGATGAGATGTAAATTCCGTCAAGCCGCACTCCCTGTCTAAACGGCGATACTTCTATCTCTCTATGGTAGCACTACATCGTAAAGAACAGGAAATGGCAAAACACGCAAAGTGCTATGCCGATTCCGAAAATCCGTGTTAACTGAACAGCCAGTTAGCTTTTCAGTTGCATCGCGTTGTAAGTCTCGCTTTTCACACCGGATTGGTGCTTCTTCATTAGTACTTCAATCGATCTCGCACTATTAGTGACCTTGTAACGAATAGTTTGATTTAAGTAGGTGTCATTTTTACGACCTTCTCTCGCCTCAAGCTTCATTGTTTTACTGCTGCGACTAACCTCACAACGGTATTCCCAATCACCATCAAAGTCTTTTAATGACAGCAATACACGCTTTCCCGAACCCGCTTGTGTCTTGATCCCACGTGGTTTTTTGTCCAGGGCTAATGACAGTCCTGCAGTACAGATCTGTTCGTTACTCATATTCGCCGCCATAGTCGGAGTCGATGCTACCAACGCCAAGCCAAGTAACATCCAATTATTAACTTTCATTTGCTTCTCCCCTATACAGTATGCTGCACATTAAAGCATGACGTACGGTAAATAACAAATAAAAAAGCCTTCACCAAGGAAAAGGCTTCAAATAAAAGGGGTTTACTTACGCTTTACGACGCGCTTCAACAGCATCCGCTAGTTCACGTAGAACTTGCTCAGTATCTTCCCAACCGATACAAGCATCTGTGATTGATTGGCCGTAAGTTGGTGCAACACCATCAACCAAGTCTTGACGACCTTCAACTAGGTGCGACTCGATCATGACACCAAAAATAGCGTCTTCACCGTTCGCCATTTGCTCAGCAACATCTGTCGACACGACTTTTTGACGTTGGAACTGTTTAGAGCTGTTAGCGTGACTGAAGTCGATCATAACTTTCGCCGGCAGACCGTTAGCAGTTAGCTCATCTTTAATCGTTTTAACATGTGCTGCACTGTAGTTTGGCTCTTTACCACCACGCAAAATGAGGTGGCAATCTGGATTACCTGCGGTTTCAATAATCGCAGAGTGACCATATTTAGTTACTGACAAGAAGTGGTGAGAAGCGCTTGCAGAGCGAATTGCGTCTGATGCAATTTTGATGTTGCCATCTGTACCATTCTTGAAGCCAACTGGGCATGAAATACCAGACGCTAGCTCACGGTGAACCTGAGATTCCGTAGTACGTGCACCAATTGCGCCCCAACTAATAAGATCTGCAACGTATTGTGGCGTGATCATATCTAGGAACTCACTGGCTGTCGGCATGCCCATATCGGTGAGATCAAGCAGAAGTTTACGACCCATGCGAAGACCATCGTTGATCTTGAACGTATCGTTTAGGTACGGGTCGTTAATGAGACCTTTCCAACCAACCGTAGTACGCGGCTTTTCAAAGTAAACTCGCATCACGATTTCTAGACGATCACCAAGCTCATCACGAAGTACTTTCAAACGCTTGCCATATTCAACCGCAGCTTCAGCATCATGGATTGAACAAGGGCCAACGATAACCAGTAGTCGGTCATCTTCGCCTTCTAGAATGTTATGAATCGCTTTGCGCGCGTTAAACGTGGTAGAAGAAGCAACTTCAGTCGCTGGAAACTTCTCTAACACAGCAACCGGTGGTAAAAGTTCTTTTACTTTATTAATTCTTACGTCATCAGTTTGGAACATCGCTTACTTCTTCCTATTCTTTTGAATCTACATCTTATGAGCGCGACCACCACAATCCATTCTGTGATTTGTATCGCGCTCTTTCCTGTAACTTATCCGCTTAGAACAAGAAGTGCAATCACTAATTTTAAAAAAACGCAAATTACTTAGCCGTTTTTGTAAATTAACACCATGTAAACTTTTAAATACAGTTAATTTTCTACCCTTAAGGATTGATTAGCAAAGAAAACTTGCTGGAATTTCGACCAAACTCCTGTTTGACCATACGATCAAGATCACTCAAAGTTACGCTCTCTGCCACCGATTCGTAGTTATAAAGTGCCTCAATGCCATAACCCAATAGCCAATAACGGAACAGCATAAAGCTCATATTTTCTGGATTATCTGCCCAAGGGGAGAGATCGCTTTTTAGCTGGGCAACCACTTTGTCACGCTCTTGCGCTTCGAAGCCTTTGATCACGCCTTTGGTGACATCGTTAAACAAAGTCATGGCCTTCGCTTCGTCTTCCGGCTCTACATGTGCATAGAACGACCAACCAACTAAGCCATTTCCTTCCTGTACAAAACCATAAGCTTCTGGGCTGTAGTCTAGAGAATTATCCACTCGAACCAATTGCATTACTCGCTCATTGAGTAGCCTTTGTAATAAATCTTCTGCAAACACATCTTTTGCTGTTCTAGGTTCATTTCGTTCGGCAACAGTCACCATATACACTTTAGATTTACCGTCGTCAGAAGGATAGTTGTCGACGGTCGTCATATTTCCTTCCCCTAACAATTTCAGCGAGGCGGTAGGCCACGGGTATGCTGCTTCACCAGTAAATTCTATGTTCGCAATGTACTGCTCTATTATCGGTTGAACCTCAGTTACCGGTTTAGTTCCTACTAGAACCATTTTATATCCACGGTTTATTCGGAATAGTTTATTGTAAGCCTCAAGTACGTCCTCTTTATTCACCATCGCAATCTCTGCTTCTGTCCTAGGTTGCAAGTGACTATTGGCATCCAAACCGAGTTTAAACGCATCATTAAACGTTTTGAATTCAGGACTTTGATTTAAGCGATTGATTTCATTGGTAAGCATTGTCTTGGCTTTATCCACTGCCGAACTATCTACATCGGTCAAAGACATAGCATGATGCATTACTGACATGACATCTGCGATACCCTTTTCATTGGTACCAAACACCACCCCGTGTTTAACGTCGTGAATGAACGGTTCCATGTAACTATTGGTTCGACGGAATGCTCGCTCTATTTGCTCTGGAGTCAAGGGGCCAATATTACTGTTCAGTGCAACTAGCGGGAAAAGTTGCCCGGAGGCCATTAACTCGTTGTCGAGTGCCGCAGAACCACCAAGGGAGCCGAACCAACCGTAGAACTTATCGGCTGCTTTATCATGTTGCGCATATAAAACTTCAATCCCATTAGTTAACGTCAACAGAACCAAATCATGGCCTTGCTTCTCCAATGAGACAACGCTTCCTTTGGTGTTTGGAACAATAAGTGCCTTAGAGACGACCATCTCAAGTGGCTTGTCTGTTTTTTGCTTAAGTCCAGCTGCAATGTCTCCAACATCAACAGACTCAAGTTTAGTATTCACCGCAATAATCGGGGATTGTGAAAGCAGCTTCTTGATGGCTCTATTGGCGTCCTTTAAAGTCATCTTATCGACCAAACGACGATGAACAGCAACATATTGATTTGGATCTTGAGCAATACTCTGAGCTTGCAGCATACCGAACTTATAGTCGACTAGCTCGTTAGGCGTCCAAGTCTGAATATCATTGAGCAATTGGTCATTAAACGATAACCAACTTTGTTTTACCGTATCTAGCTCCTCTTCACTGACTCCGTGCTGAGTTAAAGATGCAATAGCAGCGGTCACCGCTTGCTGGACTTGATCCCGCTCTGACTCTTCAAATCCCGCACCAATCACAAACAAACGGTTGCCATTCAAATCCAATGTATGAGAATTGTTCCACTGTAGGGTAAACTCTGGAGACCGGCTTAGTTCAGACAGTCTGTTTGAAATCAAATCACCAATAAAATAGGTACCTAGTTGAACGAGTTGATCAGCTTCGGCATTCACTATCGGGTTTGGCATTTGATAAGCGAGATCCAAAGCCGCATGCTCCTGTGACAAAGCCGTCGCGACTAAAGGTTCATCATTAAATTCAATAGGCTTAATGAGGGTTCGCCTTGGCTGTTCGCCCTTTTCTATTGAACCAAAATAGCGACTTATACTAGCCACCACGTCGCTTTGTCCCCAGTCACCTACGATCATGAGATCCATGTTCTGCGGTTGATACCATTGCTGATAAAATCGCTTAAGTTCCTCCAAGTCCAAATTTTCAATTGAAGATTTGCTACCGAGGATGTCATGAAATTCTAGTTCCGTTCCCTTCAGCAAATGCAGATACGCTTTGTCGACGTAGGGTTGAGGTTCTGGTCTTCTTTGTCTCATCTCGCCAATGACCACTCCTTTTTCTTGCTCGATCATCTTCTCGGTAATGGTCATCCCACCTGCGACATAAGCTAGCCAAGATAGAGCCGCGTTTAGTGACTCTACATCATCTATAGAGAGTTCATAAGCCGTGTATTGGTTGAATGTAAACGCATTAAGATCAGCACCAAAACTTACCCCTGATTTAAACAGTACTTCTTTCGCAGCGTTCTGTTCAGGCACATCCTCCACTCGGAAAAATAAGTGCTCTAGAAAATGTGCATAACCCGATTGTTTTGGTGTTTCTTGAAGGCTTCCTCCATGAACAACGAGCCTGAGCGCAATCGGCGCACCCGTCTTTTGGTATTGGCTTACTATAAGACCATTTTCCAACTCAGTCGAAACCCAACCCGTGTCTGGTTTAATGGGCACATCGCTTTCTGGCGAACAGCCAAACACAAACAGTAATACCCAAGATACACACCATAATTGCAGTTTTTTCATACCAATACCTAGCTTGCGACTCATACCGGTAAACGCTACGATGTTTCATAAACCATTGAAATACTGTTCAATGGTTTGCATCTAGTTTTAAGACTCAATGCGAGTCAATTCATAAAACCAACCTGTAGGTTATGTCGTGAGTAATCCTTCCCCTATCATCCTCGAGCCTAAATACTATCTGAGTAACTTCATAACGTTGCTTCGCAGCGTAGAGGGGCTGTATGGTGATCTATTGGCTGCATCGGAGCGAAACTGGTTAGATCGCTTTTACTCTCTGGAGGAAGATGAACAATGTCTATTGATCCGTATGATGACTCGCAAAGGAGAATGGTTTCGAAGCGATAAACTGGTATACCCAGAACTTGCGACTACAGAACTGTTACTCAGTAAACTCGAACTCGCAGGCTTCATCGATCTCACTCTACCAAGCTCGCCGAATGTATTGGCCGACAAACTCCTTACCAAACCTGAGCTTTTATCCCTATACCCTGAGCTACCAAAGACACTTCGCAAGCCAAAACTCATTGAACTGTTGCCTGAACAGTTTGAAAGCTCGACTGTATCATTGCCATTTACGCCAATTAAACTTGTCGACAACGATAAACTGCCACTGTTTTGTTTGCTGTTTTTTGGGAATCGGCATCAAGAGTTCGCTCAGTTTGTACTCGAGAACTTAGGGATCCATACTTTCGAACAGTACGAAGTTTCTACTAAGACACGTATATTTCATTCTCGAGAAGAAGTAGTCTCATCACTGGCGATAGGCGAACTCGCTGCCTCCTATGAAGAGATAGATCGTAAGTCACAACCGGAATTGCGAGATTTTTCTAAATACATACCAGAGCCACATGGAAAACACGCTTCTCGCACATACAATAAACTGGTTAATTTGGTTGCACGAGATCTTGAGCGAGTCGGTGCATTTGATGAAGCATTGGCTCTATTTAGCCAAACAGTCACTCCCCCCTCTAGGGAGCGTCAAGCACGCATACTGAAAGCTCAGGGCAAGCCGGAAAGTGCAAAAAACATCGTAGATACAATGCTCGAAACTCCACTTAGCATTGATGAATTCGAGGTAGCGCAACGTTTGTCAGCGCCTCTTTGCATAGCGCTGGGTCATCCAAAAGCAAAAATAGAAAAACTGTCTCCCCCAGAAGTACATCGTAAACTCGATCTTAGCGCGAACCGTGTCGAACTTGCCGTTGTAGAAGCGCTAAACAAAGAAGGTTGGCAGGCTTTTTACCTAGAGAATCAGTTTCTAAATACCTTGTTTGGGCTCGCTTTCTGGGACATTTTATTTGCTCCTGTTGAGGGTGCTTTTGTAAACCCCTATCAACGCCAGCCTCTGGATTTATATCGCAAGGAGTTCGTTGAAAGCCGCAAACAGTTAGTCGAGCGCAGACTTAATGACATCCGCCAGCAAGGCATAGCCTATTTGGTTGACCGCCACAAAAACAAAAACGGCCTTCAAAATCCGTTTATTGTTTGGGAATTATTAGATGACTCATGGCTGACTCTTGCTATGGAAAGCATTCTCAACGACCAGCTTGTCGGTCTATTTGAAGTGATACTCTCAGACATTCGCGCATATCGAGCCGGTCAGCCGGACGTTGTCGCTTTTAAAGATGGTGATTGGATGTGGTATGAAGTAAAAGGTCCTGGAGACAAATTGCAGCACAACCAAATACGATGGATGAAACAGTTCGAGAGACTCAATATCCGCTACCAAGTGTACTACGTGAATCATAGATAACTAATCACGCATTAAACAATTATTGGTAAAAACCAAGATACTAACCACAAAAAAGCCCAGCGTTAAAACCGGGCTTTAGCAATTCAGTATCTAGATTTAGAAATGCAGGTGAATAACCGATGTTGCAATGCATGCTGGACGGCGTACACCTTCGATCTCAACTCGAATTTCACGTTCAATTTCTAAACCTTTACGAATAGGTGTTACCTTAACCAAGGTACTCTTAGCGCGCAGGTTACTGCCTACTTTCACAGGATAGGGGAATCGAACCTGATTAAGGCCGATATTCACCATCATTTTCGCTGTAGGGAACAGTGGTTTGTCTGGATCAACACTGTCCGTCAGGGCTGGCAACAATGACAGAGTAAGAAAGCCGTGCGCAATCGTCGTTTTAAACGGTGACTCTTGTTCAGCACGTTCAGGGTCTGTGTGTATCCACTGATTATCTTCTGTAATCGAACCGAATTGATTGATACGCTCCTGACCCACATGAATCCAGCTACCTTCGTGAATAACTGTACCTATTTGGTCTTGCAATTCATCAAATAACACTTGAGCTGCGGGCTTGAGCACAATTTCTGGTTCGACCTGTGCAACTTCTGGTTCATTCACCGCTGGCTTGTGATAGTCTCGAACCCACGCTAGGAAATTACTGTGGTTCGTTTTATCAACAAACTCAGTCCAATACTCTCTAATCGCCGGCGACATCCATTGCATAAGCTCAGACTGATGCTTAATAGAATCAGCTCTTTGTTTAAACAATTTAACAACTTTCATCTTGACCTCAAATCACAGTTCGTGAGAACTAACCGTAATATTTTGAAGCAACATACGCGAACACGCAAACATTTTTGAGCGAACATGCGTATTCTGAATGGTGTTTTATTCCAATAAAACAATATCTTAGCAATAAAAAACAAAGTTTTATTTTGTGCACTCCATCAGCTTCGATCCGCTACGGAATCGTTTGCTGCTGAGGCACTCGTTTCTAAAACACATACATTGCGTAACGTTTCACCAGATTGGCCAGATTTAAAGCAAACAGTCAAAAAGCATGCATTTTTCGCTTTACAGTTACCTCCCCCCCCTCTATTATTAGCGCCAACACGGAGAGATGGCTGAGTGGTCGAAAGCACCGGTCTTGAAAACCGGCAACCGTTAATAGCGGTTCTAGGGTTCAAATCCCTATCTCTCCGCCACATTCTAAAAAGCCGCTGATAATTCAGCGGCTTTTTTTCGTTCTAGCTCATAAAACTTATCAATTGCTAGCACGCTACTAGACTCACAAAATCTACCTACCCCCTGTCTATCTCCACCGTTAAAGATTCGGTTCTAAGTTGTGAAACCATACACGAATCCAGTTAACGCGACTCTGCCCTTCTATGTCGTAAAGAAGCTAACTTCTTAGTAGTTACTCGTATGTGTAGTGATTTGACTCATGTGAGCATGACTTGCCCTACGTAAACACAGACAATATTAGCCATGGCTACTATTTCCACTCTCTACAAGTTTGGGGCACAACGATTTCTAGCTCTACGTCTATGCTCAGTGATGACATTGAATTAAAGCAAGCTGATCACCTCAGCGATTTACTACGCGATCAGCCAGGCGTTGATGTGGGTGGCACTCACTCTATGAACCAAAGCATCAATATCCGTGGTTTAAGTGAACTTGACCTAAACATCACTATCGATGGTGCCAGCCAAACAAACAACGTTTTTTACCACGTCGGTAACCTTCTGATTAACCCAGATATTTTAAAAGCTGTTGATCTTAGAGTTGGTAATAATTCTGTGCTCAATAGTGGTCTTGGTGGCGGCGTTGCATTCGAAACAAAAGACGCGAAAGATTTGTTGCGTCCAGGTGAGAAAGCAGGCGCTCGTTTGTTTGGCGGGATAGCGACAAACGACTATCATCACTACTCTGGGACATTGTTCTCTCAGCTTTCGGACAATGTCGATGGCCTTTTCTATTACAACGCTATTGACCGTAAAAACCCTAACGATGGTGAAGGCAACACCATGACTGGTGAAGAGGGTAGAACCGAAAACTACATCGCCAAGCTAGGTTGGGATATCAATGATTCTAACCGTATCAAACTTTCTTATGACTACTACAAAGATGCAGGTGACTACAGCGTTAAGTCGAACATGGGAGATAGCTATCCAGACCATAAAAAGCTAATCCGACCAACCAAATACGTTCGCGATACTGTAACACTCAACCATGAGCTCTCTTTGGGCATGACCGAGGTAAGATCGAGTTTGTACTGGAACCAGATGAACTACTCGAACCTGAACCCACAAACAAGCATTGTCTCTGAAGGTAATACACAAGTATTTGGCTTAAACAGCCTTGCTGAGTCATCTCTATTCATTGGTGACACTAGTAACCTGGTTCGCTATGGATTGGACGCAAAGAAAGAAGAAGCTAAGAGAATAGATGCAGGAACCTCATCGGGTGAAGAGTCAGCAGATACCTTCGCAATTTATGCCGAAGATGAGATTGCTATTTCCGACAGTTGGACCGTGATACCAGGCGTTCGCTACAACTACTACAAGTTGGATATGAAGGCTTCGGACAACTCATTTTCCACACCGACTTTCGGTTTAGCAACAACGTATGATATTACCAATGAATGGCGGGTAAGAGCTAGCGCTACCGAACTCTTTAAGGGGCCAGGTCTGACAGGTTCTTACTTAGAATCAGGGTCGAGCTACAACCCAAACTTAAAAGCTGAAACTGGCGTCAACTATGAAGCTGGCCTAGCCTACCAGACTATTAGCATGCTTGGGCTCGATCAGTTCGGTTTCTCGTTCACTGCTTTCCAAACAGACATCAATGACTATATTGATGACGTTTGGACTGGTAAATCTCAGTTCATAGACAACGAAGGTGACGTAGAAATCCAAGGCTTCGAGTCTGTGGTTAATATGACTTATTCAGATTTTTCAGGTCGTGTAACCTACGCGAAATCAGACTCTGAGTTCACTTCTGTTAAGCCTGGCGGCCGTTATGTTGTGGGGCAATCTCTTGATGATGAAGTCGGTGATAGCATTTCTGTTAACCTAGGTTACGCTTTTCCTGAGCTAGGGTTAGACATGAATTGGAACAGCCAAATTGTGTTCGACCTCGATAAAAAAGTCGAAGAAGACACGGCAAAAGAAGGTTATAACACGCATAAATTTGATGTGCGTTGGGTACCGACGACGCTACGAGATCTAACAGTAACCGCATCTATTGAGAACATATTTAACGAGCAGTATGTGTCACATGCGTCTCATGACCTTGGGTATGCGGACTATGAACCAGGTCGTAACTTTAAACTCTCAGCTGCATACGTATTTTAAACGTTTTCCAGCCTAGAGAGGTATACATAAGAACGCCCTTCCCCTTCCCATCAAAAAAGCTCGCATAGCGAGCTATTTTTAATCACGTTAGTTTTTCACTGACTCGATATATTGATTTCGAACCCATATGAAAGCAGGATCTTGGTGATATCGCTTGTGCCAATACAAGTAAACATCTCTAGAAGGATGCTGCAGTTCTTTTGGAACTTCTCGACAAACGATGTCATGGCAACTCTCAGCTCTCTCTGCATATGACGTTGGTAGATGAAAAATGATGTCTGTAGACGCCGCAATGGGGATTGCAGACGAAAAATTATTCAGCCGAACTGGCGTAGAAATCTGACCATTATGACCCAGTAAACCTAAAGCTTGAAAACGTGGTTCTATGGATAACCTCTTATCTCCTTGGAGTTCGATTTGTCCAAAATGACAGTGCTGTAATAATTCCGGCGTCAACTTAGCTTGCGCAAGTGGGTGAGCTGCGGACATCACTAGTCGAAAATCTCTTTGTATCAAACGATGCCTGTACAACTCTTGATCACTAAAAGGTGGTTAGTGATGAGAAATAGTAAAGTGATGCTCTCCGGACAATAAACCTTCAAAATGTGGTTTCGAGACGGTATCGAGTTCAAACGTCATTTGTGGCGCAATACAGCGCATTCGCGCCAAAAAGTCTGGAAACATTAAGTCCATATGTGGGGATAAGCCAAAAAACTTTATTGTTTTTTCACTCACTTCCGGGTCGAACTCTTCCCCATCTATTAGCTCTTCTAAGTTAGCAAGGACAGAGTTTAGTTGGAGCTTAATTCGTTCTGCTTTGGGTGTGAGGTCATATCCGTTAGAACTACGAACCAAAAGAGGATCGTCGAACAGCTTTCGCAATTTGTTAAGTGCTCGGCTAACCGTCGGTTGACTCAAATTCATAAAGAGTGCGGTATTACTAACGTGTTTCTCTTGGAGTAAGTGTTTCAATACCACTAACTGATTAAGATCTATTTGACTAAAGTTCATCGAGTACTGCTGATGTAAATTGGAATCGTTATCAATAAAGTGTAACAAAAGTTGCATCCAGAAAGAACCATAGAAACACGATGACATCTACTAACCGCAAAGAGTCCACTATGAGGAGTCAACTATACTGATAGACATAACTTCTAACGGAGTGAGAAACGAATATGAAGATAATCCGTTATCTTGCCTTACTACTGTATTTCCCTATGATCAGTCTTGCCGCCGACACTCACAGCATGAGAGTAAAAGCGAGTGCCTATACCTCAGCAATCGGCGAAACCGACTCTACGCCTAACATTGGCGCCTGGGGAGATAAACTGACACCAGGAATGAAAGCTATCGCCGTCTCTCGTGATCTCATTGAGCTTGGTTTGACACACAACCAGCGCGTTACAATTAAAGGGTTCGAAGGTACCTATTTCGTTTTAGACAAGATGAATAAGCGTTGGACTAAAAAAATCGATATCTATATGGGAAACGATGTTGAGAAGGCAAAGCAATGGGGAGTAAGAAACGTCACTATTTACTGGACTAACGAAGAAAAATAAGTGAAACACTCAATAAAAACGAACGGCCGCCTCTCAGCCAGCCGTCCTTTTTTTATTGAATAGAACTAGGCATACCCCATTAGGCTCGGCAGCCAAAGTACTATTCCAGGCATGACCAGTAGCACCGCTATAGTGATGACATCCGCAACAAAAAATGGCAAACAGCCACGGAAGACATCTTGTACCGAACATTCAGGACGGACACCCGCGACCACGAAACAGTTTAGACCAATAGGCGGCGTAATTAGACACAACTCGGCCATTTTCACCACGATGATACCAAACCAAATCGCGCATCCTACTCCTGACACCCCAAAAGCAGAATCTACAGCAGCCACATCCGCGCCACCATTTAGTGCAATCACGGCGGGATACACTACAGGCAGTGTGAGCAGTAACATCCCAATCGCATCCATAAACATTCCAAGCACAGCATAGGCGCAAAGGATGAGTAGAAGCGTCAACATTGGGCTTTGTTCAAGACTCACTATCCAATCGGAGAAAGCCGTTGGTAAATCGGCAAAACCCAGAAAGCGGACGTATATCAGCACGCCCCAGATAATCGCAAATATCATCGCAGACAGCTTTGCTGTTTCCATCAAAGAGCTTTTGATTTCTTTCCAGCGACTACCATGAAAAATAGCCAGCGCCAGAATAAGCGAAGCACCAAGCGCACCAGCCTCGGTTGGTGTGCCAACACCACCATAGATACAAACAACAATAATGCCCACTACAGCAAAGATTGGCATTGCGCCCGGCAGCGCTTCAAATCTTTCTTTCCAAGTAAAGCCTCTCACCGGTGGGCCAAAGTTCTTTTTGGTTAGCGCTAAAAATACGACTAGTCCACCGTAGATCAACGCCGATACCGCTCCAGGTAAGAACCCCGCCATGAGCAATGCACCAACATCTTGTTCAACAATAATGGCGTAGATCACCAATATGGCAGACGGGGGAATAAGCGATGCCAGCGTGCCACCAGCCGCCACGACGCCCGCTGCAAATCGCTTGTCGTAACCGAGCTTTAGCATTTCTGGTACAGCTATACGCGCAAAAACAGCAGAGGTGGCGACAGAGGCACCCGACACAGCAGCAAAGCCGGCTGTTGAAAATACCGTTGCCACACCCATACCACCCGGTAGCCAGCCCACCCAACGTTTGGCAGCTTCGAACAGAGAGCGAGTTAAACCTGCATGGTAGGCGAGAAAACCAATAAGGATAAAGGTTGGAATGAGCGATAGTGCCAGTGATGACACTTTAGAATGCGGGATCGTCCCTGCCATTTTGATGGCAACCAGTAGACCACGCTCAAAACCTAGCTTGGCGGAGAAGAGCCAGACCAGTCCAAAGAAGCCCGCGATTGCCGCAGCAAACGCAACGCGAACCCCGATGACCACCAAGAGCAACATAAAACCAGAGACCCAGAGCCCTATTTCAATCGAATCCATAGAGCCCATTGCGTCAAACAGAGACATCATTTCTGCCCCTCCTTGCCATCATCAGCACTTACCGTTTCGGCTTCTTTGGCAGCAACTTCCGCGGCAGATTCAATCATTGGTACCGCTACGGGCTTGTCATCTCCTCGTTTAAACGCTCTAAGGTACGCCCACAGTTGTAAGACGAGCCTAAGCGCTAATATTGACAAAGCAAAGGGTACGACAAGTTTAGCTGGCCAAGTTGGTAGATTAATATCTACCGAAGAGTCGCCAATGGAGTATGCGCGCCAAAAATGCAGATAAGAGCCGTATATCAACAATGATGTAACCACCAGCATCAGCAGTGTCGAGATAAACTCGGTCAGCCACAGCCAACGCCCCTTGAAACGGCCAACAAGAATATCCATACGAATATGACCGCCCATCCGCTGAGTGTAAGCAATACCCAGAAAGGCAATGAACGCCATGGCTTGCTCGACCCAATCGATGTAGCCACTAATCGGCATCGAAAACAACCAGCGGCCCAATATATTGGTGGTCGCTAATGCCACCAGTGCAACGATCACGCACCCCGCGGCGAGATTGAGTAATGACTCAAGTTTAAAGAATACCCTATCGACCCGACTTACCGCCGAGCTGTCCTCTAATACAGACGCAGACATACTCGAAATCCTTTTGGTATTTACAAATAAAAACGAGCGCTAGTGTTACCTAGCGCTAAAACAACTAAATAGAAATAGTGAAGTTAGTTTTTCTGTTTGAACAGAGCGTCGGTATAATCGAATAGCGCCTTAGCGTCGAACTGCCCTTGGTATTTTTTCACCCAATCTTCACGCACTGAGGCTGCGAGTTCATTCAGCTGCGCTGTTTGTTCTGGGGTAAATGTCACTTGTTTCACCGACTCATCCGCAATGGCTTTGTCAAACTTAGCGGTGGTATTTTGCTCATAGTTTGAAACATAGTAATCAAGTGCTTCTGGTACCGAGCTTAATAAGGCTTCGCGGTGTTCCGGTTTTAGCATTTCCAGTGCTTCTGTATTAACAACAACTGGGCAGTTTGCAGAACCGAGGTTGAGGTTAGTCGTCACCCAATTAGCCACTTTATAGGTATTGGTCGCTAGGTGAGCATGAGGCGCAAACGAAGCCGCATCGATGACCCCAGAGTCCATAGATTGACGTACTTCAGAGAAAGGTACCGTTGTTTTGACTGCACCAATCTTACCCAACACACTCATGATTCCGCCGGGACCACGTACTCTAAGCCCTTTAAAGTCTTCCAAAGACTCAAGGTCATCACTCTTACTGGCAATATTGTACTGAGGAAGTGGCGTTGGCATTAACAAGGTTGCGTTCCATCTCGCCAAATCTTTTTTTACCTCTGGGTGATTAAACACCTCGGTATAAATCTCCCCGACTCGCGCTAAAGACACATCCTGTGAGAATGGAAGTTCAGTCACCGTGATTGTAGGGTTTTTGTCGGTATGATAGAAAGAACAAAACTGCGCCATTTCAAACGCACCAAATGAGATACCATCTAGGTTTTCACGCGCCTTCGACAAGCCGCCATAGGAAAGCACTAATTTGAAATCGCCGTTGGTTTTTTGCTCTACCAACTCAGCTAGCTTTTCAACATTCTCGGTAAACGCTCGACGTTTACCCCATAAAGATACATTCCACTCAGTAGCAGCATGAACTTCTGCCGCCACGAATCCTGTCAAAATAAGTGATACTGTTAATGCCGTTTTTGTTGCTTTCATCGACAACTTCTCCTAATCCTTTTTCATATCTTTAGCGCGCGTTGACCACGACACTACTAGCCCAGAATCCACTGTTTACCTGGGTCTTAAGCTAACTCAATGATAAGAATAGAGTATTGTTAACATTTCGCTCAAAATGTTAACGTTTTTGCAGTGCAGGGCACGTTATCTTTGTTCAAACGCACTTGAACTGGTCATTCATCACGACAGTCAATTCAAAACCCATTCGTTTCCAAGGGTTATGATGATTGACCCTCTCCTGCAGATACACTAGCATCGCCCTGATTTTACTCGACGCCTGTTTTATTGAGTCTTTTATGAAGCACATTCTTTCTTTGGCTATTCCTCTTATTGTCTCTCAACTTATCTCAATGGCGCTGGTATTGACCGATGTCTGGATGATGGCCAGACTCAGCGTAGAAGATCTTGCTGGCGGCGGATTGGGAGCGTCTGTGTATACATTCGTTTTCCTGGTTTCAGGAAGCATCGTCGGCTGTGTAGCTAACCTCATTGCAATAGCGTACGGGCAAAGCGTTGCGAGGCCGTCCTTTGGCAGACAACAAATACGCTTTGCCGTTAAGGGCGCTCTTATTCTCTCTGTCGTAATAACCGCAATTGCTAGCCTTGCTCTTAACCTTACAGATGAGTTACTGGCAGTGGCGAAACAACCCGTTGACGCCATTCCAAGCGCTACCAACTATCTTGATGCGCTTAAATGGGCCATGTTACCTACCCTGTTGTTACTGATCCTACGCGGTCTAACTAGCACGTTTGGCGATGCAAAGTCGGTAATGTGGATGTCACTTGCCACCGTCGTTCTCAACGTACCGCTAAGTTATTGGTTTGCTTTTACCCTTAAAGGTGGAATTGCTGGGCTTGGTTGGGGAACAACTCTCGCAGCAACATTAATTCTGTTTGCATACGGTGCGTGGGTGTTTCGCCAAGAAAAATATTATCGATTCGCGCCATGGAAAAGGGGTTCAGAGTATTCATGGCGCTTAACACTCCCACTGTTATCACTCGGTTTACCTATTGCTGTTGCTAGCGCGCTAGAACTGAGCCTAATTTATGGTAGTACCATACTCGCAGGTATGCTTGGTGTGACAGCACTGGCACTACACCAAGTACTTCTTCAGTGTTTAAATTTTAGTTTCAACATAAACTTTGGCTTCTCCCAAGCCGCTGCAATTTTGACAGGCAAAGACTTTGGTCAAGAGCGCTTTCAAAACATTAAAGTGATTGCACTGCGAAGTTTCATTCTAGTCACATTGATTAGCGCCTTGCTTGCGATAACATTTAGCACCTGGCCGCACGTCATTGCTGGTATGTTTGATTTTGATAGCTCGAACCAAAACCTTAGTAATGAGCTAGCGTCAATTATTTGGGTTGTTGCGCTTTGCTTCGTGGTGGATGGTTGGCAACTTCTGACAATGAACCTTTTACGCGGTATGAAAATCGTCAATATGCCAATGCTACTTACCGCAATTGGTTACTGGGTCTTTGGCCTTAGTAGTGCGTGGGGGCTAATGGCACACTTCCAGTTAGTTGGCGTGTGGGGAGGGGTGGCTATTGGACTTGCGGCGACGGGCATACTGTTAATAGGATTGCTAACCATCAGCTTTAAGCGTTCAATCAAGCCTCCAACCGTAACTCAAAAGTCCCAGAAACACTGTTACTAATCGTACATATTTTCTTAGCGTCTTTTAGTAACTTTTCTGCGAGCTCTCGCTCTGAATATATGCCTTTACTTAACTGGATGTCATAGTGGGTAAAATGGGCCGGCAGAAACTCGCCTTTGTGCCCAGTAATTTGGATATGAAATGACTGTATTTCGATTTTTCTTCGAAGCGCTAGCTTTTGCAAAGAGATGGCCATACAAGAACCAATTGAATACAGAAAAGTCTCTGCTGGATTATCTAAAACGGGAGCAACTGAAAGCTCACTAAGCACACGGCCATACCTTAAACCTCCATGCTCATCGAACGAAACCAATATAGGGCCTTCACTCGATGGCTTCACTCTGAACGTCATTTCCTTCTCCGCTTGCATCTGCCTAATCAAACACTACTGGAACTTTTTGTTGTTGTACATTTCCGTCAGCGGTGCCTAAAAGCACTATAAACGACAGTGTTCCTAATACAAGTCTCTATAAAACCAAAAAAGCACTCCATCAGGAGTGCTTCATTTATTGTGCGTTCTATTCAACGGAGTGTGAACAACCTAAAGCTCAATTGTTACCGCTTCACCATCCACAGTTAACTCAAGAATATCGCCGACTAGTTTATAAGACACTTCCACTTGCTGACCTTCGTTCTTATTAGGAACAAGCAACGTCAGAATGTTATGCTCTTTCGCTGCACCGAACTCAACTTCCACGTGACGGTGGATTTCAAGATCTTGGTACTCGTATGGGTCAACCTCACCAAACCCTTCAACGTTCTTCACAGACAGGATGTTGTCTTGAGATTCATTGATAAAGTTTACGTCTAGGTGGGCTACTTCGCCTTGAATTGTGAATGACTTTTCAGCCACTTCGTTAGCGAATGTGGTGTGCATCAACCAAGTCATGTCTTTCTCTTCAGATAGAGAAGCCTTGTCTTGCATAACAAACACTTTACCCTTCACAAACCAGATCTTGCGTTTGTAAGATTCAATTTCAGGGACAAAGTATTGGTATGATGCCGTAGCGTCACCTTCTACCATCTTCACATCAGACTCTGTGTCGTAATCAGTGATCTGACCGCCAGCTTCAATACAGAAGCGATCTTGGTGACCTTCGTAGCCCGTGTTTTTGTTCTCACCGTACTGACCTTTGCCACCAAATAGAGGTAGGTTTTTAGAGAACGTTTGACGGCGCCACTTAGTATGCATGTCCACACCGAAACCACCGTAGTAGCCAGTGATCGCTGCTAGCGTCTCACCGAATGCATGTAGAGTGAACGCATTCTGGTCACCGTGAGAGTGAGAGATAGAACCAAATGGAGAACACTTAAATACCATATGGATATGGTTATCACGCTCAGTCATCTTGTTATGGAAAGCTGCCCAGCCAGTGATTGGGAACACCTTCAATAGTGGATCATTTGATGGTGCTTGCTCTTCTGGTGCATCCCAAAGAATGTTGAAGCGGAGATCGTCGTAGCCGAAGTCCCACCAACCGAAGTTGTAGAATTTCGTGTGTGCTTCAGTATCACGCCCCTTAAGCTGGTTATAGTACCAAACGTACTCAGGCTTTTGGTTAACACCTGCGTAGTGCTTGATGTTGTAAGCCAGTTTAAGACCAGGGAAATCACCGATTGAAGACTGGTCACAGAAGCTCGCGCGCTTAGAGTGAACAGGCATACAATACAGCGGGAAATCACCTGTGCTTTCGTAGAATGTCTTATTGAACATATCTACACCACAGTAAGCTTTCAATAGATCGAATGCTTCGCCTAGGAATGCAGTTTGCGTATTCCAGTAGTCAGGGCCTTCAGCCCAACCGCCATCTTCACCGCCCCATGGTGGGTAGTGTACTGCGTAGTATTCCAATGCATATGCAATGTACTCACCTGCTTTCGGGTGATCATGGTATAGCGCGATACATGTCGGGATGATAGCAGAAGAGATAGAACGAACACCGTGGCTGTTCAGTGGGTTGTTCAGTAGATCAACCGTTACTTTTAGGTGGTGCATGATTTCGTCTAGACGCTCAATCAGCGCATCTTGAACTTGCTGACGCTCTTCGTCGGTGAAGTGAGCGTGTAGCCAGTCATAACCCCAAGCCATTGCCGCGACAACACGGAACGCCGCTTCGTCATTGTAACCGCGAGACGTCACACCTTCAGGATCATAAGTAGACAGTTTTAACGTCCAAGCTTTTGCTTTGGCAATTAACTCTTCATCTTCTTTGACGATACCAGCGATAGCTAGATTACGAGTGGCATTAAGAGCCATTTGGCAATCAACATACATTTGACGCCAGTATGGACGCCATAGAGACGCCTTGCCAACTGTCTCCTCAGGATATGGCTTCGGCTCTTCATAAGGCGCTGTATCCAAAAACTTAACAGTTGAGTTGTTGTAGAAATCATCGAACATGCAGTGAGATTCGTCTGCACGCACAGCCGCTTTGAATGCTTCCAAATCAGCAGATTGGACAAGAAGACGCGGACGCGCTTCGCTCAAGTTATCTAGGAAAGACAAATCAAAGTCGCGTTTTTGGACTTCGATTGGGAGTAGGTCTACAAGGTTACCTGCTGAAGTGTCATTTTCCAGCTTCATCTTCCTGATGGCATCAAGAGATTTTTGGTTGCTCATGCTAACTCTCTTATTTCAAATTGAGTGAAATGGTATGAGACCCAATATACATCTTATTGTAATACAATTACATCAATTTCGATGAGTATTCGCTATTTTTAAGGAAAATCGTGACCTAGATTAAGTATTTTCCTCGTCCACATTTTAAGCAGTCTAGTCGCCACGTGGACATAAAAAAATAGCCGCTAATTTTAGCGGCTATTTGCTCAGTTAACGTGTTGAATACGTTATTACTTTGCATCTACACTTAGTTTGCAATTGCTTTCTGTGGTGCTCGCGCTGCGTTCACCAATAGAACACCAACTGAAAGCACGATTGAGCCACACAAGATGAATAATAAGCGACCTGTTGGTTCATTTGGAATCAGTGCCATCGCTAGGATACCGAAGCCAGCTACGCTGATTAGTTTACCCAACATACCACGCTGTTTCGTGTCTAGGTTTTGCTGTTCTTCCGAGTCGGCTACGACAGGTGTGTTCCAGTTCTCAAACAGTTTTTCAACTTCAGCTTCACGCTCTGGCGTACGGCCTTTGTACACTAGCGTTGTTGCTAGGAAGAAGCCACCGGTAAGCACTACGTGAGCTGCCAAGCTAAGTGCAACTTTCAAATCACCCCACTCGCGGCCAGTAAGAGCTTGCTCTAGACCAAACCAGTTTTGGATGTCTTCTGCCGTCAATGCGATACCAAAGATGTAAGAAACAAAGCCACCTACAACGAGTGTTGTCCAACCTGCCCAATCTGGCGTCTTGCGTACCCACATACCTAGAAGTACAGGGATTAGCATTGGGAAGCCGATCAACGCACCAACGTTTAGTACGATGTCGAACAAGCTCAAGTGACGTAGTGAGTTAATGAACAGACCAATACCAATGATAATGAAGCCCATGATAATCGTTGTAACCTTACTTACAACCACTAGCTCTTTTTGGGTCGCATTCGGACGAACAATCGGGCTGTAGAAGTTCATAACAAAGATACCAGCGTTACGGTTCAAACCAGAGTCCATTGAAGACATGGTTGCCGCGAACATTGCAGACATCAGTAGACCAACCATACCTGCTGGCATGACGTTTTGTACGAAAGCAAGGTAAGCTGCATCACCACCTACTGAACCGTACTGGTCAGCGAAGTCAGGCATAAATGCACTTACGTACCATGGTGGTAGGAACCAGATGATTGGACCAACAATCATAAGAACACATGCTAGACCTGCCGCTTTACGCGCATTTTCACTATCTTTAGCACATAGGTAACGGTATGCGTTGATGCTGTTGTTCATAACACCAAACTGCTTGATGAAGATGAACACTACCCAAAGGATAAAGATACTCACGTAGTTTAGGTTGTTACCAACGAAGAACTCACCGTCGAAGTTGCTAACAATATTGCCGATGCCACCACCGTGGAAGTATGCTGCAATCGCACAGGTAATCGTCACGGCCATGATAACAAGCATTTGCATGAAATCTGATGCGACAACCGCCCAAGAACCACCAGTTACTGCCATTAGCATCAACACCAAACCAGTCACAACGATTGTTGCTTCCATTGGGATGTTGAATACCGCTGCGACAAAGATAGCCAAACCATTAAGCCAAATACCAGCAGAAATCAAGCTGTCAGGCATACCAGCCCAAGTGAAGAACTGCTCTGAAGTTTTACCAAATCTTTGGCGAATCGCTTCAATCGCTGTTACTACGCGCAACTGTCGAAACTTTGGAGCGAAGTACAAATAGTTCATTAGGTAGCCAAAAGCATTGGCCAAGAATAGGATTACAACAACGAAACCGTCGCTGAACGCGCGTCCTGCGGCACCTGTAAACGTCCATGCTGAAAATTGCGTCATGAAGGCGGTTGCACCAACCATCCACCACAACATCTTACCGCCCCCACGAAAGTAGTCACTGGTTGATGTTGTGAACTTGCGGAACATCCAACCAATCGCTACTAAAAAGAAGAAGTAGGCAAGAACAACGAGAGTATCAATAGTCATTTTTTCAGCCTTAATTAAGGTTATCAATTTACTGCAGTTAGATTACTCTTTTGCCAACCTTATTTGTACTACAATATACCCAAGATGTGATCTAAAACAAAGGTTTCCGTCTTTCTAAAACGACCTTAAAGCCTCACCACAACTTATTACAACTGATGTAAGCACACAAATACAGAGCCACTACAAAAAAAACCTTAAATCATACAATACCAAATAAAAATTGTAAGTAAGTGCTGCTTAATCCTAGTTGCTAAAGAGGCCAAAAACAAAAAAGCGAGCTATCAAAGCTCGCTTTCCCTTATAGAACTTAATTCGCTTAGTTCACGTGCTCTACTGCCGCTTTCACCAAGGCACCTAGTTCGTCCCACTTACCTTCATCCATCAGCTTGGTTGGAACCATCCAAGTACCACCACACGCTAGAACTGATGAAATAGATAGGTAGTCGTCAACATTGTTCAAGCTAACGCCACCCGTTGGCATGAAGTTTACTGGGTAAACAGCTGACAACGCTTTAAGCATGCCAACACCGCCCGAAGGCTCCGCAGGGAAGAATTTCAATGTACGAAGACCCATTTCCATCGCCTGCTCAACCAGACTAGGGTTGTTCACACCAGGGACGATCGCCACACCTTTATCAATACAGTATTGAACAGTGCGAGGGTTGAAGCCTGGGCTTACGATAAAATCTACACCAGCTTCAATTGACGCATCAACCTGCTCATTAGTGAGTACCGTGCCAGAACCGATCAGCATTTCTGGAAACGCTTCGCGCATCGCTTTGATTGCATCAATTGCACATTCAGTACGTAGCGTGATCTCCGCACATGGCATGCCATTTTCTACTAATGCACGGCCAAGTGGAATGGCGTGCTCAACGTTATTGATAGCGATTACTGGAATAACTTTTAGCTTTGCTAGCTGTTCGTTTAAGGTTGTCATAATTTTCAAACTCATGTTCTAGAAAAGCCCGCAGTAACGCGAGCCTTTGGGATTTATAGGGATAGTTCTGGCATTTCAGTCAGAGGAATGATCGCGCCTTTGTGCTGAATTACTTGTCCTGCCATGCAGTGCCCGCTAAAAGCAGACTCTTGCGCAGTACCGCCTGTTAGGCGTTTCGCGAGGAAACCAGCACTGAATGAATCGCCAGCAGCAGTGGTATCGATAACATTCGACACTGGGTTAGGTGCTACAAACTCACGATTGTCACCTTCAACAACCAAACACGCTTCCGCACCACGTTTGATGATAATCTCTTTCACGCCAAGCCCTGAAGTACGATTAATACAGTCATCTAACTCTTTATCACCGTATAATGCTTGTTCGTCATCAAACGTCAGCATCGCGATGTCGGTCATTGATAGAACTTGCTCATACCAGTTAATCGCTTCTTGCTCATCACTCCAGAGCTTCGGACGGTAGTTGTTATCAAAGAAGACTTTACCACCGCGTTCTTTGAATTGCTTTAGAGTCTCAATCAGCTTTTCACGACCAGCTGGTGTAAGAATTGCCAACGTGATGCCGCTTAGATACAGCGAATCGTAGCCAAGTAGTTTCTCAACAAGAGCCGATGACTCTGGTTGTTCAAAGATGAATTTTGCCGCAGCCTCGTTTCTCCAATAGTGGAAGTAACGCTCACCTGTTTCATCTGTCTCAATGTAGTAGATGCCTGGGTTTTTGTCTTTGATTTGAAGGACATTAGAGGTATCGATACCCTCTTTTTGCCAAGTGCTGAGCATTTCACCACTGAACTCGTCGTGACCTAATGCCGTTACATAACTGACGTTGACATCATGCGCTCTCGTTAGCCTAGATAGGTATAGAGCGGTATTTAGAGTATCACCGCCGAATGTTTGCTGTAGCTGGCCATTTTTCTTCTGGAGCTCAACCATACACTCGCCAAGAACTGCAATATTAGTATTTTTCATGGGTGTTACCTTTGCAACAGTGATTGCTTAATTGATTATTTCAAAAAGTCTTCGCGAGCAGGGTTAAAGATGTCTAGAAGAATACTATCCTGCTCTAACGCTACGGCACCGTGCATCGCTAGCTTGCGAGCAAAGTAAGCATCGCCTTCTTTAAGCACTTGCTTTTCGCCATCAATTTCCGCTTCGAAACTACCACGTACAACGTAGCCAATTTGATCATGAATTTCGTGAGTGTGAGGATAACCAATCGCTCCTTTATCAAAGCACAGGTGAACAGCCATCAAGTCATCAGTGTACGCTACGATCTTGCGCTTTATACCATCGCCTAGATCGTCCCATGCGTGCTCGTCATTTATAAAGAAAGGATTCATGTTGATTCTCCACTTAAGGTTCACTCTAAGTTCTAACTAGTATGTACTATAAATCAAAAACGCTTTTGTAATACAATATACCCATAAAACTGTGATCTAGCTCAATATTAGCTTAACAAGAAAAAGTTAATCGTTTGCAATACACATCAACAAATACAGCTAAACATTCAAATATAATCATTAATAAACAGTGTTTTACAAATTACATAGTGACTTCAATCATCATTCTATCGACTCTAACTAGGCTTTAAGATGCTATTGTATTACCATTGTATGCAGAGACCAATTTAGTGAGCAAGACTCAACAGCGCAAGCGATAGAGTTTCGCTCCAAGCAATCAACCGGGTTAGTTCCAACGGGTAAGTTGTATACTAATCCACCGAGGAGAAACAATAATGAGCTATCAACCTCTTTTAATGAACTTTGAAGAAGCCGCTGAGCTTCGTAAAGCTTTAGGCACGGATAGCCTTATGGGAAAAGCACTGGCGCGCGACATTAAGCAGACAGATGCGTACATGACACAAGTAGGTATTGAGGTTCCTGGTCATGGTGAAGGTGGTGGTTACGAACACAACCGCCACAAACAAAACTACATCCATATCGACTTAGCGGGACGCTTGTTCTTGATTACGGAAGAGCAGAAATACCGCGATTACATCGTTGAAATGCTGACGGCTTATGCCAAGGTGTATCCAACTCTAGAAAGCAACACCAGTAAAGATACCAACCCTCCAGGCAAAATCTTCCATCAGACTCTTAATGAAAACATGTGGATGCTGTACGCCTCATGTGCGTATTCTTGTATTTATCACACGCTAGATGAAGAGCAAAAAGCCCTTATCGAAAATGACCTGTTTAAGCAAATGATCGATCTTTTCGTTGTAACCTATGGTCACGACTTCGATATCGTTCACAACCATGGTCTTTGGGCAGTTGCAGCTGTAGGTATCTGTGGTTACGCGATCAACGATCAAGAGTCTGTTAATAAAGCGCTCTATGGATTGAAACTCGACAAAGTGAGTGGTGGCTTTCTTGCTCAATTAGATCAGCTATTCTCGCCAGATGGTTACTACATGGAAGGGCCGTACTATCATCGTTTCTCATTGCGACCAATCTACCTGTTTGCAGAAGCCATTGAACGTCGCCAACCTGAGTTAGCTATCTACCAGTTTAACGACTCGGTTATCAAGACTACCTCTTACGCGGTATTCAAAACGGCATTTCCTGATGGCTCCCTACCCGCTTGTAACGACTCATCGAAGACCATCTCGATCAACGATGAAGGCGTCGTTATGGCAACGAGTGTCTGCTTCCATCGCTATGAAAAAGCAGAAACTTTGCTTGCTATGGCAAACCACCAGCAAAATGTTTGGGTACATTCGTCTGGCCTAACTCTATCGAATGCTGTGGAAGCAGCGGACGAGATCAAGCCATTCAACTGGGGTAGCTTATACCTAACAGATGGGTCTCAAGGTGAAAAAGGCGGTTTAGGTATTCTTCGTCACCGTGATAACCAAGACGACGATACCATGGCACTGATTTGGTTCGGCCAGCACGGTTCAGATCACCAGTATCATTCAGCACTCGATCATGGTCACTATGATGGTCTTCACTTGAGTATATTCAACCGTGGCCACGAAGTACTTCACGATTATGGCTATGGACGCTGGGTCAACGTAGAGCCTAAATTTGGTGGACGCTACATCCCAGAAAACAAGTCATACTGTAAGCAAACTGTCGCTCACAACACGGTCACTGTAAATCAGAAGACGCAGAATAACTTCAACACCGCACTTGCTGAATCTAAATTTGGTGAGAAGCATTTCTTTGACATCTCAAACGACAAGCTTCAAGGCATGAGCGGCCGAATTTCTGGCTACTACGACGGCGTACATATGCAGCGCAGCATCCTGCTTGCTGAATTGCCAGAGTTTGAAAAACCACTGGTTGTCGACGTATACCGAATCCAGTCAGAGGCAGAACATCAGTATGATCTTCCTGTTCATTATTCAGGCCAAATCATTCGTACCGATTTCGAGTATCAAACCGAAGCAACATTAAAGCCACTTGGCGAATCTGACGGTTATCAGCACCTTTGGAACCTAGGTTCTGGCAGCGTTGAAGACAGCTCGCTTGTGAGCTGGTTGGTTAATAACAGCTACTATTCACTTGTGACAAGTGCCAATAAAGACAGCGAAGTAATCTTTGCTCGACTAGGTGCAAATGACCCTGACTTCAACCTACGTAGTGAGCCTGCAATGATCATGCGCCAAACGGGTAAAGATCATGTATTCGCATCAGTACTAGAGACTCACGGTTACTTCAATGAAGAGTTTGAGCAATCTGTCAATGCTCGTGGCTTAGTAGAATCAGTGGGTGTTGTAGGTAACAATGACATCGCTACAGTCATTCAAATCAACATGACGACAGGTAAAACCTATTGCTTTGCTATCAGCAATCTCTCGGAAGATGAACAACAAGGTCAACACAGCGTTGAATTTGCCGGTCAAACGTTCTCATGGGAAGGCTCATTCGGCTTGATTTAATGGGCATGGTTTAATGGGCATGGTTTAGTTGGATGCCGATAAAACATAGGCGTCCAGTTTGCTGCACTAAATAACGCAATAGGCCTCAACAACGTTGAGGCCTATTTTTTTAATCGAATTATTCAAACCACTGAGTGAAATTAGGTTAAATCAATCGCGTGGGACATTGGTTAGCCATTGGCAACCTTCGACAACCTCTGGTTCTCGTCATTCAACAAGTACATCGATGCGTTTCGAGCATCGTCTGCCCTGCCCGACATAATCGCTTCGTATATTGCTCTATGTTCGTTTAGACAGAAGCGTCCACCCTCTGCGGATTCACCCAGAAACTGCTTAAAGATAGTTTCCAGTATATTGCCAAATGGTACGTAGAATTGATTTCCGGTAGCAAAAAAGATGGTTTGATGGAATAGATGGTCGTTGATGGTCCACTCTTGTTGATCGTTCGCTTCCGCGGCAAGTGTCATCTTTTGAAAAATTAGAGAAAGAGATTTGCGCTGCTCCGCTGTTGCGTATTTCGCGCATAATGCACAGGCTTCGGGCTCTATCGCTTTTCGTAAGCCAAGAAATTGAGACAGAAACAGTTTGGTATCTTCAAGGTCTTGAATCCAATGAAGCAATTGAGGATCGAGAAAATGCCACTCTGTCCTGGGTAGAACGGCCGTGCCTATCTTAGGACGTGATGCTATCAACCCCTTTGCCGAAAGTAACTTTGTAGACTCCCTCAAAGCGGTACGACTGACACCGAATGATTCACACAGTGACACCTCGTTCGGTAGTTTTTCACCTTCACTCAACTTTCCAGACAATATTTGTCTAGCAATCTGCCTGGCAACGTGAACATGAATCTTACGACTTGCATCTTCTACAAGTGAAAAAGTAGCCATATACTGCTCCGGATAAAAATTAAGATTTAGAAACCATTTTAAATAATACAATATTATCAAATCTATTGCTTTAAGACTTGATAAACTCTTCGCAGTTTCTGCCATTTCATTTGTATTGTGAGCTATACCATTCGTCATTACGCGAAGAAACAACCACAAAGTTGACAACGGGAACCATCACAAACGGCGCCTATATGGCTCCAGAAACAATAAAGGCTCTCATTGATGAGAGCCTTCGATAAAGACCAAGGTTAGCCTTTATGTTTCGCTTAGAAGCTGTACGTCAAACCGATACGGCTACGTAACTCACGCTTATCGCTAGTAGAACTCACGTTTACATCACCAAATTCAACAGATGGTGTCCACTGACCCAACTTCTTAGCGACTGTTGCATTTAGCTCATAGTTGGTGTTTTTGTTGTTGTATAGGTTGTAACCTTCTGCTTTGTAATAGTTACCTTCAAAGCCAAAACGCCAGTCATCTAGAGCGTAGTTGATGTTTGCTGTAATACGGTGACGACGCTCATCTTTGCTTGCGTTTACAACTTGATCATAGCCACCCTGGTCGTTCTCTTCGTACGACGTAGACTCATTAGTGTGTTTAATATCGTAGCGGTAACGAGCACTCAGGCTTAAGCCATCAATACTGTCAACTTGATAAGTCGCACGAAGCTGAGGCTTGTACGTCATGCCCGCACTACGACCTTCAATAGGCATACCGTACGTTAGAGTCCAGTTGTCGTTCAAAACATGACGATAGTTCAAGCCAAGTTCCCAACCGTTGTTTTGCAGGTCTTCCATAAACTTGCCGTTTTGACCTTTGAACTTAGCTTCAATATCGACAAGGAAGTTGCCGATGTTATCCGCAAGCTTTACACGTGAAGCGTGCTGCTTAGTTTCGTTCTTATACTCATGACGTACGTTAAAAGAAGCTGCAGAAACGGCGGTTGTCGCAAGTAGAGTCGTAACTGCGATGGTTACTTTAGACAGGTTGTTCATATTCAAACCCTAATAGTGCTTGTGGTAATGTATGACAAATATATTAAGGGGTTTGAGAGAATTTATCTGTGATCTACATCACCAGGACTATGTGAACTAGCAGCTTGAATCGTGCTTGAAACCACTAAATCAATCCGTTAATCACTGATAAATAGCGATATTTTAGTAGTTCCACCTACAAACCAACAATAATCAAGCTGATCTCAATTCTGTGATGCAATACATATTATGCCCTCTGCTTTACTTTTATTTGTAATATTTTACATCTAATATAGCACTGTTGTCATTTACAAAATCATTAAAAAACACACAATCAACCAACAAGCAACAGCTTTTGTAAGAAAGCCCGGTGGATACTGTTCACCGGGCTTTTTTCCTCACGAGTACAACAATATTCAACTAGGCTTAAGCTTTGAATGTGTCTACGAAAGGACATGGGTTACCTGATGAGTCAGAAACTGAACAATGCGACCAATTTATACATGGAAGGAATCCGTGATGGGCATGCTCGGCAAGCCGTGACCAAATATACGGGTGCCCGTTATACCCAACACAGTACAGGCGTTAGAAACGGCATAGAGGGCTTTGTTGAGTTTTTTGAGCCATTTATTGAACGGTGCCACGACCGCGACATACGCGTTGTTCGCTCGCTTGTCGATGGTCAATATGTGTTTGTGCAAGCGTATCAAAACATCAACAACGGCGAAGCATACTGGATAACCACCGATTTATTTGATACCGACAATAATGACAAGATAATAGAGCATTGGGATGTCATTTCCGCCTATGTAGAAAATGCAGACACCCAACGAGATCAAATAAGCGGCCCTACTGAACCTGTTGATATCGATAAGACCGAAGACAACAAAGAGTTAGTTAGAGACTTTTTGTGCGATGTGATGGTATTAGGTCGAAAAGAGAGCGCTAGCAGCTACGTCGATTTCACGAACCTTCCTATGCACGCTGCTTTAGATGTTGATTCGGCCGAGAAATATGTTGGGAGCTACGATCAGGTATTTAAAATTGTCGGCCAAGGTAACATGATTGTCGCCTATAGCCGTTTGCTTTATGAAAACACAGAAATAGCTCGCTTCGATATATTTCGCATAGAGAGCAAACAAATCGTCGAATGGTGGGTTAATCAGGAGCCCGTCCCTCCCAAAAGCGAATGGGTTAACGGTGGGAAGTTTTAACGCCCAATAACACCTTCAATAGCTGAGTGTCTGAATACAGTTACTTAAATGAAACTAGGCACACTACCCTTTCAAAAACTCAAGTTATATTGCAAACAAAACAAAACCCCCACTGATAGCATCAGCGGGGGTTTTATTTATTCGTTTCTTAGTGCGACATATAGCTCACACTAAGCAGCAACGATTACTTCTTTAGGTTAGTGAAGTAGTCGAAGATCACTGGAACATCATTTTGACCTAGGCCTGCATCAACAGCTGCTTGTAGGCTTGTAGAAGTACCTTGAGCGATTAGAGACTCAGTACCTAGCTCTTCACATAGAGCAAGGAAGTAGCCAAGGTCTTTGTTTGCGTTAGCAACAGAGAAACCTAGTTTTTCTTCACCGTCTACTGCGTAGAACTTACAGAACTGCATGAATGGAGAGTTAGATGGACCAGCTGACATAATGTCAAACAGTTGCTGGCCGTCAACGCCAGCTAGCTTAGCTACAGCGAAAGCTTGAGACATAGTTGCAACTGTCGTCATACCCATGAAGTTGTTAACTAGCTTAGTCACGTGACCTGAACCTAGTGCACCTAGGTGGAATACGTTTTCACCTTGCTCGTCAAGAACTGGCTTAACTTTGTTGAACGTTTCGATGTCGCCAGCAGCCATGATGTTTAGAAGACCATCTTTAGCGTGAGCTGGAGTTCGGCCTAGAGGCGCATCGATCATGCCAGCGCCTTTTTCTGCAAGAGCAGCACCGATTTTCTTAGTTGAAGCTGGGATAGAAGTACCGAAGTCGATTAGCGTTTTGCCTTCAGTCATACCCGCTAGGATACCAGCTTCGCCGTATACTACTTTTTCTACAACTTCAGACGTTGTTAGACATAGCATTACGATGTCACTTTTCTCTGCCAACTCTTTACCAGAAGTTGCTTCAGATGCATTACCACGAGCTAGAACAGCTGCAACGGCATCTTTGTTCAGATCCATAACGTTAACTTCGTAACCACGGTTTTGAAGGTTCTCAACCATGTTGCCGCCCATAAGACCCAGACCGATGAAGCCGATGACAGGTTTAGTCATGTTTAATTCCTCTTTACGTACTATTGTATGATTAATTAATGTAAAGCATATAGATAAGTGCGATTTAAATCAATCAAAAAACAACTTGAGAAAGAGTTTAAATAAGTAATGTGATATTGATTAGCTTAGCGAGTGGACAAACACTAATCAAAACTGTTGTGGCTACTGTTAATAGACAACTGAGAGGTAGATAGTTTGAGGGTAGATCGAAGTCAAATGTCGTCTTCACAAAGGATAGACAAGGTAATAACTGATTAGCGTACAGTCGTGGTGTTCTCAGTGAAAGTGTCGTCCATATGAACGACACTTTACCTAAATCACACTATTCCCAATCGAGAATAACTTTACCAGACTGACCGCTACGCATAACATCGAAGCCTTCTTGGAAGTCATCAACCTTGTAGTGGTGAGTGATGATTGGTGTTAGATCTAGACCTGATTGAATCAAGCTCGCCATCTTATACCAAGTTTCGAACATCTCTCGACCGTAGATACCTTTGATCACAAGGCCTTTGAAGATAACTTGGTTCCAGTCGATACCCATATCTGATGGTGGAATACCTAAAAGTGCAATACGACCGCCGTGGTTCATGGTTTCTAGCATTGAGCTGAATGCGGCTTGTACGCCAGACATTTCTAGACCTACATCGAAGCCTTCCGTCATGCCTAGTTCAGCCATCACGTCTTTTAGGTTTTCATTCGCTACGTTAACTGCGCGCGTTACGCCCATCTTCTTAGCAAGGTCTAGACGGTATTCGTTCACATCAGTGATAACCACGTGACGAGCACCAACGTGTTTTGCAACCGCTGCTGCCATAATACCGATTGGACCCGCACCAGTGATAAGTACGTCTTCGCCTACTAGGTCGAAAGAAAGCGCTGTGTGTACCGCGTTACCAAACGGGTCAAAGATAGACGCTAGGTCATCAGAGATACCTTCTGGGATCTTAAACGCGTTAAACGCAGGGATAACAAGGTACTCAGAGAATGCACCCGTGCGGTTAACACCTACACCCACTGTGTTGCGACATAGGTGAGTACGACCGCCACGACAGTTACGGCAGTGACCACAAGTGATGTGGCCTTCACCAGATACACGATCGCCAATTTCAAAGCCGCGAACTTCTTGACCGATACCAACGACTTCACCCACATATTCGTGTCCTACGACCATAGGTACAGGAATCGTGTTTTGTGACCATTCATCCCAGTTGTAGATATGGACATCAGTACCACAAATAGCGGTCTTTTTGATGCGGATTAGGATGTCGTTGTGACCAAGCTCAGGCTTGTCTACTTCGGTCATCCAGATGCCTTGTTCTGGCTTAAGCTTTGAAAGTGCTTTGATTTTCATAATATTTACCAAACTGCGCCCCGAGCCAAAGCTCAGGGCAAAAAATCAATGAGAGAGCGATTACTTGATAAGACCCATGTCTTTACCCACTTCGATGAACGCATCGATAGCACGGTCTAGTTGCTCACGTGAGTGTGCTGCTGACATTTGAGTACGGATACGTGCTTGACCCTTAGGTACCACTGGGAAAGAGAAGCCAATGACATAGATGCCTTTCTCTAGCGCACGCTCAGCAAACTCAGCTGCAACTTTCGCATCGCCTAGCATGATTGGAATGATCGCGTGGTCTGCACCACCCATAGTAAAGCCCGCGCCTTCCATACGAGTACGGAAGTGTGCCGCGTTTTCCCAAAGGTGGTCACGAAGGTCGCCACTCTCTTGTAGCAGGTCTAGAACGCGGATAGATGCGTTAACAATTGCCGGTGCTACTGAGTTAGAGAATAGGTATGGGCGAGAACGCTGACGCAACCAATCAATCACTTCTTTCTTACCAGAAGTATAGCCGCCTGACGCGCCGCCCATTGCTTTACCTAACGTACCAGTGATGATGTCGATACGGTCAACCACGTCGTGGAACTCGTGAGTACCTGCGCCGTTTTTGCCCATAAAACCTACAGCGTGCGAATCATCAACCATAACCAGTGCGCCGTACTTGTCAGCAAGATCACAGATAGCTGGAAGGTTTGCGACTACGCCGTCCATTGAAAAAACGCCGTCAGTCACGATAAGCTTGTGGCGAGCACCTGCTTCAGTCGCAGCGATAAGTTGCTCTTCAAGCTCAGCCATGTTGTTGTTCGCGTAGCGGTAACGCATCGCTTTACATAGACGAACACCATCGATGATAGATGCATGGTTTAGTGCGTCAGAAATGATTGCATCTTCTTTTCCTAGAATAGTTTCGAACAGACCAGTGTTTGCATCGAAACAAGACGTGTAAAGAATCGTGTCTTCTTTACCTAGGAATGTAGACAGCTTCTGCTCAAGCTCTTTGTGAATGTCTTGAGTGCCACAGATAAAGCGTACCGACGCCATACCGAAACCATTTTTATCCATGCCCGCCTTGCCCGCTTCGATAAGTGCTGGGTGGTTCGCAAGGCCAAGATAGTTGTTCGCACAGAAGTTAAGAACTTCTTCACCAGTTGAGATTTCAACAGCGGCTTGTTGTTGAGACGTGATGATACGCTCAGACTTGTACAAACCTTCCGCTTTTACTTCTTCAATCTGATCTTGGATTTGCTTATAAAACGAAGCAGACATAGTAGATTCCTTTTTCAATCCTATTTATCAATAGGTTATGTAGGGGATGAGACAGCCAAATTCTATTGATTGGGTGTATTTCACGAATGCCATCATTTTAGTTCATTGTGCTGCAAACGATTATCCCTTAACATGGAAAACCATTAGTGAATCTGAGGCACGAATAATGTTTAGCCAGAAGCTTATTGCTCTGCTGCCCGACTTAGCATCGTATATTTTGGTGGTCAACGAAGGCAGTTTTACCGCTGCAGCCAAGAAGTTAGGTGTCACACCCTCAGCACTCTCCAAGACAATCACTCGACTTGAAAACGCCCTATCAGTAAAGCTGTTTGAGCGAACCACTCGAAAGCTGGTCATTACTCAAGCTGGAAGAAAGGTTTATGATCAAAGCGTACTCATGGTTAACGCCGCTCAGCAAGCCATTGAAGTCTCTCAATCGGATCATGCTGAACCAAGTGGCTCTCTCACCATTGCGGCACCAGAAGCCTTTCTAAACTCTGTACTGCAGCCATTTATCGCCCCATTTTTGCAGCAATATCCAGAGATCCAGCTCAAGGTGCGTGCTATTGATGGCAACTATGACTTGCTCAATTTAGGTATCGATGTTGCGTTCAAACTCACAGACAAGCCCGACGAGAACCTAGTGATGAAAGAGTTGGGTCCAACAAACTTGGTGCTATGTGCCAGTCCAGATTACATCACTGCCAATGGCCTGCCTACTTCACCTAGCGAACTCGAACATCACGACTGCCTCTATTTAGCTGAAGTAGATAGAGACAATGTATGGGATTTTCTCAAAGATGATGACTTTCACACGGTCACTGTGTCCGGTCGCTACGCCATTAACCACTCTCAAATGCGTCTTAGTGGTGTGAAACAGGGTCTGGGTATCGGTATTTTTCATGACTTCGTGATAAAAGAATCACTTGATGATGGAAGCGTAGTCCCCGTACTTCCTGATTGGACTATAAAAAGTAACTACCATGGGGCGATTGCAATGCAGTATGCCCAGACCAAGTACATGCCGGCAAGACTGCGCGTCTTCATAGACTATGTAGCCCGCGAGCTGCCCTCTAAACTTATCAAACACAACTAGGATCCGACTATGCTCAAAGGAACACATCACATCGCCATCATTTGTTCTGATTACCCAAGGTCGAAGCATTTCTATACCGAAGTTTTGGGGTTAAGCGTATTGGCAGAGAACTTCCGCGAGGCACGTGATTCTTATAAACTCGATCTCGAATTACCAGATGGAACACAGATAGAATTGTTCTCTTTTCCTGGCTCGCCGCCACGCCCAAGCTTTCCTGAAGCACAAGGGTTAAGGCACCTTGCCTTTGTAGTTGATGATATTGACCAAGCTGTGAGCAAGCTGGTCAGTCACGGGGTTGCTGTTGAGCCTATTCGAATCGATGAATATACAGGTAAGCGCTACACCTTCTTCCAAGATCCAGACGGACTGCCTTTAGAGCTCTGCGAAGAAGTGACATTGTAACCGACATTCTGTCATCAAACGATAAAGAGGCCAACTACATTGGCCTTTTTTGCCCAAACCTAGATCACTTTATTCGTTTTTCTCCAAGTTCTCATTCAGTATCATATTTCAGTTCGAAAGATTTCATTCTTTAAAAACCCGAATATTAAACTAACAATGAGTCATATGTTAGCATTTAACACCTAAAGATCAGTCCTGTAAGGTTTTATTTACTAAAAATCCATTTCTCTTTTGAAGCAAAATTTAACAATTTGTTTACACTTATAGTATCCAAGCGTTTGAAACATTGCGTATAAACACGTACTGGTTTCAGCCTTATCGACATCACTCTTATCCAGAGTATGTGAAAAGGAGTTCGAGATGAACGTACAAGCATTACCCATGCATCGTTTTATCGACTACCAAGGACACTTAGTTAGCTCTCTACCCGATTGGGCTGACGAAGCAACCCTAAAGAAGCTGTACTGCGACATGGTAGTCGCAAGAACGTACGATGCTAAAGCCGTTGCCCTTCAACGCACCGGCAAACTCGGTACCTACCCTTCGCACCTTGGTGCCGAGGCAATAGGTATCGCCATTGGCCACGCCCTTTCTCACCGAGATGTTTTCATCCCCTACTATCGCGACATGCCTGCCATGTGGCTTCGCGGCATTCCCATGGAAAAAAACCTTCAATATTGGGGCGGTGACGAACGCGGTAGCGATTTTGAGTTCACCAATAGTGATAACCCATGTACCGACCTCCCTTTTTGTATCCCAATAGCCACGCAATGTACTCACGCCGTCGGTGTTGCTGCTGCGTTAAAGATTAAAGGCAATCACGATGTTGCGTTGGTGACGTGCGGCGATGGCGCCACTTCAAAAGGTGACTTTTTAGAATCCATTAATTGCACAGGGGCTTGGAACATCCCTTTGGTGTTTGTAGTGAACAACAACCAATGGGCAATCTCAGTCCCGAGGGCACTGCAATGCGGAGCGGAATTTCTCGCAGACAAGGCACAAGGTGCGGGTATTCCCGGGCTTAAAGTCGATGGTAACGATGTCATCGCCATGTTAGATGCTATCAGCATCGCCATTTCCAATGCACGTAAAGGCAAAGGGGCAACACTTATTGAAGCTATAAGCTATCGACTCAGCGATCACACCACCGCCGATGACGCCACTCGTTACAGAACAGATAACGAACTTGATACCGCTTGGGAATATGAGCCCATCCAACGACTGAAAACCTTCTTGGAATCCCAAGGATGGTGGCAAGATTCAGACGAAGCTCTGCTTATCACGGAAAGCAAAAAACAGGTTGAGGAAGCCGTCGCTCGCTATCTCAATACCCCACCCCAAGCACCAGAAACCGCCTTTGATTATCTCTACGAGCAACCAACCAAAGAACTTCGCCCGCAACGCGATGAGATCATCAACAAATCGATGCGCATGCAAGGAGGACAACATGGCTGATCAACTGCATATTGTGCCCCTAGCAAGCCCTATCGCCTCAGTGGAGTCCACACTGGTCGATGCGGTGAACTTAGCTCTCCATCATGAAATGGGCAGAGACAAACGCGTAGTACTGCTTGGAGAGGATGTTGGCGATAACGGCGGCGTATTCAGAGCTACAGTTGGCCTTAAAGAACGCTTTGGGCTGAAACGCGTTATCGATACACCGCTCGCCGAAGCGCTCATCGGCGGCGTTGCTGTGGGCATGGCGACTCAAGGCCTTCGACCTATTGCTGAATTCCAGTTTCAAGGGTTCGTGTTTCCTGCGATGGAACACATCATTTGTCATGCTGCCCGAATGCGTAATCGCACCCGCGGGCGTCTGTCTTGCCCAATTGTGTTTCGCGCGCCATTTGGTGGTGGCATACATGCGCCAGAGCATCACTCCGAAAGTGTCGAAGCTCTGTTTGCCCATATTCCTGGGCTGAGGGTCGTTATCCCGTCATCACCACAACGCGCCTATGGCTTGCTATTGTCGGCGATACGCTGCAACGATCCCGTTATGTTCTTTGAGCCCAAACGTATCTATCGCACCGTTAAATCGAATGTGGTTGATAATGGCGAAGCCCTGCCTCTTGATACTTGCTACACCCTTCGAAAAGGACGGGATTTAACGCTCGTGACTTGGGGAGCCTGTGTTGTTGAGTCACTTCAGGCAGCAGATACACTGTCTAAAGCAGGTATCGAGGTGGAAGTTATTGATCTAGCTAGCATCAAACCCATTGATATGGAGACGATACTAAAGTCACTTGAGAAAACAGGTCGATTGCTTGTAGTTCATGAAGCAAGCAGAAGTTGCGGCGTAGGCGCTGAAATCATTACTCGCACTTCAGAGCAAGCCATGTGTATGCTCAAAGCGCCGCCTAAACGAGTAACAGGCCTTGATACCGTGATGCCTTACTACAAAAACGAAGACTACTTTTTGATCCAAGAGGCCGACATCGTACAAGCAGCAAGAGAGCTAGTGGAGGGTTGGAAATGAAGTCATTTTTATTGCCAGACTTAGGGGAAGGACTTGCCGAATCTGAGATTGTCGAATGGCATGTGAACGTCGGCGACGATGTCGATTTAGACCAAGTCATCCTTACCGTTGAGACCGCTAAAGCCGTTGTCGAAGTCCCCGCGCCGTACAGCGGAAAAATCGTCAAACGTTATGGCGAAGAAGGTGATGTCATCAGTATTGGCAGCCTATTGATTGAAATCGAAGAGGCGGTCACGGAAGGCGCTAGCCTCAATGAATCATCAAACACCAACGATGCTGCAACTGTGGTTGGCAATGTCTCCAGCCATACTCATCACGTCGAAGTCGATGACTTTTGGGTCGGCGCAGCGCACCATAGCGCCGAAGAGAACTCGATCACAGCCATGCCCTCTGCTCGGCTTCTAGCCAAAAAGCTCGGAATTGATCTACTGCGCGTCAAAGGCAGTGGCCAAGATGGCGTGATCACAGACAATGACATTTACGATCAAATAGACAAACAAGCCCCCGGCACGGAAGTTCTCAAAGGCGCACGTCGAACCATGGTTGGTACCATGGCGCAGTCGCACCACTCCGTTGCTTCTGTCACTATCACCGAAGAAGCCATGCTAGACAACTGGCAAAATGACGAAGACATCTCAGGAAGACTCATCAAAGCCGTGGTGCATGCATGCCAAACAGAGCCAGCACTGAATGCGTGGTTCGATGCAGAAACCATGACCCGATGCGTCCATTCCAACGTGAACATTGGTATTGCCGTAGACAGTAGCCATGGGCTCTATGTCCCAGTGCTCAGAAACGCCAACGAATACGATCAAGCAGGCATCCGCCAATGGTTAAACGAAACCGTGCAAGGCATCAGAGCCAGACGAATTGGACGAGAGCAGTTGCAACACGCCACCATCACCCTGTCTAACTTTGGTGCTATCGCAGGGATATTCGCGACACCCGTGGTGACACCACCTCAGGTCGCGATCGTGGGTGCGGGTCGAATTATTGAGAAAGTAATAATGCGGGATGGACAAGCGGTTGGAGTTAAAGCCTTACCGCTTTCGATAACTTTTGACCATAGAGCGTGCACCGGTGGTGAAGCTGCTCGCTTTGTTAAGGTGTTGGTGGAGCACTTACAGCAAGGTTAGTAATGACAAAGGACACTGTGGAAAGTGTCCGTCATTCCCTTGCAAAAGGGAATCTGGTACAGCGTGATTAGGAGGTTGTTTACGTGAACTAGTCTGCATACTTTGGTAAGTCAAGCGCTTTGGGAGATCTTCACTTACGTGAAGATGACAAGTCTAAATTATAAGTGGCTTCCTAGAGTAACTTCATCACTCCACAACAATCCCTAACTCCACTCTCTTTCGCTTACTAAGCCCCTTAGACACAATTTTGTATGACTCGCTGATGTAATAACGAAGCTCCTCATCTAAATGACCGCTGGTATCTGTCTGCTGAATCCACTTCATTCCACGATTAGCAAAGTAAGGAGCCGGTCTCTATCCTTCGTGATCGGAAAGAAAATCGAAGTTGAGAACCGAAGTTTTGAAGATATAAGCCTCACTCCCCTCCTTACTCCAGCCACCAATCGCAAACACCTTTCCACCCACTTTCCAAACGTGCGCATCCCCCCCACTGAATCACATGGGAGGTTGCGGTAAAGGAACTACAATACTCATTAAACTCATCGTATTTCATTGAATGCCCTTTTCATTGACTCGTCTCTTGTAGCATAGACAGAATACCGTCTGGGTAAACGGGAATAGACCCACTGATAACGTCCTCTTCCGGAACCCATCTTACGGTAAACTCGACTCCATTCGTTTCAATACCCTAAAAATGTTCTCTCTGATAAAGATCGGAACTTTCAAGGATACCTTCGAAGACAAAGACCACTTCATGTCCGGGAACGCCATCGGACGTGAACCTGTTCTCACTCACGCCAAGCAAATTTAGGTCTGAGACATCCGCACCTATCTCTTCGCGAACTTCACGAACCGCGGCTTGTTTAGCAAGCTCCCCAAACTCAACCCCGCCACCAATCGGCATCAAATAGTGCTCATTTTTCGTCGGATCATAACCTTCCGCCAGCAGTATTTTTCTATCATATCGGCAAAGACAGACTGCTTTTACTCGAATAGGCTTACTCACTTAGGAACTCCTCAAGCGCAGCAAGCGCCTCATCTGCTTTGGAAGACTGGACAAAGATATGGTCATGATAATAGGCTGCTACCACGTTAGCGCTAATATCCCGCTCCGCAAGTTTTTTGGATACCGCTGCCGTTAAACCGACCGCCTCAAGGCTGGAGTGAACGTTCAAGGTGATCATTCTAAACAACCCTTCAAAGTCGAGTTCAGCTTGCTCTGCCTGAAGCTTTGGAAGTATTAGAGTCAAGCCTTCCTGTTCTTTAAACGAACCTAAGATATCGAGCATAAGGTATTCAGCCAGTGATCCTTTAACGGTACAAAACACAAATTCCCCATCGACTAAACTTGGCTCCATTGATGCGAGTAGCTGTTCTAAATCGGTAATTCCTGACATCGTTTGCCCTTAGCGTTTCCATACATTTTCAACATGTTGCGCTTCACTAACGACTACGGCAAGCAACAACACCTCAAAGTATTTGCACCATCACGAAACCGCCGTCGTCCGTATGATATAGTCGCAACCTTCGAATAAATTGGAACACTGGCTCCAATTCAATACTAGTAATCTAGGTAGGAACCCATTCGTTTGAATAGAGAATCAAAGCTACTCGTTGTCGCAATCGCTATTGCTGTGCTCAACATAGTGTCACATCTTTTGTTGTCAAAGTTCTTTGCTGAGTATTCGTGGGTCGAAATGTCTTTGGCTTCGATACCCTTTATTATGATGTTGATGTGTGTTTTTGCGGTTCGCTACGCGGCCAAAACATTAAAGGAAAGCGACAAAGAAGAAGGCTAAGGTCGCTTGCAACAAACCTTAGCCCTTTCAGCTATGTAGTGGTCAACAAATTCCGGACACTAACTTAAGCCGATTTTCGGCAGTAACTGGCGATAGCCCATCATTTGCTTGATGAGGCCGTTGCCTATTGTAGTAATCCATCAAGTAATAGCTGATATCCTTCTTTGCCTGAGTTTGGGTCAGGTATCCAGTAGCTGGTATCCATTCGGTTTTTAAGCTTCTAAATAGCCTCTCCATAGGAGCATTATCCCAGCAGTTACCTCGACGACTCATGCTCTGAGTTATGCGATATCGCCAAAGCCTTTGACGGTATTTAAGGCTACTGTATTGGCT
>NZ_JAKJST010000020.1:0-199133 GCF_050337275.1 Vibrio wakamikoensis | reverse complement strand
GTCCGGCGTTTGATTGGAATGGGTATGTCTAGCTCGACTCAAGTCAGCTAAACCAGTCATTCCTTGCTCGCGGAAACGGTTGATCCATTTGTAGCCTGTTTTACGAGCTATGCCATAACGCTGGCACAGCTCGCTAATAGAAAATCGATGGCTAAGCCAATCTTCAATGAAAAGTTCTCTTTGGCTCATGATGCAAGTCTCTTCCCATGGCATAAGCTTCTCCTCTTCGAAGCTTACACATTAGCACTTGTTACCCATGTGCCTGGTTAGAACTGTTACCTATGAGCCCGGTCAATACCCAATGTGTGTCATTCCTGCGCAGGCAGGAATCTATTTAAGGCTTGGTGAACGCTTCAATAAGATCCCTGCCTACGCAGGGATGACGATAATTTTGAGTTATTGTGCTCACAATGTGTGTCATTCCTGCGCAGGCAGGAATCTACTTAAGGCTTGGTGAACGCTTCAATAAGATCCCTGCCTACGCAGGGATGCCGATAATTTTGAGTTATTGTGCTCACAACGAGTGTCATTCCTGCGCAGGCAGGAATCTATTTAAGGCTTGGTGAACGCTTCAATAAGATCCCTGCCTACGCAGGGATGACGATAATTTAGGTCGGGATGACTATAGATTGGTAGGGATTACGATAGCTCTAATTGGGACAAGGCATCCCACGTGGTTAGTAATTGTCTTCTGACCAGCCATCGCTGTCCGACATATCGGGAGCACCCGGAATGGTGTTCTCTTCATCCGCCCATTCACCAAAATCAATCATTTGGCACTGCTTAGAGCAGAATGGACGAAACGGGCTCTCTTCACCCCATACCACGTCTGTTTGACATTGTGGGCATGGGACAACAGTTGGTTTACTCATAATAATTCCTGAGTGTGACAGTTCACTGAGTTTGCAGTTAAATGAGTGGGCAGTTAACTGCAAATCGCTAATTCAAATTCAACATCGTTAGGGTAGGCTTGCCCAGACTCAAAAGCAATAAACTTCACCGTAAAGCGGCTCTTATGGCCTGATACCATTGGGTAAACGCCGTAATGCATTGGAATATTGAGTCTGATGATATTCGCCTCTTCAGCTTCACTTTGAAGCAGGCCTGAACGCGCTATTTGCGGTTTAAAGCGGCCGGTTTCGCGAGTGAGTTTTAGCCACAAGTGCAGTGCGTTCATCAGTGGCTTGAGTGATGTCAGCCACATTTCAGCATCATGCATACGCTTGTCGATAGGCAAGTGCAGCCAATGGTGCAGTGTTGGCAAATCAAAACAGCAGGCGCCGCCTGGCAGACCAAAACGCTGACGAATCGCACTTAAGAATCGGTCTTCTTTAAAGGACTGACCGAAACGTTCTGCGCCCATCAGTTCGCGGTGAACGCTATCGAGATCGCCTAGGATCGACCCAAGCATCTCTTGATCGACATCGTCGATGTTGAGCCAGGCTCGATAGGTTTGCCTCTGCTTTTCAAGATCCTTAGCCAGCTCGCTTTTAAGCTGGATCTGCTCAAAAATCTCTAATAAATCAAACAGAGATTTAAAGAAGATCTGGTGCTGGTAGTTATCTGAAAAAGACGAGGAATGCTGTAGCTGTCTCAGTAGAGATTCAACTCTTAGATATATTCTGGTTTTTTCGTTAAGAGGGTGTTCGAATCTATTTGTGATCATGTGCTAGCCTTTAAACGCTTCCTTGCTATTTTCACCGATTTTTACCGCATAATGCTAGGTACTTTTGGTGCAATTGTGTGACTTGGGGCAAAAGTTGAGCGTTATCAGTATTATTATCAATCACATCATCTGCATGCATTAGTCGGGTATCTCTATCGACTTGTGCTTTGAGTATAGAACGCACCTGTTGTTCGGGCACCCCGTCACGTGTCATTGTTCGGTAAATTTGTGTGTCAGCGGCAACATCGACCACAAGCACGCGATCAGCCATGCTCTGCAAGCCGTTCTCGATAAGCAGCGGTACCACGAGTAAGGTATATGGGCTGGTTGAGGCATTAAGACGCTGCTGCATCTGCTGGCGGATCATCGGATGCAGTAAGTTGTTTACCCACTGTTTTTCTTCATCATTGGCAAAGATGCGCGCCCTAAGTGCAGCGCGATCCAGCGAGCCGTCAGTTTGCAAAATATCACTACCAAAATGCAGTGCTAATGCGTTTAGACCCTCTGAGCCAACCTCAACTACATCGCGGGCTACCACGTCAGCATCGACCAGCTCGATGCCAAACTCATGATGAAACAGATTGGCCACGGTAGTTTTTCCGCTCGCAATGCCACCCGTTAAGCCGACTACAAATCCCACTAGTATACTCCCGTTACCGTCGCCAAATAGAAGTGCGTGATGGCATCACCCCATAGAGCGCTAACCCAGCCTGCAATTGCTAGGTAAGGACCAAAAGGAAACGCCACATCTAAACCTTTGTTTTGCATTCTAAGCTGAATCAAACCAAACACAACGCCAACAACTGAGGAAAGTAAAATAATCACTGGCAGATGTGCCCAGCCAAGCCAAGCGCCCAGAGCCGCGAGCAGCTTGAAATCGCCATAGCCCATACCTTCTTTACCCGTCACTAGCTTAAATAGCCAATAGACAGACCATAAACATAGGTAACCGGCGATAGCGCCAATCACGGAATCTTGCAGTGTAATTGGTGAGATGCCGAATAGCGCAAGGGCTATACCTGTCCAGAGTAGCGGTAGAGTTAGTTGGTCGGGCAGTAGCATAGTATCAAGGTCGATAAAGGTTGCCGCGATAAGCACAAACGTCATGGCAATCAGCGCCACACTGTAGAAGCTAAAACCCAGCTGCCAAGCGACAGTGCCGCTAAGGACGGCGGTGAGCAGCTCGACTAGTGGATAGCGGATACTGATTCTGTTGTCACAGTGACGGCAGCGACCTTTGAGCAACAGCCAGCTTAACAGCGGGATGTTGTCGACAATACGGATGGGCGTGTTGCATGATGGGCAGCTGCTTCTTGGAATGCTGAGATCAAAGCGTCCTTCTGGTGGCGTAATCTTGTATTCAGGGAAGGCTTCTGCACACTCTTCGCGCCAGCCGCGCTCCATCATGATGGGCAATCGGTGGATCACCACATTGAGAAAGCTTCCGACAATAAGGCCAAGAATGGCTGCGAATAAAACAAACAACCAAGGGTAATAAATCAACACGTCCATTTGCGGCTACACAGGAAATAAATCAATAAGTTAATGTCTATGTTAGCCTATTACGGTCATTAAGTTAAAGATAGGAAGGTACATTGCGACCACAAGCCCACCAACGAGGGTTCCTAGAAAAACAATGATAAATGGCTCGAGGATCTTACCCAGATTATCAACGGTATTATCGACTTCCGCTTCATAGATGGCCGCCACGCGATTGAGCATGTCATCAAGGGTGCCGGACTCTTCACCAATCATTACCATTTGCAGCACCATTTCGGGAAAGGCATCCGCTTGACGCATCGCTAGATGGATTGGTGTACCGGCAACAATATCGGAATGGATCGATTGAATCACTTGTTGGTAATAGAGATTGTCAGCGGTTTTTGCACTGGCTTGTATGCTCGATAATATCGGTATTCCGGCGCTAAAGCTGGTAGATAGAGTGCGACTGAACTTGGCAATGGAGGCTTTAGTGATCACTTGGCCTATGATAGGTATTCGCAATACAAGGCGACTGGTGTAAAGCCGCACGCTAAAACTGCGCTGACGAGCGACCTTTAGGCCAAAAGTGGCAAGAATAAACAGGTTAATACTCAGAAAACCATTCTGTTGAAACCACGCTGAAAGATTGAGCACTTGCTGAGTAAACCAAGGAAGGTCGGCATTAAAGCCGCGAAACATCGATTCAAACTCTGGCACTACGGTGGTGAGCATCAGATAGGTAACACCAAGTGAAACCAATAGGATCATGACTGGATAAATCAGCGCTTTAACCACTTTGGAACGCAGCATCTCTTGCTTTTCACGATAGTCCGCTAAGCGATCAAACACACCCGCTAAGTTACCTGAGTTTTCTCCGGTGGCGACCATATCGACATAAAAGCTATCAAAGTGGCGGCTAGCCACCTGCATTACGCGTGAAATGGGTGTACCGGCTTCCAGTCCTTTGCTGATTTGCGACAGTATCGATTTCATCTCTGCCTTGGCCTGATTGTCAGCTATCAATTTGATGGCATGAACAATGGGAATACCTGTGCTCAGCATGGTGGCAAGCTGGCGGGTAAGGATGGTGATGTCTTTGCCTTTGATGCGTTGAGTCAGCTTAGTCCAAGTAGAAATGCTGCGTTTTCTGAGTTTACGAACCTGGATATGTTGCTGCTTGAGGGTTTCACGCGCCTCAGGCTCGGTCAGAGCCAATGTTTGACCTGAGACTTTCTTACCTTGGCTGTTCACGCCTTTCCAGTGAAACGCTTTGAGCGTTGGTTCGAGCTTTTTACCCATACTGCTTAACCCATGATTAGAAATAGAGCACGCGCTGCAACTCTTGATAGCTGGTCACGCCATCTCGAAGCTTTTCAATGCCCGATTGTTTGAGAGTGGTCATCCCTTGAGATTGTGCCAATGCTTCTATCTCTTGCATGCTTGCACCGATAAGCAAAGCATTGGCGATTTCGTGGGTACACTCCATCACTTCATAAATGCCTGTACGCCCCAAATAGCCATAGTTACAATGATTGCAGCCCTGCTCGCTGGCTTGATAGATAAGTTCATCGTCACTAATGGCGAGGGAGTGACGCAGTGGCGGTAACATAGGGTCGATAACCTTACAATGCTGACACAGCTTGCGGGCTAGGCGCTGAGCAATGATGAGTGAGAGTGAAGAGGCGAGGTTAATGCTTTCAACGCCCATATTTTTAAGTCGCATCACCGTCTCTGCCGCTGAGTTGGTGTGCAGAGTAGAAAGCACTAAGTGGCCGGTTTGCGCTGCTTTCACCGCGATCTCCGCCGTTTCAATATCACGGATCTCTCCCAGCATCACCACATCCGGATCTTGACGTAGAAACGATCGCAGCGCGGTCGAAAAATCAAAGCCGATCTTTGGATTGATTTGCACCTGATTGATCCCATCTAGGTGGATCTCAACCGGATCTTCCGCCGTTGATACGTTGCGCTCAGCGGTATTGAGGATATTGAGTCCAGTATACAAAGAAACGGTTTTTCCGCTTCCCGTCGGCCCTGTCATTAAGATCATACCTTGTGGCTTTTTAAGTGCAGCAAGGTAGAGGGATTTTTGCAGTTCGTTATAACCCAGTTGATCGATATCGAGATTAGCAGAATCGCCATCCAGCAGACGTAATACGATCTTCTCACCCCACATAGTAGGTAAGGTCGATACGCGCATATCAATCGAAGCAGTTTCCGATAGCCTCAATTTCAAACGCCCATCCTGCGGCAATCGGCGCTCGGCGATATCTAGCTTTGCTAGGATTTTGATCCTCGCCGCCAAACGTCGACTCAACTGAGTGGCAGGCTGGTGGGTCTCAATCAAGATCCCATCGCAGCGTAAGCGAATGCGGTATAGATGCTCATAGGGCTCGAAATGGATATCAGAAGCTTTTTTGCGTACCGCATCCATGAGGACTTGGTGGATAAAGCGACTGACTGGCGAATCATCTTGGGAGAGATCTTCGATGTTGTCGATTTCGGCATCGCTGACTTGGACTAGGTTGGCGAGATCGTCTGAGGTGAGTTGTTTGGTTTCTGAGCTGGAGTCTAGGTTATTGTCACCGAAAAGTTTACGTATTGTAGAGCGAATGTCTTGGCAATTAGCTAGCACCAACTCAGTTTGCAGCCCCGTAGCAAAGCGAAAGTCATTTTCAGTTTCTACTACAGTAGGATCGGATATTGCGATAGTTAAACAGTGATTTTCGAGGCTCAAGGGAAGAGCACGATGTTTAATGATTGTATCGCGAAGGCCTATCTTTTGGCACAAATCAGAAGGGTTGTAGTCATGCAGTTCTTTAATGGTGAGAGAGAAAAGCTTTCCTAGGAAGCTATTTAACTCTTGGGCTGAGATCCAGCCCAAGTCTACAATCCTCTCCGGTATTGAACCTGCATTTAATGAAGCCCACTCAACCAATTGCTCTTTTTGAGTAGTGGATATTAGATGGGCATCATTAAGTACAATTGGAAGGCGAGAATTTATCAAAACCTAATTACAGCCTTTCGGTAATAGGTCTGCGTCAATATTATTAGTTGTACAACTCCAGGCCCCAGCGTCCGTTCTTTGCAAACTTAGAGTATTGGTAGCTATTTTAGGGCTAGAATCACCAGACCTGAACTGAATGTTTATGGTTCCAGCGCCACTACTTTGAGGTGTCAATGAAATGTTACCTAATGCATAAGAGATAGAAACTCCAGCAGCACTGAGATCTGCGGGAAACGCTCCTGTCTCTAGAGTTGTTGTTTCAATAGGTGTTTTAAGGGCTGTAAGTGTTGCAAGCGCAGATGCTGTCTCACTCTTAGCAATGTAGTTTTGGTAAGTTGGAACAGCCACAGTAGCCAGCACCCCAATCACCGCCACCACAATCATCAACTCAATCAAGGTAAAACCTTGTTGTTTTGTTGTTTTTCTCATTTTTTATCCTTAATAAATTAGTTGTACAAGGAAAACATACTCTTGAGGTTTACCCCAATAAAGTTAATGACTTAGCGCGCTAGAGACGGTTCTAAAAAATGAAGAGGCGTTGCAGTAGGTTGCAGTTTGAATGCGAGTGATATTGAAGTGAAAGGTCTAGCACTGAGTGATAAATAGTCAGTAAAAACAGTGACTCACGGAGTGATGAGATCAAAAAAGCGAAGCTGTTTGCTTCGCTTTTCGTAACGCAGATTTATGGTCTTGGATGATTAGTCCTTAAACCTCATCGACAAATCCATCGCCTTAAGATGCTTAGTCAACGCACCAACAGAAATGTAGTCGACGCCTGTTTCAGCAAACTCAGCGATAGTGTTTAGAGTAACATTGCCTGAGTTTTCAAGTGCTGCGCGGCCAGCGTTGATTTCAACGGCTTTGCGCATCATGTCGGTGGTGAAGTTGTCGAGCATGATGATGTCTGCGCCAGCATCGATTGCTTGTTGCAGCTCTTCCAGTGATTCTGTTTCCACTTCAACCGGTTTGCCTGGGTTTAGCTGCTTAGCGGTTTCAATAGCTTTAGTGATGCCGCCACATGCGATGATGTGGTTCTCTTTAATTAGGTAAGCATCAAACACACCGATGCGGTGGTTGAAACCGCCGCCACAGGCTACAGCGTATTTTAGTGCGCTACGCAGACCCGGGATGGTTTTACGAGTATCAAGTAGGCGACATTCAGTATGAGCGATTTTTGCCGCGTACTTCGCCGTTACTGTCGCGCAGCCTGATAGCGTTTGAATGAAGTTCATTGCGTTACGCTCACCAGTCAATAGCGTGCGCGCAGGACCGGTTAGTGTGCAAAGCACTTGGTTTGGCTCAACTTTGTCGCCATCTTGCACGTGCCATTCAATGCTGACTTCGCCGCCAAGCTGTTTAAACACTTCATCCGCCCACATTTGTCCGCAGAATACGCCGTGTTCACGAGTGATGATCGTGGCTACGTTCTGAGAGTCTGCTGGGATCAGGCTTGCCGTGATATCTGTAGTGACATCCAGTGTTCCGCCCAGATCTTCACGAAGCGTGTCGGCCACGGCACGTGTGATTTCTGAAGGAAGTTGCTGCTTTAGATATTCAAGACGTTCTTGGCTGTTATGTGTGTTTTTCATCGCTTAACGTGTTTAGTGGGGGAACGAAGTGGGCATGATACTCTTGCTTGTGCGGAATTTCAGCATCAAATCTCGCATTTTATTGGCCGTCGGATAAAATCAAAGCGATAGCGATGTAGATGAGCTCAAAATATATGCAAAACCAAGATAGAACCTATGCCAATCAAGCCGCGGTGAGCGATGCTATGCCAGATACTGTTTCAGGTGTTATCGATGAGCAAGGCTGGTATCCACGAGCAAGGCGAGTGCCTTCTCCCCATTTTGATGCCAGACCCGATAAGGAGGATGTCTCCTTGCTGGTGGTGCACAACATTAGCCTTCCTCCAGGGCAGTTTGGTGGGGGCTATATAGAAGACTTTTTCCTTGGCAAGCTTGATTCGGCTATCCATCCTTTTTTCCACGTGATTAAAGACATGCGTGTTTCGGCGCACTGTTTAATAAGGCGAGATGGTGAAGTGGTTCAGTTTGTTCCTTTTCATGCTAGGGCTTGGCATGCGGGGATGTCGAGCTTTGCAGGCCGAGCAAGGTGCAATGATTACTCGATTGGTATTGAGCTTGAGGGCACAGATTATGTGGCATATACCGAAGCGCAGTATCAGAGCTTGCAGTGCTTAACTTTGTCACTACAAGCGCGTTATCCAGCAATGACTCGTGAACGCATTACCGGGCATCAATACATTGCGCCGCTTAGAAAAAGTGACCCTGGTCTCGTTTTTGATTGGCGTCGTTTCAAAAATTCTCTGTCATAAAAGATTCACTCCACCTCATAATGATGATTTCATGGCCGTTTTGCCATGCCATGAGATATTTTGTTATTCAAATTATTAATAACCAGTGATGCGGTTATTCCTTTCTTTCTTGATATTGGTCAATTTCCTTTGTCTGACAAATAAGGTTCTTTGTTATTGATTTATAAGGATTTTTATAGCACGTAAATTACCCGGTAAGTTTCTTTTATGTAATTGGTCTGACCATGGGTGTTGATGTTTTAATCTATAAATGTTTCATCAAGGTTAACGCAAGGCCAGTTCTATGATGTGAATCAATTTTTCACTAGACATTGGTGTTTTAAATGTGTTAATTTTTACCCCAACTTATAAATTGGTAATACCAATTAACAGCTCAAGCAAGTAGAAGAAAAAAGAATAATAGTTATGGCTTATCAAAGGATCCGTCAGCCGAAACTTTCGGATGTTATCGAGCAAGAATTGGAGCGCTTGATTGTTGAAGGGACACTTTCAGCAGGACAGCAGCTTCCACCTGAACGCGAGCTGGCAAAACAATTTGATGTTTCTCGTCCTTCTATTCGAGAAGCCATTCAGCGACTTGAAGCGAAAAAGCTTCTTACTCGTCGTCAAGGCGGTGGCACGTTCGTTAGCGAGAACATCTGGAAAAGCTTCTCAGATCCCTTGTTAGACCTTCTATCTTCTCACAACGAGACTCAGCTAGATTTGCTTGAGGCTCGTCATGCTATGGAAGGTATTTCTGCTTACTTTGCCGCTTTACGTGGTACTGATGAAGATTTTGCTCAAATCGAGACTTGTCTAAGCAACATTCGCATCGCTCAGGAAGCGGATGATGTGGAAGCTGAAGCTTCAGCTGTGATGGCATTTCTGGTGGCACTTACGGAAGCGGCACACAACGTTGTGTTACTGCATATTGTGAGAAGCTTAGCTCCGCTGCTTGAGCAAAATGTTCTACAGAATTTAGAGCTATTACATCGCCGCTCTGAGGTGGTGGAGAAAGTCAGTAAACACCGAGCTAATATCGTTGAAGCGATCGTCGCTGGTCAGCCAGAAAAGGCACGTGAGATGTCGCATTCGCATTTAGCTTATATCGAAGAAACATTGTTGGATTTGACCCGAGAAGCGTCTCGTCGCGAGCGCTCTTTAAGACGAATTCAACAAGATAGTGATTCTTAAAACTAGAAACGCTTACTTTAATTAAGTAGATCCAACCAACAGAAGGATAGATCGCCATGTCTGACATGAAGCATGACGTAGATGCACTGGAAACTCAAGATTGGCTTCAAGCACTTGAATCCGTTGTTCGTGAAGAAGGTGTAGAACGTGCACAATTTCTACTAGAAACTGTTCTAGAGAAAGCTCGTTTAGATGGCGTTGATATGCCAACAGGCATCAACACTAACTACATCAACACCATTCCAGCAGCTCAAGAACCAGCATACCCTGGTGATACCACACTTGAGCGTCGTATTCGTTCGATTATTCGCTGGAACGCAATCATGATCGTATTGCGTGCTTCTAAGAAAGACCTAGACCTTGGTGGTCACATGGCTTCTTACCAGTCTGCAGCAGCATTCTACGAAGTTTGTTTCAACCACTTCTTCCGTGCTCCAAACGAGACGGATGGTGGCGATCTAGTTTACTACCAAGGTCACATCTCACCGGGTATCTACTCTCGTGCGTTCGTTGAGGGTCGTCTAACTGAAGAGCAGCTAGACAACTTCCGTCAAGAAGTAGACGGTAAAGGTGTTCCTTCATACCCACACCCTAAACTGATGCCTGAGTTCTGGCAGTTCCCAACAGTATCTATGGGTCTTGGTCCAATTTCTGCTATCTACCAAGCGCGTTTCCTTAAGTACCTAAACGGCCGTGGTCTGAAAGATACGTCTGCTCAACGCGTTTACGCCTTCCTAGGTGACGGTGAGATGGATGAGCCAGAATCACGTGGTGCTATTTCTTTCGCTGCGCGTGAGAAGCTAGACAACCTATGTTTCCTAATCAACTGTAACCTACAGCGTCTAGACGGTCCTGTAATGGGTAACGGTAAGATCATTCAAGAGCTTGAAGGTCTATTCAAAGGTGCTGGCTGGAACGTAGTGAAAGTTATCTGGGGTAACAACTGGGACGCACTACTGGCTAAAGATACGACGGGTAAGCTACTACAGCTTATGAACGAAACGATCGATGGCGACTACCAAACATTCAAATCTAAAGATGGCGCATACGTACGTGAGCACTTCTTTGGTAAGTACCCAGAAACAGCTGCACTTGTTGCAGATATGACTGACGACCAAATCTTCGAATTGAAGCGTGGTGGTCACGATTCTTCTAAGCTGTTTGCTGCGTTTAACAATGCAAAAGAAACAAACGGCAAGCCAACGGTAATCCTAGCTAAGACTGTTAAAGGTTACGGCATGGGTGAAGCGGCTGAAGGTAAGAACATCGCTCACGGTGTTAAGAAGATGGACATGACTCACGTACAATACCTACGTGATCGTCTAGGTCTACAAGACCTTCTTTCTGATGAGAAAGTGGCTGAACTGCCTTACCTAAAACTGGAAGAAGGTTCTGCTGAGTACGAATACCTACATGCTCGTCGTAAAGCTCTGAAAGGCTACACGCCACAGCGTCTACCTAAGTTCACTCAAGAGTTCAAAGTACCAGAGCTAGAAGAGTTTGCTCCTCTACTAGGTGCTCAGAAGCGTGAAATTTCAACGACAATGGCTTATGTACGTACGTTGAACATTCTTCTTAAAGACAAGAACATCGGTAAGAACATCGTTCCTATCATCTGTGATGAAGCGCGTACGTTCGGTATGGAAGGTCTATTCCGTCAGGTTGGTATCTACAACCCTGACGGTCAAGAATACACACCTGAAGATAAAGGCATCGTTTCTTACTACAAAGAAGCAACATCAGGCCAAGTTCTTCAAGAAGGTATCAACGAACTAGGTTCAATGGCATCTTGGGTTGCTGCTGCTACTTCATACAGCACAAACGATCTGCCAATGATTCCGTTCTACATCTACTACTCAATGTTCGGTTTCCAACGTATTGGTGACATGGCATGGCTAGCAGGTGACCAACAAGCTCGTGGCTTCCTACTAGGTGCTACAGCTGGTCGTACAACACTGAACGGTGAAGGTCTACAGCACGAAGATGGCCACTCGCACATTCAAGCGAACACTATCCCTAACTGTATCTCTTACGACCCAACATTCGCTTACGAGCTAGCAGTAATCATGCAAGATGGTATCCGTCGTATGTACGGTCCTGAGCAAGAAAATATTTACTACTACCTAACAGTAATGAATGAAAATTACGCGATGCCAGCAATGCCAGAAGGCGCTGAAGAAGGCATCCGTAAAGGTATCTACAAGCTTGAGTCTCACCTTCCTCAAGGCGAACAGGCTGCTAAGGGTAAAGTTCAGCTAATGAGCTCTGGTACTATCATGAACGAAGTACGTAAAGCAGCGACTATCCTGAGCGAAGAGTACGGTGTTGCGTCTGACGTGTTCTCTGTAACATCGTTCAACGAGCTAACTCGTGACGGTCAAAACGTAGAGCGTTACAACATGCTTCACCCAGAAGCAGAGGCGAAAGTACCTTACATCACAACAGTTCTAGGTAACGAGCCAGCAATCGCTGCGACCGACTACATGAAGAACTACGCTGAGCAAGTACGCGCATTCATGCCTACTGAGTCATACAAAGTACTTGGTACCGATGGTTACGGCCGCTCAGACAGCCGTGAAAACCTACGTCGTCACTTCGAAGTTAACGCTGGCTACGTGGTAGTTGCAGCGCTAACTGAACTAGCGAAGCGCGGTGATGTTGAGAAGTCTGTTGTGGCTGAAGCAATCGCTAAGTTCAACATCAACACTGAAAAGACTAACCCACTTTACGCTTAATACAGCGCTTAATTAGAAGGTAAATAAGCAATGGCAATCGAAATTAATGTACCTGACATCGGTGCGGATGAGGTTGAAGTTACTGAGATTCTTGTAAGCGTTGGCGACAAGGTGGAAGAAGAGCAGTCTCTTATCACGGTTGAAGGCGACAAGGCTTCTATGGAAGTTCCAGCGTCTCAAGCAGGTATCGTTAAAGAAATCAAAGTAGCAGAAGGCGATTCTGTTACTACTGGTTCTCTAATTATGATTTTCGAAGCCGAGGGGGCAGCTGACGCTGCTCCTGCTCCTGCGACGGAAGCGGCTCCAGCAGCGGCTCCAGCTCCAGCAGCAGCGGCTGAACTTAAAGAAGTTCACGTTCCAGATATCGGTGGCGACGAAGTAGAAGTTACTGAAATCATGGTTAAAGTTGGCGATGCAGTAGAAGAAGAGCAATCTCTTCTAACTGTAGAAGGCGACAAAGCTTCTATGGAAGTACCAGCTCCATTTGCAGGTACGGTTAAAGAGATCAAGATTGCTGAAGGTGATTCAGTAACGACTGGTTCTCTTGTTATGGTATTTGAAACTGCCGGTTCTGGTGCGCCAGCAGCTGCTCCTGCAGTTGAAGCAGCTCCTGCAGCAGCTCCTGCGGCGTCTGCTGAAAAAGAAGTTAACGTTCCAGATATCGGCGGCGACGAAGTAGAAGTTACTGAGATCATGGTTAAAGTTGGCGATACAGTAGAAGAAGAGCAATCTCTAATTACTGTAGAAGGCGACAAAGCTTCTATGGAAGTACCAGCACCATTCGCAGGCACAGTTAAAGAGATCAAGATTGCTGAAGGTGATTCAGTAACAACTGGCTCTTTAATCATGGTATTCGAAGTGGCTGGCGCAGCTCCAGTAGCAGCTCCTGTTCAAGCGGCGGCACCTGCGGCAGCGGCTCCGGCTCCAGCAGCGAAAGCGGATGCAGCACCGCAAGCGAACGACTTCCAAGAAAACAACGACTACGCACATGCGTCTCCTGTTGTTCGTCGTCTAGCTCGCGAATTTGGCGTTAACCTATCTAAGGTTAAAGGTACTGGCCGTAAGAGCCGTATCCTTAAAGAAGACGTTCAGTCTTACGTTAAAGATGCACTTAAGCGTCTTGAGTCTGGTGCTGCGGCATCTGGCAAAGGCGGTGACGGCTCTGCTCTTGGTCTACTACCTTGGCCGAAGGTTGACTTCAGCAAGTTTGGTGAGACTGAAGTTCAGAAGCTTTCTAAGATCAAGAAGATCTCTGGTGCTAACCTACACCGTAACTGGGTAATGATCCCGCACGTTACACAGTGGGATAACGCGGATATCACAGCGCTAGAAGCGTTCCGTAAAGAGCAAAACGCTATCGAAGCGAAGAAAGATTCAGGTATGAAGATCACGCCACTAGTGTTCATCATGAAAGCTGTTGCTAAAGCACTTGAAGCCTTCCCAGCGTTTAACTCCTCTCTATCTGAAGATGGCGAGAGCATCATTCTTAAGAAGTACGTAAACGTTGGTATCGCAGTGGATACACCAAACGGTCTTGTTGTTCCTGTATTTAAAGACGTGAACAAGAAGGGCATCTACGAGCTATCTGAAGAGCTAATGGTTATCTCTAAGAAAGCACGTTCAGGCAAGCTAACTGCTGCAGATATGCAAGGTGGCTGTTTCACTATCTCAAGCCTAGGCGGCATCGGTGGTACTGCATTTACACCTATCGTAAATGCACCTGAAGTTGGTATCCTTGGTGTGTCTAAGTCTGAAATGAAGCCAGTATGGAACGGTAAAGAATTTGAACCGCGCCTACAGCTGCCACTTTCACTATCGTACGATCACCGTGTGATTGACGGTGCGGAAGGTGCACGTTTCATTACTTATCTAAACAGCTGCTTGAGCGATATTCGTCGCTTGGTGCTTTAAGGTAGCTGACTGACCCCCTCTAGCTCCCCCGGCTACGCGCCGCGTTATTAAGGGGGAGAACTACGGGCTAGCTCCTAGCGTCGCATCACCTTTTCAAACAAGCGATGCGCAGCGAGCCTAAGTTCCTTCCCTTAATAAGGGGAGGCCAGGAGGGGTAAAAAACCAAATTCATACAACAATTCCCCGTGAATTGTCGTCTAGCTCACAGGCTAAATTGATTTACTTTTCACACCATTAACATCTCTGTAAAATGTTGGCGGTCTGAAATCATAAATATTTAAACTCATTACGCTATAAACGTTGTCATAAGGCGTTTGAGCGAAGTTTATAAAAAAGAAAATCAATACCCACTCAGCCTGTTAGGGATAATGACTACAAGAGGTCAAAATGAGCAAAGAAATTAAAGCCCAAGTTGTTGTACTTGGTTCTGGTCCTGCTGGTTACTCTGCCGCATTCCGCTGTGCAGACCTAGGTCTTGAAACTGTTCTTATCGAACGTTATAGCACCTTAGGTGGTGTGTGTCTGAATGTGGGTTGTATCCCATCTAAAGCGCTTCTTCACGTTTCAAAAGTTATCGAAGAAGCCAAAGCAATGGCTGAACATGGTGTTGTTTTCGGTGAGCCACAAACAGACATCAACAAGATCCGTATCTGGAAAGAGAAGGTTGTAAACCAGCTAACTGGTGGTCTTGGCGGTATGGCTAAGATGCGTAAAGTTAACATCGTTAACGGTTACGGTAAGTTCACTGGCCCTAACTCGATCCTTGTTGAAGGTGAAGGCGAGTCAACAACAGTAACGTTTGACAACGCTATCATCGCAGCAGGCTCTCGCCCGATCAAACTGCCATTCATTCCACACGAAGATCCACGTATTTGGGACTCAACCGACGCTCTTGAGCTAAAAGAAGTACCAGGAAAACTGCTTATCATGGGTGGTGGTATCATCGGTCTAGAAATGGCTACGGTATACCACTCTCTAGGTTCTAAAGTTGACGTGGTTGAGATGTTTGACCAGCTTATCCCTGCAGCGGATAAAGATATGGTTAAGGTTTACACCAAGCGTATTAAGAACAAGTTCAACTTGATGCTTGAGACCAAAGTAACGGCCGTTGAAGCGAAAGAAGACGGTATTTATGTTTCAATGGAAGGCAAGAAAGCCCCTGCTGAAGCTGAGCGTTACGATGCAGTTCTTGTTGCTATCGGTCGCGTGCCAAACGGTCTGCTTCTTGATGCCGAGAAAGCGGGTATTGAAGTGGATGAGCGCGGCTTTATCAATGTTGATAAGCAAATGCGTACTAACGTTCCACATATTCACGCTATCGGTGACATCGTTGGTCAGCCAATGCTTGCTCACAAAGGTGTGCATGAAGGTCACGTAGCGGCTGAGGTTATTTCTGGTAAGAAGCACTACTTTGACCCGAAAGTGATTCCTTCAATTGCTTACACTGAGCCAGAAGTGGCATGGGTTGGTAAGACAGAAAAAGAAGCGAAAGCGGAAGGCATTAACTACGAAGTGGCGACATTCCCATGGGCAGCATCAGGCCGTGCTATCGCGTCTGACTGTGCTGATGGTATGACTAAGCTTATCTTTGATAAAGAGTCTCACCGTGTTATTGGTGGTGCTATCGTTGGTACTAACGGTGGTGAACTGCTTGGTGAAATCGGTCTAGCGATCGAGATGGGTTGTGATGCAGAAGATATCGCTCTGACTATCCACGCTCACCCAACACTACACGAATCTGTAGGTCTTGCAGCAGAAGTATTTGAAGGCACAATCACTGACCTTCCAAATGCGAAAGCGAAGAAAAAGAAGTAAGTTCTGAATAAAGAAAAACGGCCAGTAGCAATACTGGCCGTTTTTTTATGGTTTTGATTTATCGCTTTGAATTGTCACTTCTATTTGCGCGAGGCAAGTAGCTAGCGAGGTTCTAGTCGCGATGAGCAAACTAAGATGCGTGCGCTTCACCGTTGTTGTAAATACACACCATGTCCATATAGCAATCAGTGAGTGATTTTACGATATCGCTATCGTTAGTGCGCATTGCTTCTACAAATAGTGAGTAGCAAAGACCATGGAATAGGCTAGTTAAGTGTTTTGGATTGTGGTGTGGGCACACTTCACCGCGTTCAATGGCTTTAATGAACATGTTTTCAATCAAAGCTTGGCTGGTTTTGTTTGAGCTAACAAACAGCGGCCAAACTTCATCACGTGTCGATGTGCTCCACTCAAACCAGACTTTATTCCAGTGACAATCTTCGACCACCATGTCGACCACACCATCTAGGATGTTCGCCAAGTTGTCTTTGATGTTCACATCAAGATCAATCGTGTTAGATAGAAAGTTTGAGTACTGGCATACGACGTGATTGAGTACTTCATCCACCAAGTCTTCACGAGTTGGGAAATAGTTGAATACTGTTGCCACCGAGACCTGTGCGATTTCAGCGATATCGGCGTGTCCCCCGCGTCCAATGCCACGCTTTGCAAATACTTCAAGCGCTATCTCCATAAGCTGTAGTTTACGCTTTTGTGGAGACAGACGAGTCCTAGGTCTTTTTACTATAGAGTCCATATTGTTTTTCCTTGCCAACGATTGTCGAGGTGGTGACTTTTTATTAGTCGCCTTATTCCTCGTTTATTATGAGTCAGCCATTTCACATGACGGAAAACCACATAAACCCTTTGACCGATGACGTTATACCAGTCTTTGTAGGGTTATTTCCAAAATGGAAATTAACTGCTCCTATTTTTCTAATTCCAAATAAGTGTAATGGTGCATATGTTAATGGTCAATAGTCATACACTGATAATTATCATAATTAAGAGTAATTTATCTGCGTATCACATTTTGTTGTGAAATTAATAAAATATTTCAACAGAAGTCGTTAACAGTGGGGCGGTTATTGTAGTTGTTACCAAGGACTATGAGCGTGCTGCGGGTTTTTATCGGATGGTATAAAGTGATACTATTGCGCGCAAATTGACAGGCATGCCTAGGCGAGCGACTTTATCTTGATGTTTTATACTCTATCAAGGTGCGCGGTCATGGCTGCGTTTGTTCTACCCATATACCAACATCGAGATAGATATGAAACATACTGTAGAAGTCATGATCTCTGAGCAAGAAGTTCATGAGCGCGTACAAGTGTTAGGCAAAGCCATCACCGAACATTACCAAGGCAGCGAAGATCTAGTGATGGTCGGTCTGCTTCGTGGCTCATTTGTGTTTATGGCGGATTTGGCTCGTGCGATTGATTTGACCCACTGCGTGGACTTCATGACCGCTTCTAGCTACGGCAACACGATGAAAAGCTCTCGCGATGTGCGCATTCTTAAAGATCTTGATGATGACATTAAAGGTAAAGACGTACTGCTAGTAGAAGACATTATTGATACAGGTAACACGCTAAACAAAGTGAAAGAGATTTTGTCGCTGCGCGAGCCTAAGTCTATCGAGATTTGTACTTTACTGGATAAGCCTTCTCGCCGTGAAGTTGACGTTGATGTAAAGTGGATTGGTTTTGAGATCCCAGACGAGTTTGTTGTGGGCGTGGGTATCGATTACGCTCAGAAATATCGTCACCTGCCATATATTGGCAAGGTAGTGCCTCAAGAGTAATCTCTCGAGTAATAAAAAAGCCCACAAGTGGGCTTTTTTTGATTCTGTGTGGGCTTATTACTCAGCGCCGAGGATTGTCTGCATTGCCGTTTGGTAGTTTGCTTCCAATGTTTCACGGCTTGAGCAACGAACACCTAAATCTTCAAGTTTGCCATCACCAATACCATAAACCACACCATGCACTTCTACGTCTTGGCCTCTTTCCCACGCATTTTGCAGAATCGTTGAGTTGCCAAGGTTATAAACCTGTTCAGCAACGTTGATCTCGCATAGCTTGTCACCCCACGTCTCACGCGGTAAATCATTTAAGAACTTACGGTGCTTGAGGTACAAATCGCGAATATGCAGAAGCCAGTTATTGATAAGACCTAGTTGAGGATTGTCGATAGCCGCATTTACACCACCGCAGCCGTAGTGGCCACATACAATAATGTGCTTCACTTTGAGAACGTCAACCGCGTATTGCACCACGGACAAGCAGTTCAGGTCGGTATGAATGACTTGGTTAGCCACGTTTCGATGAACAAAAAGCTCACCTGAATAGAGGCCTGTGAGTCGCTCTGCTGGGACTCGGCTATCGGAACAACCGATCCAAAGAAAGCCCGGGCTTTGTCCCTCTTCAAGCTTAGCGAAATACTCAGGGCGCTGAGAGGTGATCTCTTGCGACCATTTTGAGTTGTTGTCAAAAAGTTGTTTGATTTCCGGCATGGTACTTCCCTTCAATGATTCGCCACACTATACACAATGTTACAAATTGAATCTCGTTAAAAAGTGTCACAAATTCACTCATCTGACGTGTTCTTGCACGTAAAATCAGATATTTAACGATTGCGTGACAAACTGTCATAACTTATGTCGAATGAGCAGTATTTAATAAATATTAACTCATCGTCACATTTGTTAACCTGAATCAATTTTTTGGTTATTTTTCAGGGATAGTAATGAAGTTAGGACGTCGTTTTGAAGATATTAACCTAAAAGGAGATCTGTTTGGTGGTGTGACCACCGCGATTATCTCTTTGCCACTTGCGCTCGCATTTGGTGTTGCCTCTGGAGCAGGCGCGGAAGCGGGTTTATGGGGTGCGATCATGGTTGGCTTGTTCGCCGCGCTATTCGGCGGTTCATCCACTTTGATCTCTGAGCCGACCGGCCCGATGACCGTCATCATGACGGCCGTGTTAACCAGTATGATGGCCAAATACCCAGAAACTGGTCTGGCGATGACCTTTACCGTCGTCATGATGGCGGGTGTATTTCAGATATTGCTTGGTACATTAAAGCTGGGGAAATACGTCACCTTAATGCCATACAGTGTGGTGTCGGGCTTCATGTCAGGGATTGGCGTTATTCTTATCATACTCCAGTTAGCGCCACTGCTTGGGCAAGCCGCACCATCTGGTGGAGTGATTGGTACCTTAACAGCGTTGCCAGATATGTTGGCGAACATAGATGTAGCGGAGCTGTTTTTAGGCGTGTTAACACTCGCAATTTTGTTTCTTTTACCTAAGAAGTATCGTCAACACGTGCCGCCGCAGCTTGTTGCACTGGTGGCTGTGACGCTGCTGTCGGTACTGCTGTTTGACAATGAATCCATTCGCCGCATTGGTGAAATTCCAGCAGGTCTACCTTCACTGGTGATGCCGCATTTCAATGCAGAAATGTTCACAGAGATGGTGATTGATGCTCTAGTTTTAGGCACGCTGGGCTGTATCGATACACTGCTTACCGCGGTTATCGGTGACTCATTGACTCGTAAAGAGCACGATTCAGACAAAGAGCTGCGTGGTCAAGGGCTTGCTAATTTACTGGCGGGTTTATTTGGCGCACTACCAGGTGCAGGTGCGACCATGGGGACAGTAACCAACATTCAAGTTGGAGCTCGCTCACCTCTTTCTGGCGTGGTTCGCGCTTTGGTACTCATGCTGGTGGTATTGGTCGCCAGTGGTTTAACAGAACCGATCCCAATGGCGGTACTGGCAGGTATCGCAGTGTACGTCGGTTTCAATATTTTGGATTGGAGCTTCATTCAACGAGCTCATAAAGTCAGTATCCCGGGTATGGCCATCATGTATGGTGTGATGCTTCTGACGGTGTTTGTCGACTTGATTGTCGCGGTCGGACTTGGGGTGTTTATCTCAAACATTATTATTATCGAGCGTTTGAGCCGTGAGCAAGCAAGGCAGGTAAAAGCCATCAGTGATGCCGATGATGACGATGTACCATTAACGGATGCGGAAAAAGCACTGCTCGACAAGTCGCAAGGCAAAGTACTGTTTTTCTATTTGTCGGGACCGATGATCTTCAGTGTATCGAAAGCGATTTCTAGGCAGCACTCGAGCATTGCTGATTACCAAGCAATGATCCTCGATTTGACTGATGTTCCTATGATCGACGTAACGGTCGGGTTGGCATTGGAAAATGCGATTAAAGATGCACAAGATGCTCACTGTCATGTCTACTTACTCTGCCCACACGATAAGATCCGTCAACAACTTGATAAATTCCACGTTGTTGATTTGGTGCCGGATGACAATATCTTCATTGAACGTGAGGCGGCTTTAGAGGCGGCACATGTGGCTACGGCATAGAGACCGATAACTTTACCGAAAAGCGAGTGCGGATTTATCCACACTCGCTTTTTTATATTCATTTTTGCTAATTGACTTGAAAACTGGTGCAGCAATCATCATGTGTAGTACCATCAGATAACTTTTCGATATTGATGGAAATATTCCAGTTTCTATCAAGGCAGATTTTGGAAACAAGCTATGGTCGCATTAGAAATAGAACAGCTAAAAAAAACATACGCCGGTGGCTTTGAAGCGCTTAAAGGTGTGAGCCTGACCGTTGAGCAAGGTGACTTCTACGCATTGCTTGGGCCTAACGGAGCGGGGAAGTCGACCACCATCGGCATTATCACTTCATTGGTTAACAAAACCTCAGGCAAAGTGAGCGTGTTTGGTCATGATATCGATAAAGAGCTAGAGCTCGCGAAGCAGCAACTAGGTTTAGTGCCGCAAGAGTTCAACTTCAACCAGTTTGAAACGGTGGAGCAAATTGTCCTCCAGCAAGCGGGTTACTACGGTGTACCGAAAGATGTCGCTAAACAAAGAGCACAGAAGTACCTATCTCAGCTTGATTTGTGGGAAAAACGCAGCGAGCGTGCTCGTCATTTGTCGGGTGGGATGAAACGTCGTCTGATGATTGCTCGCGCCTTAATGCATGAGCCTAAACTGCTGATCTTGGATGAACCAACCGCAGGGGTGGATATTGAACTGCGCCGCTCCATGTGGGATTTTCTTAAAGAGATCAATCGTCAAGGTATTACTATTATTTTGACGACTCACTACCTTGAAGAAGCGGAGCTGCTGTGTCGTAACATCGGTATTATTCAGCGCGGTGAGCTGATTGAGAACACGTCGATGAAAGCGCTGCTGAATAAACTGCATGTCGAGACCTTCATTCTTGATATCGAAGGTGATGCAGATATCCCTGAGCTTGAGGGTGTGAATGCACAGCATCTGGTTAATGGCTCTTTAGAGATTGAAATTGAGAAGACTCAGGGGCTTAACCATATCTTCAGTCAGCTATCGGCTTCTGGCATTAAAGTATTATCAATGAGAAACAAAGCGAACCGACTTGAAGAGCTGTTTGTCTCCATTGTTCGTGAACAAACGGAGGCAAAATAATGAACATGTATGGTTTGTATTGGACGGCTTTTAAGAGCTTACTGACCAAAGAGATCAATCGCTTCACACGTATTTGGGTGCAAACTTTGGTACCGCCAGCGATCACCATGACGCTGTACTTTATTATCTTTGGCAGCCTTATCGGCTCACGCATCGGCGAGATGAACGGCTTTAGTTACATGGAGTACATTGTGCCGGGTCTTATCATGATGTCGGTAATTACTAACTCTTACTCTAACGTGGCATCGTCATTCTTCAGCGCTAAGTTTCAGCGCAATATTGAGGAGTTGCTCGTCGCACCGGTGCCAAACTACATCATCATTGCAGGCTTTGTGATGGGCGGCGTAGTGCGTGGGTTACTCGTAGGTACCATAGTGACGATTGTATCGCTGCTGTTTGTCGATCTGCGTGTAGAGCACTGGGGCATCATTATTGCGACGGTATTTTTAACCTCGGTAGTATTTTCACTGGGCGGTCTTATCAACGCCGTGTTTGCAAAGACATTCGATGATATCTCTATTATTCCAACGTTTGTGCTGACCCCTCTGACTTACCTTGGCGGCGTATTCTATTCCATAAGCTTGCTGCCTGATTTTTGGCAGGGCGTGTCGAAAATCAATCCTATAGTCTACATGGTCAACGCGTTCCGCTACGGATTTTTGGGTGTGTCGGATGTAGGGATTGTGACATCTTTTGGCGTACTCTTAGCGTTTATCGTGGTACTTTATGGTGTAGCCCATCATTTAGTGACCAAGGGAATTGGCTTGAGAAGCTAAGGCTTTTTAGCAAGTTCCAAATGATCACAGCGACAAGCGAATGAAACAAGTGGTGGCCTCGGTCACCACTTTTGTTATGAGTCGAGACAAGGACGACAAATGCAACTGCCTCCCGAATTACAACAAGACGCTGATAAGGCGTTAGCGCAACTCAAAGACACCTATTCCGATTTCTCCCAGTGGTCTCAAGAGAGACTAACTCAGCTTCAACAAGTGACGGCAATGAGCAAGTTTGTCACTGAAGCGCTGCAACAAGATCAAACGCTGTTTGAACAACTGCCAGTGATGCTCGCTGAATCAAGCCGCGAGCAGGCGTATCGAGAACGCTTGGCGGCTTTACTGGCTGTATGTGAACAAGAAGTCGATGGTCACCGTGTGTTGCGCCGCTTCCGAAATCGGGAAATGGTGTATATCGCTTGGCGAGATTTCCTCAATGACTGGACGCTGGAAGAGAGCCTAAGTCATTTGTCGATGCTTGCTGAAGCGATGATTGTTGAGACTTACCAATGGCAATACCAAGTTTGTTGTAAGGAGTGGGGCACGCCGTGCAATGCTGAAGGCGAAGCGCAGCCAATGCTGATCATCGGTATGGGTAAGCTTGGCGGTGGCGAGCTTAACTTCTCCTCCGACATCGACCTTATCTTTACCTATCCAGAAAATGGTGAAACTCAAGGTGCTCGCCGCTCGATCGCCAATGCCCAGTTCTTCACTCGCCTCGGTCAGCGCATCATAAAGGCGCTTGATCAGCAAACTTTTGATGGCTTCTGTTATCGCGTAGATATGCGTCTAAGACCATTTGGGGAAAGTGGCCCTTTGGTAATGAGTTACGCAGCACTGGAAGATTATTATCAAGAGCAGGGGCGTGACTGGGAGCGTTACGCCATGGTGAAAGCTCGGGTGATGGGGCGTGAGATGTACCCTGAATACCAGGAGCTTAGACAGATGCTGCGCCCCTTTGTGTTCCGTCGTTACATCGACTTTAGCGCCATCCAATCTTTGCGTCGAATGAAGTCGATGATCAGCAGCGAGGTAAGACGTCGTGGCTTAGGCAACAACATCAAACTCGGAGCCGGTGGCATTCGAGAGGTCGAGTTTATTGCTCAGGTGTTTCAGTTGATCCGCGGTGGCCGTGAGCCAAGTCTTCGTGGCCGAGGCTTGCTGGAGACATTGGACGCCATTGAAACGTTGAAGCTGCTTGAGCTAGGCGAAGTCGATCAACTAAGAGACGGATATTTTTTCTTGCGCCGTCAAGAAAACCTTCTGCAAGCGATGGCTGATAAACAGACTCAAACTCTGCCAGACAACGAGCCCGAACAGCGTAGGCTTGCCTTTGCTATGGGCTTTGACGACTGGCAGAGTATGCTGAGCGCCACTGAGCAGCATATGCTCAACATCCATAATGTGTTTGCTAATCTGATTGGTGAAGATGAGGAAGACGAAGACGCTAATCCAATCGCCAAGCACTTTCATGAACTATGGGACATGGTTGGCCGTGCAGAAGTAATCGAACACATTTTGCAGCATGACCTCAATGTGGAAAATGCACACGACAAGTGTGCGACTATTCAGCAGTTCAAAGCCGATCTGGCTAAAAAGACCTTAGGTCCAAGAGGACGTGAGGTGCTCAACCGATTGATGCCAAAAGTCTTTAGCGCCATTTATAGCCACAAAGACGCTGAGTTCGGTTTACCGCGCGTGTTGCATGTTCTGCATCGAATAGTCACTCGTACGACATACCTGGAGCTGCTCGATGAGCACCCAGCAGCACTGACTCAGCTTGTACGATTGTGTACCGCTAGTCCGATGATTTCAGAGCAGTTGGGGCGCTATCCAATTCTTTTAGATGAGCTTCTCGATCCTGCTCATCTTTATAACCCAGTGCCTTTGGAGTCCTATAAAACTGAACTGCGTGACTACCTAGCTCGTATCCCTGAAGAGGATATGGAGCAGCAGATGGAGGCGCTAAGGCAGTTTAAACAAACCTGTATCCTTCGAATTGCCGCTGCCGATATTGCGGGCGTACTGCCAGTGATGAAGGTAAGCGATCACTTAACTTACCTAGCTGAGGCGATTGTCGAGGCGGGTATTAACCAAGCTTGGCAGCAAATGGCAGCCAAGTATGGTGAACCAACGCATCTAAAAGACCGTGGCAGCAAAGGGTTTGCTGTTATTGGCTATGGCAAAGTTGGCGGCTGGGAGCTTGGCTATAATTCAGACTTGGATATCGTATTTATGCATGACTGCCCTGTGAGTGTGTATACCGACGGTAAGAAAGAGATTGATGGTCGTCAGTTCTACCTGCGTTTAGCGCAGCGCATCATACATATCTTCTCGACACGCACCGCATCGGGCATCCTGTATGAAGTAGATACTAGACTGCGCCCATCTGGTGCGTCAGGGCTACTGGTAAGTCCAACTGATGCGTTTGATGACTATCAGCACAACGATGCTTGGACTTGGGAGCATCAGGCATTAGTACGAGCACGAATGATTTATGGGGACGCGCAATTGGAGCAAGCGTTTGGTGCTACTCGCCACAATATTTTGTGTAAGTCTCGCGATAAGGGTGCTCTGATCGAGCAAGTGGTCGATATGCGTGAGAAAATGCGTGACCATTTGGGCGGTAAGAAAGCGGGGCGCTTTATGCTTAAGCAAGATCCTGGTGGTATCACTGATATTGAGTTTTTGGCTCAGTACTTGGTGCTGCAATACAGCCATGACAAACCGAAACTGACGCGTTGGTCTGATAATGTGCGTATCTTTGAGTCGATGATGGCACAAGGGGTGATGGCAGAAGGGCAGGCGATGGCACTGACTTGTGCTTACACCACATTACGTGATGAGATCCATCACCGTAACCTTCTCAATTTGGATGCGGATGTGGCCGAAGAAAAGTTTGAACCGGAAAAAGCCATTGTGGTCGAAGCATGGAATGCCTGGCTTGGAACCCGCTAGCGAAAAGCATGGCTTGTTTTAGTAGTGCATCGATGAGTTGTGCTACTATCCCATCAAAGGCTTACTGAGATAAAGCCAAAGTAAATTATGATAAGAAGATGCTATGGCATCTTCTTTGTCACTATGTGGAGTACAGAAATGAAACCCATCCTACCGAATTACAGCGACTCTGGCGTATTAATTGTTGGCGATGTGATGCTTGATCGCTATTGGTATGGCCCAACAGGGCGTATCTCACCAGAAGCGCCAGTACCTGTAGTGAAAGTAGAAAACAACGAAGAGCGTCCGGGCGGTGCTGCGAACGTGGCTATGAACATCGCTTCTCTTGGTGGTCATGCTCACACTATTGGTTTAGTGGGTATGGATGAACCAGCGAAAGTGCTTACCGAGACTTTGACTTCACTGAAAGTGAAATGTGACTTTGTTGCTTTGCCAGACTACCCAACCATCACCAAATTGCGTGTATTGAGCCGTGGTCAACAGCTTATCCGTCTTGATTTCGAAGACAAATTTGAGAACACGGATCCAGAGTTGGTACTGGCGAAAATGGAACAAGCGTTACCTGATGTTCGCGCCGTGATCTTATCGGATTATGCCAAAGGCGCACTAGAACACGTTCAGCGCTATATTCAAAAAGCTAAAGCAGCCGGCGTTCCAGTATTTATTGATCCGAAAGGTGCGGATTTTGAACGCTATCGCGGCGCAACGTTGCTGACACCAAACATGACAGAGTTTGAGCATGTTGTCGGCAAGGTGAAAAACGAACAAGAGTTGATTGAAAAAGGTAATGCACTTATCGAACAGTTCGACTTTGAGGCGCTATTGGTGACGCGAAGCGAGCACGGTATGACCTTACTGCGCCGTGGCCAAGAGCCATTCCATCTACCGACCCAGGCTAAAGAAGTCTATGACGTAACAGGTGCAGGCGATACGGTAATATCAGTATTGGCGGCATCGGTTGCAGCAGGTAAACCGCTGGATGAAGCGTGTGCACTTGCTAACGCAGCGGCAGGTGTGGTTGTGGGTAAACTGGGTACGTCAACGCTTTCAACTATTGAGCTTGCGGAAGCTATTCACGGTAGTCAAGATACCGACTATGGCGTGATTAGTGAGCAAGCACTTATCGAAGCGGTTGCTAAAGCGCGCGCGAAAGGCGAGAAAGTAGTCATGACCAATGGCTGCTTTGATATCTTACACGCTGGCCATGTTTCTTATCTGAACCACGCAGCAGAGCTTGGCGATCGCTTGATTGTTGCGGTGAATACTGATGAATCTGTGCGTGAACTGAAAGGCCCTGGTCGCCCGGTGAATCCAACCGATCGCCGTATGGCAGTACTTGCTGGTCTCGGTGCTGTGGATTGGGTGGTTCCGTTTTCGGAAGAGACGCCACGTCGTTTGATCTCTGAAGTATTGCCTACACTTTTAGTGAAAGGCGGCGATTACAAACCAGAAGAGATTGCTGGTGGTAAGGAAGTGATTGCTGCGGGCGGTGAAGTGAAAGTGCTTAACTTCGAGGATGGCTGCTCAACCACAGAAATCATTGAAGCGATTAAAGGTGGCAGAGGCTAATTTAATCCTTTATACCAAGCTAAACAAAAGGGACGCCGAGGCGTCCCTTTTTGGTATTACTAACTATGAGTTAGTTCGCTTTCTTAAGGCCAGCATTGATATCAATGATATCTTGCTCACTCAAGGTGCCAACTGATTGACGTAGGTTTAGAACACTCACAATGTAGTCGTAACGAGCATCAGACAGGTTGCTTTCTGCATCGTACAGCGCCTGAGTTGCTTCTAGTACGTCAACGATAGTACGCGTACCCACATCAAAACCTGCTTTGGTTGCTTCCAGTGCCGATTCAGCAGAAATTACTGTCTGCTCAAATGCACGGATTGCACCGATGGAAGAGTTGATGTTGTTGTTATTCGCACGAACATTACGAACTACCGAGCGGTAAGTTTGCTCTAGCTGTTCGCTTGACTCAACGTACGCAAACTCTGCCTGGCGGGTTTGCGAGGTAATGTTACCACCTGTATATAGCGGTACAGATAGGTTGATACCGGCGTTGAACACATTTGTTGTATCATTTCCGCCTAAAACACGAGTGTTGCTTGAGTTACGCTCATTGTCATAACCGTAACCACCATCAAGTGTAAGCTTAGGTAAATGACCAGAGCTTGCTAACGTGATGTTGTCTTTCGCAATATCTTGACCGATACGTGCTGAGAGTAAATCCAAGTTCTTCGACTGTGCTTCTTCTAGGAAGAAGGTAACGTTTTGCTCTGGGCGAGCCGCTGCGAAACGATCCGTATCAAGGACATCGATATTGTTGTGCTCTTGACCTGTGATTTCACGTAGTGCTTCGTATTGGTTCAGTAGGTTGTTTTCTGCAACCACTTCATCGGCAAGTACGCGGTCATACTGAGCTTGCGCATCGTGTACGTCAGTAATTGCTGATAGACCTACTTCAAAACGCTGTTTAGTCTGCTCTAGCTGGCGAGCTACTGCTGCCTTGTTGGCGCGAACCGATTCAAGAGCATCTTTAGAACGCAGCACTTCAAAGTATGCTTGCGCGGTACGAAGGATTAGGGATTGTTGCGCCGCTGCATATTGAGAGTCCGCTTGACGTGCTGTTTTCTCAGCCGTGTCTAGCGTGATCCAACTTGTACGGTTGTACAGCTCTTGAGAAAAGCCAACGCCAGCTGTTAGGTTATCACTGTCTCCACCTGTGTAGTCCGCACGAGTAAAGTCATACCCAGCGGTCAAGTTGATTTGTGGTAGAAGTGTTGCACGAGCAGAATTGATCGCTTCAAATGCACGATCACGCTGAGCCGCTGCACGCAGCAACTGAGGATCGTTTTGCTTTGCTTGATCGTAGATCTCGGTTAGGGAGTCGGCCCATGCCGCTGCACTTACGCTTCCTAATGCAGCTGTAATAAAGAGTGGAAGCAGTTTTTTCATTTGTCCTAATCCTGCCTAATACTAATAAAGGTATGATTCACAGTTTAACTTAAATTGGCCGTAATTCACTCGAAACTTTGCACTTTTTTACGCAAGCTCACCAAAAGTTGAGACAAATAATTAACCAGAATCAAATTAATTTTGAATTTTTACGTGAAAAATTGAGCCGTGTCCTTGGTAGTCGCTCTATTCCTTGAGTAAACTATAAGGTTCACGGAAGCCAGAGGTCGATGATGAAAGACGGATTACAGCCAAACGAACAGTATACGTCGCAAGACGTAGAGGTTGTGTCAAAACAAACCGTATTTAAAGGTTTTTTTGAAATGGTTCAGTTTCGCTTCAAGCATAAACGCTTTGAAGGGGGCTGGAGTGCATTAATTGACCGAGAAATGTTTGTTCGTGGTGATGCAGCCGCTATGCTGCCTTATGATCCGATTACTGACCAAGTCGTGCTTATTGAACAAATCCGTGTTGGCGCTCTCGAGCATCCTAATCCGTGGCAAATAGAAATTGTTGCCGGCATTGTCGATAAGCAAGAGAGTATCGAAGAGCTGGTTTGCCGTGAAGCAGTGGAAGAAGCGGGCGTTGATGTAAAGCAATTGGTGCCGATCACGCGCTATTACCCATCTTCAGGTGGCTGTAATGAGCGTATTTCCGTGTTTGTTGGCTATGTTGATGCGACGCAAGCGTCTGGCGTACATGGTCTGGAAAGTGAAGGTGAAGATATTCGCGTAAGCGTGGTATCTCGCGAACGTGCATACCAAATGGTGGAGAGTGGCGAGATTGAAAATGGCGCCTCCATTATCGCCTTACAATGGCTACAACTGAATTACCAAAAGCTCAAGCAGCAATGGTAGAGGGAATTTTTATGGCTCGCGTTGTCGATACTAATACGTATCATGTTGATCTTGCTGAGTTAATGCGTGTCTATGAAACCAACTACGCTAAGCTCAATCGCTTGATCCCGACACAGCCAGAAGTTGGGGATGTACGCTGTTATCAAGCGGGCTCACTGACTTACCAGTTAGAAGTGCGAGAAGTGACGAAGTACACAACATTGGTTGAAATTTTCCAAGATGATGAGCTTCCTGTTTTCCCATTGCCTAAAATGACCGTTAGGCTCTATCACGATGCAAAAGTGGCAGAGGTAAGTGATTGTGAAAACGCGTCTCGCGTCCAAGCAAGGTACGATTACCCCAACGCAAAAATGCATCAAAAGGACGAAAAATTTCAGTTTAATCAGTTTTTAAGTGATTGGCTGACGTTCTGTTTAAAAAATGGCATTAGTCGAGCTCCGATCATGTATCGCAGCTAACAAGAATTATAATTTCAGGTTTTTAATATTTTGAACACAACACCCAGTGATGAATCTCAGTTAAGTAGCGTTAGGTTGCTGCAATTAACGGACACGCATCTGTTTGCGCCTGATGATGGTTGCTTACTGAGTGTTAATACCCAAGATAGTTTTCACGCCGTCGTAGCGGAAGTTATGCAGCAAGGCATACCGTTTGATGCCTTGCTTGCGACGGGCGATATTTCTCAGGATCATACCGAAGCGTCGTATCAAAAATTTGTCGATGGTATCGAACCGTTAGGCTTGCCTTGTTATTGGCTGCCTGGCAACCATGACTATAAGCCGTGCATGAACAGTGTCGTGAGCGCACCGCTTATTCAAGATGTGACTTACGCATTGCTCGGTGAGCATTGGCAAGTATTGTTGCTTGATTCGCAAGTGGTTGGTGTGCCTCACGGTAGGCTCAGTGACAGTCAGTTGGACTTTTTAGATCGTAAACTGACCGAGCACAGCGACAGACATACATTAGTGCTATTGCATCACCACCCGATGCTGGTGAATAGTGCATGGCTTGACCAACACTCGCTCAAAGATGCGCACGAGTTTTGGCAGGTAGTTGAAAAGCACAACAATGTACGCGCTGTATTGTGTGGCCATATCCATCAAGAGTTGGATCACCTTCGCAATGATGTTCGCGTGCTTGCAACACCATCAACGTGTGTGCAGTTTAAACCAAACTCTAATGAGTTTGCGCTTGATACTTGCTCACCAGGTTGGCGCGAGTTAGAGCTTTGTGCTGATGGAGAGGTAAAAACAACGGTAAAAAGGCTGCCGCATGGCGCATTTCGTCCTGACTTTAACGCGGAAGGTTACTAATGAGCGTAAAGCGTCCACTGCTTCTTTATATCCACGGCTTTAACAGCTCACCCAAGTCGTTTAAGGCGCAAGCCATGTTGGCGTATTGTCAGCAGGCGAGACCCGATATCAAAGTTGTCGTACCGCAAATGCCGTGCTTTCCAGAGCAGGCTGCCCGTTACCTTGAGCAGATCGTGACGCAATACCAAGCGGACTACCAGATAGCACTGGTTGGGAGCTCACTGGGGGGATACTTGTCAACCTGGCTCAATCATCATTATGGCTTTAAAGCCGTATTGATAAACCCAGCGGTTAAACCTTACGAGTTATTGCTCGACTTCCTCGGTGAACAGCAAAACCCATATACTAACGAACGTTACACGTTGGAAGCGAAACACATTGATGATCTAAAAGCACTCGATGTCGAGACCATTCAATCACCTGATGATTTTTGGCTGTTGCAGCAAGAGGGCGATGAAGTTCTAGATTATCGCCAGGCAGTCGACAAGTATCGCCAATGCATGCAAACTGTCGAGGAAAATGGCGATCATAGCTTTGTCGGTTTTGAACGATTCCCTGAACAGATTATCCGCTTCTTAGGCCTGTAATCGTCGCTTTTTTCGTCTCCCCTTGAGGAGACAGTCATAATTTTCCCTCCAACTTCTGCGTGAAACTTGACAACACCTGCATTGGGCCAGACTATGATGTGTCTGTACTTACGCGTAGCCCGCAGTGGTGCACTAGTCAACGATGCACGACTGAACAAACGGGCCAGCGACTTTAAGTCGCAATCTCTATTTTTGCTGCTAAGTATCAATCATTATTTGAGTAAAATTTCCGTATTATGACAGAACAATATAATGCTGGAGCCATTGAGGTTCTCAATGGTCTTGAGCCAGTACGTCGCCGACCAGGGATGTATACGGATACAGCGCGCCCAAACCATTTGGGCCAAGAAGTTATCGATAACAGTGTCGATGAAGCGCTAGCCGGACATGCCTCTAAGGTACAAGTCATTCTGCATGCCGACCAATCGCTAGAAGTGATTGATGATGGTCGTGGTATGCCCGTCGATATCCACCCTGAAGAGAAGATTTCAGGTGTTGAGCTTATTTTCTGTAAGCTCCACGCGGGTGGCAAGTTCTCGAACAAAAACTATCAATTCTCCGGCGGTTTGCACGGGGTTGGTATCTCCGTGGTTAACGCACTTTCGAAACGCGTTGAAGTGGCAGTGCGTCGCGACGGCCAAGTGTATGAAATGGCCTTTGAGCACGGTAATAAAGTTCAGGAGCTGACAGTCACTGGCACTTGTGGTCGCCGTAATCGCGGTACCAGCGTTCATTTCTGGCCTGATGTGAGCTATTTTGACTCGGCGAACTTCTCGGTCACTCGTCTGGTGAACAACCTGCGTGCGAAAGCGGTGTTGTGTCCGGGTCTGGAAATTACCTTTACCGATAAGGTAAATGGCAAAGACTATAACTGGTACTACGAAGATGGTCTAAAAGACTATCTAGCGGAAGGCGTAAAAGGTTACGCAGTCCTACCTGAAGCACCATTTACCGGCGAATTTACCGCAGAGACTGAAGCGGCAACCTGGGCTGTGATCTGGCAGCCAGAAGGCGGTGAGATGATCACCGAAAGCTATGTTAACTTGATCCCAACAGCTCAAGGCGGTACGCACGTTAATGGTCTGCGTCAAGGCTTACTGGATGCGATGCGCGAGTTCTGTGAGTTCCGTAATTTGCTTCCTCGTGGCGTTAAGCTAACCGGTGATGACGTATTTGAGCGATGCTCATACGTACTGTCTATTAAGATGCAAGATCCGCAGTTTGCAGGACAAACTAAAGAGCGCCTCTCTTCTCGTCAGTGTGCTGCGTTTGTTTCTGGCGTGGTCAAAGATGCGTTTAGCCTATGGCTAAATGAAAAGCCTCAGCTTGCTGAGCAATTGGCAGAAGTCTGTATTGCCAACGCGCATCGTCGTATGCGTGCCAGTAAAAAAGTGGTGCGTAAGAAGGTAGCTTCTGGTCCTGCACTACCGGGTAAGCTGACGGATTGTTCACAACAAGATCTTAACCGCACCGAAATTTTCTTCGTGGAGGGTGACTCGGCGGGTGGCAGTGCCAAGCAGGCACGCGATCGTGAGTTCCAAGCAGTGATGCCATTGCGTGGTAAAATCCTCAATACATGGGAAGTATCGGCAGACCAAGTTTTGGCGTCGCAAGAAGTACACGACATCTCCGTGGCTTTGGGTATTGACCCAGATACCGAAAACCTTGATGGTCTTCGCTACGGTAAAGTCTGTATCCTTGCCGATGCGGACTCGGATGGTCTGCACATTGCGACGCTTCTATGTGCACTCTTTACTAAACACTTCCGTTCATTGGTTGCCGCCGGGCACGTCTATGTCGCAATGCCACCACTGTATCGTATCGATTGTGGTAAAGAGGTGTTCTACGCCCTTGATGACGATGAAAAAGATGGCGTGCTTGAACGTCTGAGCAAGAAAAAAGCGAAGATCAACGTCCAACGATTTAAAGGTCTGGGTGAGATGAACCCATTGCAGCTGCGTGAAACCACGATGGATCCAAATACCCGTCGCTTGGTGCAGTTGACCATTGATGATGACGAAGCCACCAATGAGATGATGGATATGCTGCTTGGTAAAAAGCGTGCTGACGATCGTCGTAGCTGGCTACAAAACAACGGTGACATGGCTGAGGTATAACAATGTCGACTGAAATGTCTTTTGATGGTGTAGAACAGCTGCCTCTGCGAAAGTTCACTGAAGACGCCTATCTGAATTACTCAATGTACGTGATTATGGATCGTGCATTGCCTTACATCGGTGATGGATTAAAACCCGTGCAACGCCGCATTATCTATGCGATGTCTGAGCTGGGTCTGTCCGCATCGGCGAAATACAAAAAATCTGCACGTACCGTTGGTGATGTGTTGGGTAAATATCACCCACACGGCGACTCTGCGTGTTATGAAGCCATGGTATTGATGGCTCAGCCATTCTCATATCGCTACCCATTGGTGGACGGTCAAGGTAACTGGGGTGCCCCAGATGATCCTAAATCGTTCGCGGCAATGCGTTATACCGAAGCCAAGCTGTCTAAGTTTGCTGAAGTTTTGCTGGGTGAAGTTGGCCAAGGCACGGTTGAGTGGCAGCCAAACTTTGACGGCACGATGAAAGAGCCGAAGATCTTACCGGCACGATTGCCCCATATCTTGCTTAATGGCATTACGGGTATCGCAGTTGGTATGGCTACTGATATCCCACCGCATAATATGCGTGAGATTGCCGACGCGACAATTCATCTTATTGATAAGCCAAAATCTGAGCTTGCTGAGGTGATGGAGTTTGTTAAAGGGCCGGATTACCCGACTGAAGCTGAAATCATTTCACCGCAAGCCGACCTAGAGAAAATCTATCGTACGGGTCGTGGTAGCGTGAAGATGCGTGCAGTGTGGCACAAAGAGGGCTCGGAGATTGTGATCACTGCGCTGCCACATCAGGTTTCTGGCGCTAAGCTTTTGGAGCAGATTGCAAACCAGATGCGAGCGAAGAAGCTGCCTATGGTAGACGATCTTCGTGATGAGTCTGATCACGAAAACCCAACGCGTATCGTTGTGGTGCCGCGCTCAAACCGCATTGATTGCGACCAGCTTATGAATCATTTGTTCGCATCGACCGATCTTGAGAAGAACTTCCGTGTGAACCTCAACATGATTGGTCTCGATAACCGTCCACAAGTGAAAGGTCTGATACAGATCTTAACAGAGTGGATTGAGTATCGCCGTGAGACAGTGCGCAAGCGTCTTCAGTATCGTCTAGACAAGATCCTTGCTCGTTTGCACATCCTTGAAGGTTTGTTGGTTGCGTACCTCAACCTTGATGAAGTGATTGAGATTATCCGTACTGAGGACGAACCAAAAGCCGTACTGATGGCGCGCTTCGGGATTACGGATATTCAAGCGGATGCGATTCTGGACACCAAACTTCGCCACCTTGCGAAGCTAGAAGAAATGAAGATCCGCGGTGAACAAGGCGAGCTTGAGAAAGAGCGTGAGAAGCTTGAAAAGCTACTTGGCTCTGAGCGTCGTATGAACACGCTATTGAAGAAAGAAATCCAAGCTGACGCTGAGAAATACGGTGACGATCGCCGCTCTCCAATCGTTGAGCGTGCAGAAGCGAAAGCGATGACCGAGCGTGACTTGGTACCAAGCGAACCAATCACTGTTGTGCTTTCGGAGAAAGGTTGGATCCGTCACGCGAAAGGCCACGATGTGGATGCGAGCGGGCTCAACTACAAAGCGGGCGATAAATTCTTAGCCTCCGCTAAAGGTAAGAGTAGTCAGCCAGCGGTATTCCTTGGCAGTGATGGGCGCAGTTACTCGTTGGAGTCACACTCGTTGCCATCGGCTCGTAGCCAAGGTGAACCAATTACAGGTCGACTCAACATCAGTGCTGGCTCAACAGTGCGCCAAGTCGTGATGGGTGAAGAAGATCAGCTATGGTTGATTGGCTCAGATGCGGGTTATGGCTTTGTGTGTAAAGGTAGTGATCTGCTATCGAAGAACCGCAGCGGTAAAGCGTTGGTGACTCTGCCACAAGCTTCTGAAGTGATGACGCCAGCAACGGTTGGCGATCTTGAGTCAGACGAAATCTTAGCGATCACCAACCAAGGCCGTATGCTACTGTTCCCGATTAAAGATTTGCCGCAGTTAGGCAAAGGTAAAGGGAACAAGATCATCAACATTCCATCGGCTAAGGCTAAAGCGCGTGAGGAGTTTGTCTCTCACTTGATGGCATTGCCACAAGGTGTATCCATTACCCTTTATGCGGGTAAGCGCAAGCTTGGACTGAAAGCGAGTGATCTGGATAACTTCCGTGGTGAGCGTGGGCGTCGTGGCGGGCTACTACCAAGAGGTCTTCAGCGTGTGACTCGTATTGAGGTAGATACTGGTAACGCACCAGAAGCTGCTATCGAAGAATAGTAAGCGAATAAAACAAAAAACCTCCGACACTGTCGGAGGTTTTTTTATATCTGCTATAAAGTACTAAGTCTAGCGATGCGCTAGTCTCGGCTGTCTTCACCCACAGTGACCGGTAAGATAAGCTCCTTGCCGTCCCGCAGCAGTTTCACGTCAACCGTAGTGCCGGGTCTCAGGTCGGTAACTAAATCCAAAACGCCTTGACGGCCATTCAGTTTATTGCCGTCAATCATTAGGACGATGTCTTGCACTTCAATACCGGCTTTGGCAGCCGGCCCTTCAGGATCAAGCCCTAGCACTATGATGCCACCAATGTGTTCATTGCCGAGTAGGCGAGCAGTGACGGAGTTAATATCTTGGCCATCAATGCCAATATAGCCGCGGATAACGCGTCCATCAGCGATGATTTTTTCCATGATTTTACTCGCCAACTGATAAGGAATAGCAAATGAAATACCGTAGGTTTCTAAATCAGTTGCTTGCTGGAATGAGGCGGTGTTAATACCAACAAGCTCACCAAGCGTATTTACCAATGCACCCCCTGAGTTACCTTGGTTGATAGCTGCGTCGGTTTGGATGAAGGCTTGAATACCGCCAGCGCTAATGGATGAGCGTCCAGTGGCAGAGATGATGCCGAAGGTGGTGGTCTGTCCTAAGTTGTATGGATTACCAATCGCCAGTACCACATCGCCAACTTTTGGTGAGTAGTTTGGATTGAGTGGGATTACAGGGAGGTTCCCCCCTTCAATGCGCAGTACCGCAATGTCGGTGCGCTGATCTTTACCAACAAGCTGGGCAGCAGCAACGCGCCCATCTTGTAGTGCGACAATGATCTGGTCAGCATTGGCGACGACGTGATAATTGGTAATGATGTAGCCTTTATCACTGACGATTACGCCTGAGCCTAGACCTTGTGTTGACAGTGTGGTGCGATCGCTCTCTTTATACTGACGACTGTAAATATTGACGACTGCAGGCGCCGCCTTGCGTACCGCTTGATTAAATGAGACTTGCTGAGATTGATCGTATTCAGGTTGCGAGACGATATTATTCGGTATGACGTTTTGTCTGAGGGAAGGTACCGCTAGTAGCACTAAGAGCGCCGTAATAAGACCCATAGATACAGAGCGGATTAAAAAGTTCAGCATTTTTCCCTCGAGTTGAATCGAAAATATAGCCGCAATGTCAGACTTAGCAAACGGTCACCTTGTTAAGTTAGTATTAACTAACTCGCAAAACGAGATGATTTTTTGAAATCAACCAAAAAAGTAAAAGACGTACAGCAGAGTTCGAAAGGATATCATTTATACCGCTGAGAATAAAAGAGCAGCCTCAACAGGGCTGCTCTATGACACAAAATTAACCAAGTTGAGTCGTGATTATCGAACGACTAGGTAGATGGTTCTGTCTCCGCGCTGAATGTTCAGTGCTAATACACCAGGTTTTTTCTCAAGCAGCTTACGCAGCTGTGCGACGTTTTTCACTCGAGTACGGTTCACGCCGATGATGATGTCATCTTTTTGCAGCTCGTATTGAGCGGCAGGAGAGCCTTCTGCAACCGATGTCACCTTGACCCCTTCAATGGCATCACTGCTGGTCGTGTTGGCAAACTCTGCTCCAGTGAGTCCTTCATGAAGCTTGTCCGCTTTAGTTGCTGATTGTGTGGACTCTTTCAGCGTCGCTTCGAAAGACTTTTCTTTGCCATCACGAACCACGCCAAGCGTGACCGTTTTGCCCGCCCCGAGAGTGGCGACTTTGGCACGTAGTTCGCTAAAGGTGGAGATTTTCTTACCATTTACCGAGACGATGATATCGCCAGCTTCCAGCCCTGCTTTGTCTGCTGCACTATCAGGTACGACTTGGCTAACAAACGCACCTTTGCTTGAATCATAGCCGAGTGCTTCTGCAAGCTCTGAGGTGACTTCGCCACCTTGAACGCCCAGCATGCCACGTTTCACCTCACCAAACTCAATGATTTGACCGGTAAGGTTGGTCATCATGTTCGATGGGATGGCGAAACCAATACCAACGTTGCCACCATTTGGTCCTAAGATGGCAGTGTTGATACCAATAAGCTCACCGTTGAGGTTTACCAAGGCACCACCAGAGTTACCGCTGTTAATAGCCGCATCGGTCTGAATGAAGTTTTCAAAGTTTTCAATGTTGAGGCCACTTCGCCCTAGCGCGGATACAATACCGGAAGTAACAGTTTGTCCTAGACCAAATGGGTTACCAATCGCGACGGTAAAGTCACCGACACGAAGCCCGTCTGAATCAGCCACTTTAATTTCTGTAAGGTTCTTAACGCCATCCACTTTTAGCAGGGCGACGTCCGACATTTCATCACCGCCAACAAGTTCAGCGTCGAACTCACGTCCATCACCAAGTTTGATGCGGATTTCTTCCGCGCCATTGATGACGTGATAGTTCGTCACGATGTAGCCTTTATCGGCATCAATGACGACACCGGAGCCTAGCCCGCGGAATGGGCGCTCTTGAAGCTGTTCTGTAGGAAAGTCAGGACCAAAGAAAAAGCGAAACTGGTCTGGCAGTTGTTGTCGAGAAACTTGTGTCCCCTCTACGGCGATGCTGACCACCGCTGGGGTGACCTTTTCTAACATAGGTGCAAGGCTTGGTAGTTGTTCACCGTTAACAGACAGTGGTAGAGCGGCCGTCGCAGGTAGTGGGGCGATGATTGCACTTAGGCTTAACGAAAGAACAGTTAACACAAGTACGGGTTTTTTCATCATAAAACTCCTCATAGGATCAGTAAGGTTTATGACTCAACGATTGTAGTAAAGTTCAGCCTTAATATAAAAACGGCCAGCGATTGATTTAATGGCTGGCCGATTCCGGTGTTTCTAATTAAGAAGCTTTGGCTGTGGTTACGGGCTCTTGAGCGATGGCCGAAGGGGCTTCGACCACTTCTTTTTTCTCTTCTCTCAATAGACCGGTTGCACCGTTAACATAATCTTTAGGTGGCTGATCAGTAGAATCGTTAGCGTCAATGACTTCTACGTTGTGTTCAGCAATTTTCTTCACAAATGGATTATCTTGCTCAGGAAGGTTAGGCATTAGCTCAGTTGAAGTTTTAGCCATGTGTTGATAAAGCTTAGTGTAGTCTTTGCCCAGCGTGTCGAGCATTTCTGCGGTTTGCGCAAAATGATCCGACAGTTCTTGTCTTTGCTGTTCTAATGCAAATTTAGCGGATTCGAGGTCTTTTTGTAGCGTCTTTTGTTTTTTGTATTGTGGAGTAGTCAGTCGGGAAATCACAATTCCTAGAATAGCACCAACTAGCAAGCCGACAATGGCATAGATCCAAGGCATAACAGCTCCTTTATAATGATTATTAACATGCGCGTTACCAAGTGGTTACACACGTCGTATAGCCATGTTACTATGAGAGTTCGAGCCAATAAAGCAAAAATACGCGCTCTTTAGCCCTTGGATCAGTGTTGCGAGTAATCCATGACGCCCATAGAAAGATATGAACACGATATTGAAACAAATGGTTTCCAGGCAGACCCTGCCCAACGCACTGCAGTGGAAGCCTTAGACAAACTACACCATCAATTTAGTGACTATTTAAAATTTGAAGCGCCTCCGCTTTCAATGATGCAAAAGCTGCTAGGAAAGAAGCCAGAACAAGCAATACCTCCGAAGGGGCTGTATTTCTGGGGTGGAGTAGGGCGAGGCAAAACCTATTTGATGGACGCATTTTTTGATAGTTTGCCGACATCGAGAAAAATGCGAGTCCACTTCCACCGCTTCATGTATCGCGTACATGATGAACTAAAACGACTTGGAGACGTTGAAAACCCGTTAGAGAAAGTCGCAGACATCTTTGAATCCGAAGCTAAAATTATTTGCTTCGATGAGTTTTTTGTCTCTGATATTACGGATGCGATGATTCTAGCGACCTTGCTACAAGAGCTGTTTAAGCGTGGGGTTGTTCTTGTCGCAACGTCCAATATCCCTCCGGAAAACTTGTATCGCAACGGCTTGCAGCGTGCCCGATTTATGCCGGCCATTTCGCTGATTCAAAGTCAGTGTGTGGTGCTAAATGTCGACAGCGGTATTGATTATAGACTTCGAACGCTTGAGCAGGCAGAGATTTACCATTTCCCACTCGATGAGGCGGCTAACCAAAATCTTGAGCGCTATTTCAATCAGTTGGTAATGGACGATCGCGTTCATGACGCTAGTATTGAGATTAATCACCGTGATGTTGACGTGTTTGCCGCCGCTGACGATGTCTTGTTCGCAAGTTTCGCACAGTTGTGTCAAACCATGCGTAGTCAAAACGACTATATAGAGATGTCTAAAATTTATCACACGGTGCTGCTGGCTGATGTGAAGCAGATGGATGCGAAACTGGATGATGCCGCTAGGCGCTTTATCGCGTTAGTGGATGAATTTTATGAAAGACGGGTAAAGCTGATCATTTCAGCCGAAGTCGCTTTAGAGGAGTTGTACACTCACGGTCAATTGGAGTTTGAGTTTAAGCGATGTATTTCGCGACTCACCGAGATGCAAAGTCACGACTATTTGGCTTCTGAGCACCTCCCTTGATGTTTTTGGCCAATTTGTCCAAAAAATAGATGATTTTTTCCGCGAGCTTCTCTATAATCCTGCGACCCACCGTTACTGCAGGCGAGTTTCTTCAAATTTTTTGAGGAACGATGCCGAGAGTTTCAACACTCGAAGGGGTGATGTATGGGCTCTTAGACAGTGGGAGCGAAAGCTCCTTAAGTGTAAATTAAATTAACGGGTTATTATTAGCATGAAAACTTTCGTTGCTAAACCAGAAACTGTAAAACGCGACTGGTACGTTGTAGACGCTGAAGGTAAAACTCTTGGCCGTCTAGCAAGTGAAATTGCATCTCGCCTACGTGGCAAACACAAAGCTGAATACACTCCGCACACTGACACTGGTGATTACATCATCGTTGTTAACGCTGAGAAAGTTACTGTAACTGGTAACAAGGCTAAGAACAAAGTTTACTACCGTCACTCTGAGTTCCCAGGCGGCCTAAAATCAATCACTTTTGAAAAGCTGATCGATCGTAAGCCTGAAATGGCTCTTGAGCTAGCGGTTAAAGGTATGCTACCACGTGGTCCTCTAGGCCGTGCTATGTACCGTAAGCTTAAGGTTTACGCTGGCGCTGAGCACAACCATGTTGCTCAACAACCACAAGTACTAGACATCTAATCGGGGATTTCGAAAATGGCAGAGAATCAATACTACGGCACTGGCCGTCGCAAAAGCTCAGCTGCTCGTGTTTTCATCAAACCAGGCACTGGCAATATCGTAGTTAACAAGCGTGAACTAGAAGTATACTTCGGTCGCGAAACTTCTTGCATGGTAGTTCGTCAGCCTCTAGAGCTAACTGAACTAACTGAGAAGCTAGACCTATTCGTTACTGTAAAAGGTGGCGGTATTTCTGGTCAAGCAGGTGCTATCCGTCACGGTATCACTCGCGCGCTAATGGAATACGATGAGACTCTACGTCCTGCTCTACGTGCAGCTGGCTATGTTACGCGTGACGCTCGTTGCGTTGAACGTAAGAAAGTTGGTCTACGTAAAGCACGTCGTCGTCCACAGTTCTCTAAGCGTTAATTTTCTCCTTACCGAGAAGATTATGCTTTCCAACTATATGTTGGAATGTGGATTCAAAAAGCTCAGCTTCGGCTGGGCTTTTTTGTTTTTATACGTCCAATAACCCTACTAAATTCAGAAACTCTGATCTTCACTCTCTCCTTTTCCCTCCTTTTGTGAACTAGCAAGCGAATTCCCGCTATAGATGTTACGAAAAGGTAGCTTTATCTTGTCAAAAAGTAGGGTTTTCTTTATCATTTGCTATCAAATAAATACAACTAAAATTCGTATTTTGTTAGCCATGCTCTACTGGTCGGAATCGATGTCTGAGCAGACTCAAGTAGCCAAAAATAATTAGTACTATTGGCTCGTTCAATTTGAAGGAAAATAGCCCAAGGAATGGTTCCCCAATGGGTTATTCCATCTAAAAGAGCAACTTGGATTCGCTCAGTATTGACCCAAAGGAGCAAATGGGAGAAATGTTGGATGAGCAATGCGCCTTTAAATAACGGTCGCAGGCGTTTCCTTACTGCGACAACTGCGGTTGTCGGTGGTTTGGGAGCAGCTGCAGTCGCCGTTCCTTTTATTAAATCTTGGAACCCAAGTGCCAAAGCTAAAGCCGCTGGTGCCCCTGTTGAAGTGGACGTCAGCAAGCTTGAAGAAGGTCAAATGGTTCGTGTTGAATGGCAGGGTAAGCCGGTATGGGTTGTGCGCCGCGCACAGTCTGTTTTGGACAACCTAAATAACCTAGCCGCTCAATTGCGTGACCCAGACTCAGGGGAAGAACAGCAACCAGAGTATGCACAAAACGTGTACCGCTCCATTAAACCGGAGTACTTTGTCGCTGTTGGTTTCTGTACCCACCTAGGTTGTTCGCCTACCTATCTTGCTGATTCCTTTAGTGAACAAGTTCAGGGTGTGAAATCGGGTTTCTTCTGCCCATGTCATGGCTCTAAGTTTGATATGGCTGGTCGTGTTTTCCAGAACGTACCAGCACCACTCAACCTAGTCATTCCTAAACACATGTACTTGAGTGATACCAGAATCCTTATTGGTGTTGATGAGGGGGATGCATAATGCAAGCGTTACTTGATTGGGTAGAAAAACGTCTACCTGCGATGAATGCTTATAAAAAGCATCTATCCGAATACCCAATGCCAAAAAACTTTAACTTTTGGTACCTGTTTGGTTCACTAGCGATGCTAGTGTTGGTCAACCAAATCCTAACCGGCATTTGGCTGACAATGAACTACGTACCTTCTGGTGAAGGTGCATTTGCCTCTGTTGAATACATCATGCGTGATGTGGAATACGGGTGGCTACTCCGCTATATGCACTCAACGGGTGCCTCGGCCTTTTTCGTTGTTGTCTACCTACATATGTTCCGTGGTCTTATCTATGGTTCTTATCAGAAGCCGCGTGAGCTGCTTTGGGTGTTCGGCATGCTGATCTTCCTTGTGTTGATGGCAGAAGCATTCATGGGTTACCTACTGCCTTGGGGACAAATGTCTTACTGGGGTGCACAGGTAATCATCTCGCTATTTGGTGCGATTCCAGTTATCGGTGATGACCTAACGCTTTGGATCCGTGGTGACTACATCATCTCTGGTGCAACGCTAAACCGCTTCTTCGCACTGCACGTGATTGCGCTACCAATCGTGCTACTACTGCTGATTGTGCTGCACGTACTCGCTCTACACGAAGTGGGTTCAAACAACCCAGATGGTATTGAGACTAAGCTTCCGAAAGGCAGCATGGGCGATGACTACAAGACGCAGTTCAAGTTCCACGACTACTACAGCAAGAAATACGACATCATCGATTCGATTCCTTTCCACCCTTACGGTACGGTAAAAGATCTCGTTGGTGTAGCTGGCTTCTTCTTCCTGTTCTGTTATGTGTTGTTCTTTAACCCAGAGATGGGCGGTTATTTCCTTGAGCCACCTAACTTTGAAGCTGCGAACCCGCTGAAGACACCTGAGCACATTGCTCCAGTATGGTACTTCACTCCGTTCTACGCGATTTTGCGTGCGGTACCAGACAAGCTACTTGGTGTTGTTGCAATGGGACTATCGATTGTATTCCTGTTCCTACTTCCTTGGTTCGACCGTTGTAAAGTTCGCTCTTATCGCTACAGAAGTAAGATTCACCTAATCAACATCATCCAGTTCACCATTAGCTTTATTGCTTTGGGTATTCTTGGTGCGCTACCAGCGACGCCAACGTACACGCTACTGGCTCAGATCTTCAGTTTAGGTTACTTCATGTTCTTCGTTCTGCTGTTCTTCTACAGTAAGAATGAAAACACCAAGCCATTGCCAGAGAGGGTGACATTCAAATGAAAAAGTGGATTGTAGTACTTTTCGCATTGCTGCCATCTCTAGCACTAGCCGCTGGTGGTAATGTAAATCTTGATAAAGCAAACAATGATTTGACGGATAAAGCGTCGCTTCAAAACGGTGCTAAGCTGTTTATGAACTACTGCTTTGCGTGTCACTCGACGCAGTATCAGCGCTATGAGCGTGTAGCAACTGACTTGGGTATCCCTGTTGATCTAGCTAAAGAAAACCTAGTTTTCGATCCAGAAGCAAAGATCGGTGACCTGATGGTTAACGCAATGCCTCAGAAACAAGCAGCAGCTTGGTTTGGTGCTGCGCCACCAGATCTTACTTTGGTTGCTCGTGTTCGTGGTGTGGACTGGTTATATACTTATCTACGTACGTTCTACGCCGATCCAAGTCGTCCGTTTGGTGTGAACAACACCACATTCCCAAATGTTGGTATGCCGCATGTTCTTGAAGAGCTACAAGGTATCCCAACGCCGATCTTCGAAACGAAAGTGGTTGATGGTGAAGAAGTTCAGGTGATTGTTGGTACTGAAACTGATGGTCGTGGTGAACTCAGTTCAAGCGAATATGACGATGCGGTACGTGACCTAGTTAACTTCCTTGAGTACTCAGGTGACCCTGTGAAACTCGAGCGTCATGCACTAGGTTGGTGGGTGATGGCGTTCCTAGTCATCTTCACTATCGTTGTAGTGCTGCTCAAGAAAGAGTATTGGCGTGATGTTCACTAATTGTGCTATAATAGCGCGTTAATTCCAATTTGTTCACAATGGAGGCCTTGCCTCCATTGTTTTTTGTAAGTATCCCGGAGGGCTCCATGGCTGTAGCTGCCAATAAACGTTCTGTGATGACTCTTTTTTCCAGTGCTACTGATTTATATAGCCACCAGGTTCGAATCGTTCTTGCGGAAAAAGGGGTTAGTGTTGAAGTCGAGTTAGTGGATGACGTGAACATCCCAGCTGAGCTTGCTGAGCTAAACCCATACAAGACTGTTCCAACTTTGGTCGATCGTGAGCTAGCCCTTTACGACTCAAAGATCATCATGGAATACCTAGATGAGCGTTTCCCTCATCCACCACTAATGCCAGTATATCCGGTAGCTCGTGGTAACAGCCGCTTAATGATTTATCGCATTGAGCGTAACTGGTACTCGCTTGCAGAGAAGGTAATGAAAGGTTCTGCAGAAGAATCAGAAGCGGCACGTAACAAACTTCGTAACGACCTACTGACTCTCGCGCCTATTTTTGCTGAGTACGAGTACTTCATGAGCGAAGAGTTCAGCCTAATTGATTGCTACCTAGCTCCACTATTATGGCGTTTGCCAGAGATGGGCATCGAGCTTGTTGGTCCTGGCTCAAAAGAAATCAAAGTGTATATGAACCGTGTATTTGAACGTGATTCATTCCTAGCTTCTCTAACAGAAGCTGAGCGTGAGATGCGTTTGGTTCGCTAGTCCTTATAGGTTTCTCTCGAGACGATGGATATTGAAAAAATGACACCTCGCCGACCATATATGCTTCGTGCATTTTATGATTGGCTAGTTGAGAATGATTTAACCCCGCATATTGTTGTTGATGCAAATATGCCGGGTGTGCGAGTTCCTTTGGAATTCGTGCAAGATGGTCAGATCATTCTTAATATTGCTCCAAGAGCGGTCGGCCAGCTTGAGTTGGGTAATGAAGCGATTACGTTTCATGCTCGATTTGGTGGTAAGCCGCACTCTGTGATTGCTCCTTTGTATTCGGTACAAGCGATTTATGCTCGTGAAAACGGTGCAGGCACTATGTTCGAACCTGAAGATGCGTATCTTTCTATTGAGGAAGAAGACATCTCAGAGCCAGAAGTGGTGACCGGTTTGTCCGTGGCCGCAGAAACTGAGCAGCCAGAGCTAAGCAGTGAAGAGCCTAACGGAGATGATGAACCGCCTAAACCAAAAGGGCGACCAAGTCTTCGTGTAGTCAAATAGCAAAAAGCCGCATTGATATGCGGCTTTTTTGTACCTCTAACACCTTACCTTTTTCTCATCTTATTGCTAACAGCGACTTTCTTCTTGCTTTTGAGACGTGTAAAAAACGTGCCACTGTATTAGACTTTAGTCTAATGCTGATTAAAACTTGACCTGTTAAGTGTAATCAGTAAACTAGGCGTTCTTGGAGTAAGGTCACACTTTTGGGTTCACATTTTCTCCTTCCTCAAGAATGGAATTTACTTTTGATTGGACAGTATTCACTTGGATGTCAATGGGTTAGGTGATAGAGGTTTGTTATGTACAATCACTTTTTGGTAAGGCTCACCGTCGGCGCTTTGGTCGTACTGGGCATCAAGTTGAGCGCATTATACTTTTTGCCTATGGTGCTTCTGCTCAACACGCATCACAAAGAATTCTTTGGATGGTAAAAATCGGGGCTAGCCCCGATTTTTTGTTTAATTCATTTCGATTTCGCTGACCGTTGGTTCGATGTCTTTCATCATATCATTGAGATATTGGGTCAGTTGCTGACGAGCTCCGTCGATGTCTTTATCGAGGGTCAGCTTCATCATCTTCTCGTGCTCTTCAAGGTTAAACAGCTCTGAGAAAGCTTTAGGTGAGTGACTTAGTGAGATGCGGCGATAGCGTTTGACTTGTCTGATGATGTCATTAAAAAAGTCGAGCATGTTCTTAGAGAAGCATCCGCTGAGCAAAGAACTATAGAAAGCTTCATGACGATCTTCCCATTCCTGCCAGTTAAAATTATCCCCTTGGAACTTAAAGCGAGATAGCTTGTGGAACTCTGTTAGGATCTCTAACTCCCAACTTTCGCTGCCTTGTTGGATTGACTTCTCTAACAGTACTGACGAGACAACCTTCAAGCTTTCATACAAATCATACAGCTCTAACTTTGAAATAGGCGCTACCCAGCAACCTTTTTGTGGTTCGAGTTTGACGTATTTAATCCACGAAAGTTGAATCAGTGCTTCTCGAATAGGAGAGGCTCCTACGTTGTACTTTTCCTTAAGCTCAGCAACCACCAGTTTTTGGTTTGGCTTGAGCTCCCCCGATAGAATATCCTGACAGATCATTTTAGCGACTTTGTCTGTCAATGTTGGGCTTGACACGTTACACCTCTTAACTCAGAAAATAAAATCTGGAAACGCACGGCGGTATGCCGTGTTGTAAAGCATGTCTGATAGTACAGCGTGTTGAAAATTTGGGCAAGAAAATTATAAAAAAAAGAGGGCGTAAGCCCTCTTTTTATAGATATTTTGTATATATCTTCGGAATTATAGTACGTGAACAGACGCTGTGTTCGTTGTACCAGATGCTACTAGAGCACCAGAAACCATAACTACGATGTCGCCTTTCTTACCAAAACCAGACTCTAGAGCGTACTCTTTACCGTTTTTGTAGAACTCATCAGTGCTGTCGATTGAATCAACAAGAACTGGACGAACACCTTTAGTCAGAACTAGCTGTGCAGCTGTCTTAGAGTTAGTCGTTAGTGCAACGATGCTTGCTGTTGGGAAGTACTTACGTACAGAACGTGCAGACTTACCACCTTCAGTAGCAACGATGATTAGTGGAGCAGCTAGCTTCTCAGCTGTGTCTACTGCACCTTTACATACTGCTTCAGTGATACGTAGGCGTGGGCTGTCTAGACGAGAACCTAGTTCAGCTTTTAGTGCACCGTCAGTACGGTTCGCGATTTGAGCCATGATAGTTACCGCTTCAACAGGGTACTTACCTTTCGCTGTTTCACCAGAAAGCATTACTGCATCAGTACCGTCCATGATTGCGTTCGCAACGTCACCCGCTTCTGCACGAGTTGGACGTGGGTTTTGAATCATAGAATCAAGCATTTGAGTTGCAGTGATAACAGTCTTACGTGCACGGTTACACTTCTCGATCATCATCTTCTGAGCGAAGATTACTTCTTCAGCTGGGATCTCAACACCTAGGTCACCACGTGCAACCATGATGCCGTCAGAAAGCTCAAGGATCTCGTCGAAGTTATCTACACCTTCTTGGTTCTCAATCTTAGAGATGATGTGGATGTTCTCGCCGCCGTTTGCGTTTAGCACGTCACGGATTTCTTTAACGTCTGCCGCTTTACGGATGAAAGATGCAGCAACGAAATCAACGCCTTGCTCACAACCAAATTTAAGGTCGTTCTTATCTTTTTCAGATAGAGCTGGAAGCTGAACAGAAACGCCTGGAAGGTTAACACCTTTGTTTTCACCAAGTGCGCCGTTGTTAAGAACTTTACACTTAACTTCAGTGTCAGTTGTAGAGATAACTTCCATTTCGATTAGACCGTCGTCTACTAGGATAGTGTTACCAGCAGAAAGGTCTTTTGCGAAACCTGCGTAAGTTACAGCAACAGTGTCTTTGTTACCTACAACAGCGATGTCAGTTGTGAAAGTGAATTCTTGACCAGCTACTAGATCAACGTCGTTGCCGCCTTCTAGCTTGATAGTACGAATTTCTGGACCTTTAGTGTCTAGAAGAATTGCAAGTTGCTTACCTACGTTTGCCATTACTTCACGGAAGTTAGCAATACGAGTGCCGTGCTCTTCGTAGTCACCGTGAGAGAAGTTTAGACGCATAACGTTCATGCCAGCGTTTACAAGCTCAGTTAGCTTCTCTACTGATTCAGTTTTAGGGCCAATCGTACATACGATTTTGGTCTTTTTCATGGAAGATACTCTCCGGTAAATATTATTACAATTTGAAAGTTAGTATTAGTCTCTCTAGAAGGCTAGGGATGCCCACAAATAATTCACGTGAGCTATCAATCTTTTCTCTAGTTTCGCTTCTTCTAGAAGTGAAAGTCTTTCATCAAGTTTAGTCATTTTATGACTAAATGAGGCGCTTTCTAGGCCACTTTTTTGGCCGCTTACTAGGGTAATTCAGTAAGATTGCAAAAAAATAACCGCTAATTCTGTAATTTTTTTTCTTTTCGGGCACGAATTCTACCACCGAATTGATCGGATTTCACTGTGCATAAGTTGTTTTAGAGCAAGGTTTCGGCGCTTAAGATTTAATTTTTGGATCAAAATAAATAAACCGGATGAATCGACACCATTTGGTAACTTTTTTTCAAAATGGTTACCAATACGGTACATAATCCTGTCCATTGAAGAGGCTCATTGCTGGTGATATTGTGTACTCAGCATGGCTGTTTACTGTTCAAAAAGAGCCAGTTGGGATCGAGAGGTGCAGTAAAATATGGCTTCAAATCACATCAAATGTGTAATTTTTGATTGTGACGGTACGCTTATCGATAGCGAACGTCTATGTATACAGGCAATCGTCGAAGTACTTGAGGGTGTTGGCGTTCATGTTGATTATGTGAACGTGAAAGATCAGTTCCAAGGGGTGAAGCTTGAAAAGATTTTTGGCGAACTTATCGCTGGTAGTTCATTGCTTAGTGATGATGGCTTAACAGGACTTGTTCGGCACTATCGTCAGCGCTGTCAGGAGCTGTTCACTGAGCAGCTAACGGTCATTGATGGCGTTTATGAGGTTTTAAATGAGCTCAAAGCCAACAACATTGCGATATGCATAGCGTCAAATGCCCCTCACGAAAAGATGGCGTTCACCCTGCCGCTGACAAAACTCGACCACTATTTCGAGGGCACGGTGTACAGCGCAATAGACGCACATGCCTGGAAGCCAGATCCTAAACTTCTGCACTTTGTCATGGACAAAATGCAAGTGAGAGCAGAAGAGTGTCTATTTATTGACGACTCTCTTGTCGGTGTTCAAGCAGGCATAGGCGCACAAGTAACCACCTTGTATTTCTCACATGCAGAGCCTCATAAAAAGATTGAAATCGATAGCCCTTACCTACACTACATTTCCGATATAAGACAATTGCTATCCTTTGTTCAATGATTTTCAAAGCATAGGTCAGTTGTGCTTGTCTGGGCGATTGGCAGATTGGTTGAGTAACTGATTAGCGGCGAGTAATTTGCTACGCATGCTGACAACAGATGCATCCAGTATGTCGATAGCCCATAGCGGTAACTTATCTGAGATGGAATAAAACGCCCATTGTCCTCGGCGTCGATCACTAACCACCCCACAGTTTCTAAGCACGCCAAGCGCTCTGGAGATCTTTGGCTGAGATTCTTGCAGCGCGTCGCACAACTCACCCACGCTGAGTTCCACTTCGGTAAATATCATTAAGGTGATGAGAAGCCTTGTTTGGTCGCTCAGACACTTATGAATCACCAGTGGGTCAAAATCTAAATCATTGCTGTCACTGTGCACGGCCACAAACAGTTCGATTCGCTTGTACAGGTCATATAAAGAGGCGTCAAAAGAAGTCTCTGATAAAGAGGTGGGGGAGGGAAGATCCCAAAACAGGCTCTCTTGGCTGTTTTCAAATACCCCGCATTCCTTATGCGCCGAGGAACATAGCGTGATGACATAATCAAAATGCTGTCCGTCGAACTCTTCTACCGACTTTGAGCGCAGACCCCCGCTATCAAAACCAGACTCTTTGAGTGTTGTTAGCGTTCTATTGTCGACATGACTTGGATTGCTACCAGCGCTAAATGCTTGGTATTGATCCGCATAATCTCTGTTGACGATCGCCTCTGCGAGCTGCGAGCGTGCCGAGTTTCCTCTGCAAACAAAGAGTATTTTTTTTGTCATGGTGTCCTCATCAAATCGGCTTGTACTAGCGCACACAATATTATGAAAGCTTATCGGTGCGAATGAAAGCATTGTATACCTCTGTTGTCCCTCAATCGTTTTAACCTGTATCGGCTACATTCTGTAAGAATCTTTTATGACAGTATAAAAAGATCCTTGACTCGCTCGTGATATTTTTTAATATATACGCATATCCATATATGAGTATTTAAAGATGCTTCCACATGAGTTTTTTAAATTGATGTCTGATGAAACCCGTATTCGAACCCTACTTTGGGTATCGGCCAACGGCTCTGTCTGTGTCAACGATCTGGTGGAGGCATTGGGAGAGAGCCAACCTAAGGTATCGAGGCACCTTGCTATGCTACGACAAGCTGGTGTGCTCAAGGATACGAGGCAAGGGCAGCATGTCTTTTACAGCTTAGCTGAAGGATTGCCGGGTTGGCTTTATCGAACATTGAAAGGGCTTGAGCAATCGAACTGTTTGCAAAGCGCTTATCAACTAAACTTTAACGAGCTTGCGTCATCATCAAACGATGCCTAGGGCTTGACGGTACAACCGAATATTTTACGTAATTAAGAGATTAAGTTATGGCGATTAAAGTAGGTATTAACGGATTTGGTCGAATTGGCCGTTTGGCGCTTCGCGCAGCATTTGATTGGGACGAGCTAGAGTTCGTATTGATCAATGACGTTGCAGGTGATGCAACCACACTAGGTCACTTATTGGAGTTCGATTCAGTGCAAGGCACATGGCACCACGGCGTAACCGTGGAAGGTGATGAGCTTGTGGTGAACGGCAAGCGTATTAAGACGACTCAAGAGCGTGATATCGACGCGATTGATTGGTCTGGTTGCGACGTTGTGATTGAAGCAACAGGTGTGCACCGTAAAACCAAATTCCTAAACAAATACCTCGACCAAGGCGTTAAACGTGTTGTGGTATCCGCGCCAGTGAAAGAAGAAGGCATTGCCAACATCGTTGTCGGTGTGAACGATGAAATCTTTGATGCAGCAGCTCACCGAATCGTGACAGCGGCGTCTTGTACTACAAACTGTATCGCTCCAGTGGTGAAAGTGATCCACGAGAAACTCGGTATTGAACAGTCGTCGTTCACGACTATCCACGATCTAACGAATACCCAGACTATCCTTGATGCGCCGCACAAAGATCTGCGCCGTGCTCGTGCATGTGGTATGAGCCTTATCCCAACTACGACGGGCAGCGCAACAGCGATTGTTGAGATTTTCCCTGAGCTAAAAGACAAGATCAATGGTCACGCGGTTCGTGTACCTCTAGCAAATGCGTCACTAACGGATATCATTTTTGACGTGAAGCGTGATACAACGGCTGAAGAAGTCAACGCGCTACTGAAAGAGGCATCACAAGGCGAGCTAAAAGGTATTCTTGGTTTTGAAGAGCGTCCACTTGTGTCTATCGATTATCGTGGCGACCAACGCTCAACTATCGTCGATGCGCAATCGACTATGGTGGTCGGTACTCGCATGGTGAAAATCTACGCGTGGTATGACAATGAAATGGGCTATGCAACACGCACAGCTGAATTGGTTCGTAAAGTCGGTCTAGCGGGGTAATGATGATGCATCCAACATGGGAATTAAACGTAGATAACGCAGCGTTAGTGCTAACGCCTTGTCCAGGTACCAAAGAGGCGTCGTTAGACGACTCATTAGCGCAACTTAAAGAGCAAGGTGTCACGGTTATCGTGACTGCTCTGGATAATCACGAGATGGCAGAAGCAGGCGTGGCTGAGCTTGGAGAAAAAGCACAGGCGCTAGGCATCAAGTGGTTCCAAACGGCAATTGAAGATGACCGAGCGCCTGGCGCTGAGTTTGCTGCTAACTGGAAAGCGATCTCTCCAGAGCTTCATCAAGCAATTGAAGCGGGCGAGAAAATTGTGATGCACTGCATGGGCGGCTCTGGTCGTACTGGCCTTCTTGCTGCAAACCTTTTGCTTGAGAAAGGTTGGGAACTTGAGACCATTCGCCGTGAAGTTCAGGCGCTACGCCCGGGCGCTTTCACAAAGCAGCCGCAAATTGACTACGTAGAGAAGCTTGCTGCGACTTTCTAACCCGAGTCTCCTTAGCGAGTAAAATCAGCGAGTAAAGCCCTCTGATGAGGGCTTCTATTCCTGAACCCTTATCCCTGTTATTAGGCAGAATAATTATGTTGTCTAACCTTAGCAAAAGCGTTCGCCAGTATATGCTGGTGACCTTTAACTACTGGAATTTCACCATTACCGATGGTGCCTTGAGAATGCTGGTGGTGCTTTACTTCCACGATCTCGGCTACAGTTCACTCGCCATTGCCTCACTGTTTCTTTTCTATGAGTTCTTTGGTGTGGTTACCAACCTTATTGGTGGATGGTTAGGGGCGCGTTTAGGCCTTAACCGAACCATGAACGTTGGTCTCGGGATGCAGATCTTTGCATTGTTAATGCTGGCCGTCCCGAGTGCTTGGTTAACCATCCCGTGGGTGATGGCGGCACAAGCGCTATCAGGTATTGCTAAGGATCTGAACAAGATGAGTGCCAAAAGTGCCATCAAGACCTTGGTTCCTGATGAGCAGCAAGGGGCGCTTTACAAATGGGTAGCCATTCTGACAGGTTCTAAGAATGCACTGAAAGGCGCAGGCTTCTTTATCGGTGGCTTATTGCTGTCTGTCCTGGGTTTCCAGTATGCCGTTGCAGCCATGGCGGCGGTACTGACACTGGTGTTTATTGGTAGCGTTATCAGCTTAGAAAGTGATATGGGTAAGGCAAAAGCTAAGCCTAAGTTTAAGCAGATCTTCTCTAAGTCAGAAAGTATCAATATCTTATCCGCTGCGCGTATGTTCCTGTTTGGCGCACGTGATGTTTGGTTCGTAGTTGCCTTACCAATTTATCTTGGTTCTGTCTTTGGTTGGGATCATACCTTGGTAGGGGGATTTCTTGCGCTATGGGTCATCGCTTATGGCTTTGTCCAAGGTGTTGCACCAAAGGTTACCGGCAAGGCGCAGGGCAGAGTGCCAGATGGCAGTGCTGCCATGTGGTGGGCGTTAGCATTAGCCGTGGTGACAGGAATTATTGCATATTGTGTTCAGATGCAGTGGTATCCGCAAGTGGTTATTGTTGTGGGGCTATTGATTTTTGGCGCTATCTTTGCGGTCAACTCATCCTTACACAGCTATTTGATTGTGAGTTATGCAAAAGGCGATGGCGTGTCGATGGACGTTGGCTTCTACTACACGGCTAACGCGATGGGTCGTTTAATTGGCACCGTGTTGTCTGGTTGGGTGTTCCAAATGGCGGGTTTAGCGGCTTGCATGTGGGTGTCGTTTGCCTTCTTGGTACTGACGACTATTATCTCCATTAGCTTGCCAGGCGCGCCTAAAGCGGTTGCAGGATAACGGAATTGAATCAAAAAAAAAGAGTTAATCGTTAAAAGACGATTGACTCTTTTTCGTTTCAGGCGTATGTTAATCGTCAAAAGACGATAGGGGATACACAGTGACCAGTTGTAGTGTTGAAAATCCAGACATGTTTATCGCGACTGAGCAGCAGTTAGCCACAGAAAAAAAGCTAGCCGTACAAGCGAAGGCTTTGTCGCATCCTGCACGTATCCGAATTATCCGTATTCTGTCTGATTTAGAGCGTGCTGGTGGTTGTTTGAACAGTGACCTTGTATCGCAGTTGGGTCTTGCCCAATCAACCGTCTCTGAGCATTTACGCATACTTAAAGTGGCGGGGTTTATTAGTGCAGAATCAACACCACCGAAAGTCTGCTATCGTATTCAGCGTGATGCGTTAAACGAGTTTTCTTCGTTGACCTTATCAGCATTTGATTAGGCCAATTCGAATTAATAATATCATTGAGTCGGCATTGCGGACTTTTATTACTACTGAATTATCGTTATTCGACGATTAACGATGTTGGAGAGTTACCATGTCTCAGCTAGCCATTGAGCAACCAAAAAAATTGGGGTTTCTGGATAGATTCCTAACCTTGTGGATCTTCTTAGCTATGGGGTTCGGCGTACTATTGGGCGTCGCTTTTCCTAGCCAAATCGAAAGCTTGAATGAGTCAATGACGATTGGTAGTACCAACATACCGCTTGCTATTGGTCTTATCTTGATGATGTACCCACCGCTTGCCAAAGTGAACTACGGCTTGATGGGCAAAGTGCTGCAAGATAACCAAGCTGTTACTCTCTCATTGGTGATGAACTGGTTGGTCGGGCCAATCTTGATGTTTGTGCTCGCTCTAATCTTCCTTGGCGATGAGCCTAGCTTAATGACAGGCGTTATCTTAATTGGCCTAGCACGCTGCATTGCTATGGTGTTGGTGTGGAATGATATTGGTGGCGGTAATAAAGAATATGGTGCAGCGTTAGTCGCTCTAAATAGTGTATTCCAAATTATCACTTATAGTTTCTTGGCATGGCTATTCATCACTGTGTTGCCACCTATATTCGGTTTTCAAGGCCAAGTGGTGGAAATCTCGATGGGAGAGATTGCTGAGAGTGTGCTGATTTATCTTGGTATTCCATTTTTGGCTGGCTTTTTAAGCCGCAAGATCTTAGTCGCGAAAAAAGGCGAGCAATGGTACAACGAGACGTTTATTCCGGCGGTATCACCTATCACGCTTATCGCATTGCTAGCCACCATTGTGCTGATGTTCAGTCTCAAGGGGGAAATGATGGTTGAGCTCCCAATGCAAGTGGTTCGTGTCGCTGTTCCGTTGACTATCTATTTCTTCTTGATGTTCTTTGTGAGCTTCTTTGTGGCGAAAAAGATGGGCGTGCCATTCGATAAGAATGCGTCGATCGCTTACACCGCAACAGGAAACAATTTTGAACTGGCTATTGCTGTTGCGATTGCCGTATTTGGTTTGAACTCACCAGAGGCGTTTGCGGGCGTGATTGGCCCCCTAATTGAAGTGCCGGTGCTGATTGCATTAGTGAACTTTACCTTAAAAATGAAGTCACGCTATAACGCGTAATGACAATAGAAAATGGAGCGTTTTCGCTCCATTTTTTGTATTTAAGACGGATTTTTTGAATTGACAGAACGCTTGGTATGCTTGGATTGGTACATAGCGAGATCGGCTTTTTTCAATGTGATGCGTAAGCTGGTTTGGTAGGGGGCATAACCGATGCTGTGACAAAGCATGGGGTACTGAACAAAGTTATCTCGAAACAATACGGAGAGCTTATCTAGCGCTTGGTTTAGCCTTGCTTCATCCTTATCGTGGGTTAAAACCACAAACTCATCACCACCATATCGAACTAAAATGTCCTGTCCGGAGAAAGCTTGGCGCAAGCAGCGTGCGAATCGCATCAATACGATGTCTCCCTCACTGTGGCCTGAACTATCGTTAACGTGTTTGAAGTTATCAAGGTCGATCACCACACAAAAACCAGAATGCCAATTCACAGAGCTAAGGTAGGCGAGGTTGTGCAGCTTGGTGAGGGGATCGGTGTACGCTTTTTTTTCAAAAAACTTTACTTCATGGTGTAAGTCGGACACATCAAAGCTGGTGGTGTAAATGTAAGGTTCGCCATCAATGTACACTTTAAACTTGAGTACATTGAAGTAAGAGACAGAATCTAGACCTTGAAACGTAAGAATTTTCGGCGCACATTGCCCCGCTTCAAGGTATTCCAAGCTGGCATCGTGGCACTCATTGAGCATATCTCCGACATTGCTTGGTACGAGTTTGGCCAATTGATTGGCATTGAGGCCTATAGGATCTGCATCAGAGTATTGGCGTAACCATGCAGTGAATCGGTCGTTTAGGTAAACGTATTGGTGCTGCGCATTGCGAATAGAAAGAAAGCCAGGGAAATGGCGAAATAGCGCCAACGCCTGTTGGTACGTCAAATCTGTCACTGCAAAATCTCATCGTTTCTTTCAACCTCGAAAGCGTTTGGCTATCGGAAGTTTTTGAAAGAGTTATAGTTTTTGAGTGCTTTCTATCATGCCCTTTGCATAAGAACTGTGATGCTTATCATTCTGTGGCCAGTTCTTGATGAAGTTCACCTCTATTCTCAGTTCTGAGACAAAGTGAACACAAAAAAAGCAGCTTTTGCTGCTTTTTAGGTCGTTTAGTTATCTCTACCGTTTAGGGCGTCGAGTGGTTGTGACGGTGAAGATAATGACAGGCATTATCGCTGCCCATATAGCGAGCGAGTGAACGTTGGGGGACTCGCCTTAAGTCGACGACAATCAATCCATCAAGAGCATTGTTAAAGTCAGGGTCGACATTGAAGCTGACAAGCTTACCGTTGAGACTAAGGTACTGTCTGAGTAATACAGGTACGCTTTTGCCTTGGTCAAGGCGAGCGATAACACGAGAGAGTAACTGCATATCAGCCAGCGCGGACAGCAACTGAGCGTTCCAGTTGGGATGAGCAGCAAGCTTGGGTGGGTTAGGGGCACTGACATGCTGTGCGCTGTCTTGGTCGTAGTGGTGTAAGGTCATGGTATCGGTGAGTAACTGTCTTGCGACATCGCTATAGTCACTACTGATACTGACCGGACCAAACAGGTGAGTATAGTCTGGGTGGCGATGCACAAACTCAGCGATACCTTTCCAAAGCAGTAACAGTGCGCTCATGCTCTTTTGATACTCTTCGGCAATCACGCTGCGACCCATTTCAATCGATTTGCCCATAGTAGCCAAAAAGGGGTGTTCATAGTCAAAAAGAGTGCGCGAATAAAGGCCTTGAATGCCGTGCTTCTCCAGCAATGTATCAACCAGACCAAGACGGTAAGCCCCCACTAATTTATTGTTCGCTTTGTCCCAAATAAATAGGTGTTGGTAGTCCTTATCAAAGTGGTCGATATCCAGTGCTTGCCCAGTCCCTTCGCCTACCAAACGGAAGTTGTGTTCTCGCATGCGACCAATCTCATGCATCAAGGCTGGAATATGCTCCATGGTCGTGCAGTAGACATCAAACTCACCGCTAGAGAGTAAGTGGTGCTGCGATGGTAACTGGTTGATATCGTTCAGCAGTTCGCTTAAAGGTAGAGCCGAGGCAACCGGCTCTGGGTGTGTTAGTGATGACGATTGAGTATTCGGGTTCGTCTCTGCTGGTATTTGGCTTTGCTGTTTGCCCAGTAGGTAAGTATTGAGACGAAGGTAGTTCACCAACTGACGATTATCTAAGGTATTGACCTCTTTGAACTTGATTACTTCGCCGATAGAGATGCTTATGGGGCGATTTTTCTTGTTCAGCAGTTCACGGCCGAGCATGGCTGTTCGAAGCATTGGATGAACCTTACCCGCCAGATAAAAACGCTTGGAGTTAAGGCCGCCAATGTGCACTGGGACGGTCAGTGCTTTGTATTTCTTAATAAGCGTACTGACCGAGCGGCTCCACTCTTTATCTTCGAGGCAAAGTGCTTTGCTATCGACCAGTTGCGAGACTTCACCCGCCGGGAACACCAATAGTGCGCCGCCCTCTTCAAGGTGATGATTGGCTTGGCGTAATGCACGGGTATTGGACTTGTGTGCATTGGCGCCATCAAATACGTCAACGCCAATAAACAAGGGTTCTAGTTCAGGAACCAGTTTTAGAAACTCATTGGCTAGGATCTTCACATCTTTGCGCCGTTGCAACAGAAGCTCAGCCAGTATCACACCCTCAACGCAGCCTAGCGGGTGATTAGCGACAATGAGGGTCGCGCCCGTTTGAGGCAGGTTATCTCGACTTCCAGTAACAATGTGATAGTCAATGCCCAAGATCTCGAGTGCAAAGCGAAGAAAACGCTCGGTATCACAACCTGGTGGACGCTGTGCATATAAGTGGTCTAATACAGAAAGGCCGGTTGCCCACTCGGCAACATTTTCTGCAATGCCCAGTGGGGTTTTTCTCGGTAAGCGAAACGGGCTGGTGGTATCCATAGCAACCTCTAAACAATTTCCATGTAGTGTCGTTAAGAGGGTATGACGTCTATATGTCAGAATTGCGTAGCCTAGATGGAAGATGGATGACGTATTGATGTCAAACGGGTGACGAGGTGAACAATAAGCAATAAAAAAGAGCGCCGTAGCGCTCTTTGTATAAGAAAGGGATAGTTAGAATGAAGCGTTGACTGACAGTTTAAAGCGGCGCTCATTGCCATAGTGCACATCCGTAACGACACCGTGGCTGGTGCTGCCACCCGTGCCTGATACATATTCGGTATCAAACAGGTTTTCGATGTTGAAGCGGAAATCCCAAGTTACATAGTCGCTGCTGATTTTGTGCGATGCACCGGTATCAACGCGGGTGTAACCATCAAGTGTGACGGTGTTTGCGTTATCTGCCCAGCGCTCACCTTGATAGAACAAGCCGATATTAAATGCCGTTGCGTCAGTAAATGCGTAGCGTGTCCAAACGGAACCAGACCACTCAGGTACGTTTGCTGGTGTCTTATCTTGATATAAGTCGTGCTGGTCGTACTTAGCATCTAGGTACATGGCAGATGTCATCACAAACCAGCTATCAGATAGCTGACCTTGCGCGCCAGCTTCAGCGCCGCGGTGGTGTTGATTACCATTTTGCGTAGTGAAGCCATTCTCTTCGATACTGATGTTACGTTTTTCGATATCAAAAAGCGCACCTGTTAGCAGTAAGCGGTTATCCAAAAGCTCCCACTTTGTTCCCAGTTCGTACTGGCGGCTCTTTTCTGGTGTACGCTCAGTAATTGACCCATCATCATTGACAACATTGTCCACCGGATTGAAGCTTTCTGAGTAGTTGGCATAAATGCTGCCTGAATAGCTTGGATGATAAATCACGCCGAATTTTGGTGAGAAAGCTTGGCTGTCGTTCGCGCCATTCACGGTGTCACCGTTACTATTCGTACCATCTTCGAAGTACTGATCGTAGCGGCCACCCACAAGCGCTTGCCACTGGTCGTTGAAAGTAATCAGATCTTGCGCATAGATACCGTAGAAGTGGTTGCTACTTTCGTAGGCAGTATCGTCATTGTGATAGTCTAGACCCGGATTCTTAGGAGATTCGCCTGGGTTGACATTGATAGTACTGCCTCTAACGAGTAGCTGGGTGTACTCATAGAATTGGCCGTTAGCACCAAATAGCACTTGATGATCGACACCAAGTGCCGAGAAGTCGCCGTGTAAGTCAGCATGGAACGCTTGAGTTTTCCACGTATCATGACGGTCAAACGGACTCATTGTGTAGCTGCCATCGACGATGGTTTGAGCCGTCGGTTTTGGGCTAGAGTCATAGCGGTGACGCTTCATATGCTGTGAGTTATAACTGAAGTTAGCGCGCCATTGTGAGTTGATGTACACATCAAGATCAGCACCCCAGTTTTCCACATCGTTGTTGATGAATGACCAAGAGGCATCGCGGATCGTATCGCGATCGCTAATTCGGTTGCCTTGCATGTCTAGCCAAGAACCCGTGTCCAGCGGCGCGTTGTCGTTGGTCTTTTCATAGTTAACAGATAATAGACCCCAGTCAGACAGATCCGCTTCAATCACACCATAGCCTAGGAAGCGATCTCGCTCGCGCTGTTCCCCATTAGCATATTGACGAGATTCCACAGCGTCTTGTTTCACCAGCACAGTACGACCTCTCAATGTGCCAGATTCATTAAGCGCACCAGAAGCGTCAATGTGATAGCGAGTGCTACCAAGGTGGTCGATATCGGTACCAACATTGACTTGTGGTGTCGCGGTTGGCTTTTTAGACACCATGTTGATCATGCCACCAGGCGCCGAGTTACCGTAAAGAAGGCTCGATGGTCCTTTAACGACCTCGATACGATCTAAGGTCTCAATCGGCAGCATGTAATGAGTAAAGAGTGAGTGACCGTTTCTTAGATAGCCGTTGGTTGATGAGAGCTCAAAGCCGCGCAGATAAAATACTTCGCGATTCCACTTTTGAGAGCCCGCATTGACACTGGCGTCGTTTTGCAGTGCTTCACCTAATGTGGTGGCCAGCTGTTCATCGAGCACAATTTCAGGAATGACGTTAACCGACTGTGGGGTTTCTAGCATGGTAGTATCGGTGCGCATAGCGCCGCTTGCACTGTCAACTTTATAGTCGTCGAAGCTTTGGGCGTGTATTACCAAGGTTTCGTCAGTTTTTGTTGGTTCTGATTGGGCAAATACCGGAGAAGTATTGAGTGCAAGTACCACTGCACTGCAAAGTGTGGTCACTTTGAAATTCATTGGGGCTATCCTAGCTCGATTATCCGAGACAATTGTTTTTGTTATTAGCAGAATGAACCTGAAGTAGGTCTACGATTGAACTGCGAAATGAATGCTAATGCGATTTATTATTATTTGCAATTGTAATAAATGTAAGCATTTGTATCTTTTGTAGGTACAAGGGATTGATTGCATATAAGTGGTAGATAGGGTGTAATTATCTTGTTGTAATTAAGGAGGTTCTATCAATGGAATGGGGACAAGAACAACAAAAACAGAGCTACCGTTTCTTGCAGCCGGGAATGAAACTTACCTTGTCTTCGGTGAGTGATTCACACATCAAAGGTGTGGCTGTTAACTTGCTTGGCTACAAAATTGATGAGTTTATTGTCGTTGATACCTCAGGACTGACTCCGGATGTGCAGCAGCAAATCAATGACGGTGAGTTTGTGGTGCGTGGACTCTCAGATACCAGTTTTGGTCACGTTATCGCGTTTCGCTGCCATGCTCTTTCCAGTTCAGAATTACCTTGCAGTCACCTGTTCCTATCGTCTCCGGCAGAGTTTGTATCCAAGCCGATCCGCGAGCATTCTCGTTACAAACTCTCTATGCCTTGCACGGTGTCTTATGGTCAATCCAGCATTGAAGGTAAAATTGTCGATTTCTCGCTGGCTGGATGTGGAGTTTATCTAGAACAAGCTCACGACTTTTGTAAGGGGCTCGATGTGAAAGTGGAGTCGACACTGAATCAGTTTCTGCCTGCGGGGATGGTGTGTGAGGTGGTAACGGTGCGAAAGCAGGGTCGTGGGAGTCTGCTGGGTATCCAGTTTAACCAGCAAGTGCTGATGTCGAACCGTTTAAAGACCACCTTAGCGGAACAGTCCCTCGCGGTTTCCTAGTACAAACTTCATTTCAGAGAAGCGCTGCTACGCTCGCGAAAGTGCGCTAAACGTCAAGCCAGTGGTATGCGCTCGTCAAGATTAAGCTAGTGGGTGCTCACTTTTGTACCTAGGATGCAACAATGCTTTTTCTTCGCTTATTTCAAGGTGTAAACTGTGCTATATAAAGAGCAGAATTTCTCAATGGAATGTTCCGACTTATGCGTATCTTCACTCTTGTGCTGCTAATGGTTTTTTCTTGGCTTCAATACACCCTCTGGTTTGGAAAAAATGGCATTGTTGATTTCCAACAAGTGGATACAGAAATCCAAGTACAGCAACAAGTTAATGGCAACTTACAAACCCGCAACGATGAAATGTTTGCTGAGATTGACGATCTTAGACAAGGGTTGGATGCCATTGAAGAGCGAGCGCGACATGAGCTAGGAATGATTCAACAAGGAGAAACCTTCTACCGAATCATAGGTGAGGATAACCAATGATCCCTGAGCATCATCCTATTATTGCTATCGTGCCTGCCGCAGGTGTTGGTAGCCGCATGCAAGCGGATATTCCCAAGCAATATCTCAAAATCCATGAACAAACCATTCTTGAGCACACCATAGAGCGCTTGCTGGCGCATCGAAGTATCGATAGCGTCATCGTAGCGATCAGTGATGGCGACCCATACTTTGAAGGTTTATCGTTTATCTCAGATAAGCCTGTTGTACGGGTCTTGGGAGGTGGTGAGCGGGCAGACTCAGTGCTGTCGGCCATTGAGTACGTCAAACAGCGTATTCCTAATGCGTGGTGCTTGGTTCATGATGCGGCAAGGCCGTGCATTACCCATGAGGATATTAGCAAACTCATCTACGAAGTAAGCACTCACCCAGTTGGTGGTATACTCGCAGCCCCGGTGAAAGACACGATGAAGCGCGCTAACGATGCACAAGGTATCGATCATACTGTCGATAGAGCAGGTCTTTGGCATGCGCTAACCCCACAGATGTTTAAAGTAGAGTTGTTGCATAGTGCGCTCAGTGATGCGTTAGCCGAAGGGGTCACTATCACTGATGAAGCATCAGCGGTCGAGTGGACAGGTTTGTCCCCACTGTTGGTTGAAGGGCGCAGCGACAACATTAAAATTACTCGTCCAGAGGATCTCGCTCTGGCGGAGTTTTATCTCAAAAATAAGGAATTAGAACAATGAGAATAGGCCATGGCTTTGATGTACATAAGTTTGGTGGTGAAGGACCTGTCATCATTGGTGGTGTCGCCATTCCTTATGAACAAGGGCTAGTTGCCCATTCTGATGGTGATGTGGCGTTGCATGCACTGTGTGATGCACTGCTAGGCGCTATTGCTGCAGGCGACATTGGTCGTCATTTTCCTGACACGGATGAAGAGTGGAAAGGAGCAGACAGCCGCGCATTGCTTCGTGATGTCTACAGCAAGGTCAAATCACAAGGTTATGAGTTGGTGAATGCTGACGTAACCATCATGGCACAAGCACCAAAGATGGCTCCGCACATTGAAACTATGTGCCATACCATTGCCGCTGATTTGGAAACCGACATTGGTAACATCAATGTAAAAGCAACCACGACGGAAAGACTCGGTTTTACAGGACGTAAAGAAGGTATCGCCACAGAAGCTGTGGTTCTGATCAACAAAGTAACGTCCTAAAGGCAAATATCATGACTGATGTGTTAGAAAACCTGAATTATCTTCACGGCAAACCTGCGGTTAGCGCTAAGTTTAAAGCCAGCAACCAAGACTTCATTGTCAATGAGGTTCTGGGGTTTGAGTTTGCGGGAGAAGGGGAGCATTTGATGCTCCGCATACGAAAAAATGGTGAAAACACCAGTTTTGTCGCCAATGAATTGGCCAAAGTGTGTGGCGTAAAATCGAAAGATATTGGTTGGGCCGGCCTCAAAGATCGCCATGCCGTGACTGAACAGTGGTTAAGCGTCCATTTACCAAAGAAGAACGTACCAGACTTTAGCGCCTTCTTGGCGCAGTATCCTAGTATTGAGATAGTGGCGACCGATTGGCACAACAAAAAGCTGCGTCCAGGCGATCTTGCTGGTAATGAGTTTGCCATCCGTTTGACTGAGGTGTCAGATGTTGAAGCACTAAAAGCGCGCGTAGCGCTCGTTTGTGATTCTGGCGTACCAAACTATTTTGGTCAGCAGCGTTTTGGACACGATGGTAACAACGTGAGCGAAGCGAAGCGTTGGGGACGTGACAACGTGCGCACTCGCAATCAGAATAAACGCAGTTTGTATCTCTCTGCGGCGCGCTCATGGATCTTTAATCACATCGTTTCAGAGCGTTTGCAGCAAGATTGCTTTAACACTGAGCTGGCCGGGGACATTCTTGACGAAACTGGGATGATCACCGCTGCATTGGCAGGTGATAATGCGCTACCAACCACCGATGAGGCCGAGAAGCTTGAACAAAGCATCTTAGATCAAGAGCCAGATTTGATGGCGCTTATCCGCGGTAATCGCATGCGTCACGACAGACGCGCTATTGTGTTAAAGCCTGACTCATTGAATGCACAATGGGATGAAGATTCTGTAACACTGAGCTTTTTCTTGGATTCAGGCAGTTTTGCGACCTCGATTCTTAGAGAGCTGGCAAATGTAGAAGAAGTAGAAAGGCAATTCTAGGATTCATGGAAACAAACAAACAGAGAATCAAAGTCCTCATCAGTAATGATGATGGCGTACACGCCGAGGGAATTCGCACATTAGCGGCGGAGCTGGCAAACATTGCTGATGTGACCATCGTTGCGCCAGACAGAAACCGTTCGGGCGCATCGAACTCATTAACGCTTGAGCAGCCGCTGCGTGTTAACGAAATTGAGCCTGGTGTTTTCTCGGTTCAAGGAACGCCAACCGATTGTGTGCACTTTGCGCTTAATGAATTGATGAAAGACGATCTTCCCGATTTAGTTCTGTCTGGGATCAACCATGGGGCTAACTTGGGCGACGATGTGCTCTATTCTGGTACTGTAGCGGCGGCTATGGAAGGACACTTTCTAGGCGTTCAATCCATCGCTTTTAGTCTGGTTGGTAAACAGCACTTTGCTGCAGCGGCGATCATCGCTCGTCAATTTGTCGAGCGTCATTTGGCTACTCGTGTGCCGACCAATCGACTATTGAATATTAATATCCCAGATAAGCCGCTGGCGCAGCTTGGTGATGTTGCCGTGACTCGATTGGGTGCCCGTCACCATGCTGAAGCGATGATTAAGCAGCAGGACCCAAGAGGGCACGACATTTATTGGTTGGGACCTCCAGGGAAAGAGCAGGATGCTGGAGAGGGCACCGATTTTTACGCAGTTGAACATGGGCGTATTTCTATTACACCACTGCAGGTGGATTTGACCGCACATGAGTCGATTGGTGCGATGGAACGTTGGGTGTCAGGGAGAGAGTAATTAATGAACCCACAAGCAGCGAAATTAGTGGAGTTTATCCGAGCGCACGGTGTAGCTGATCCCCGTGTGCTGGATGCTATCTTCTCCGTACCCCGTGAGCAATTCGTGTCACAAGCGATGCTTCACCAAGCCTACGACAACAATGCATTGCCTATTGGTGCTGGGCAGACGATTTCTCAGCCCTACATTGTCGCGAGAATGACCGAGCTGCTTGAGCTGACACACGATACTCGAGTGCTTGAAATCGGAACTGGCTCAGGCTATCAAACTGCCGTGCTGTCGCAGTTGGTGGAGCATGTCTATTCGGTTGAGAGAATAAAAGCACTGCAATGGGAAGCAAAGCGCAGGCTAAAGCGTCTTGATATTTACAACATCTCCACCAAACACGGTGACGGTTGGCAAGGCTGGCAAGCCAAGGGGCCATTTGATGCCATTATCGTCACGGCTGCAGCTTCCGAAGTCCCTCAAGCACTATTGACCCAGCTCAATGATGGTGGACGTTTAGTGATCCCTGTCGGTGATAATGAGCAACAACTATTAAAAATCACTCGTAAAGGTGATAGCTTTACTACCGAAGTTATTGAATTAGTGAGGTTTGTTCCTCTCGTAGCAGGTGAATTAGCGTAAATGCAAAAGCGGTTAAAAGCAGTGGTCTCCGTTGTTTTTTTGTCCAGTGCACTGATTGGGTGTGCTGGGCATTCGCCTGCGCCTGTCTCAAATCTGGGAGGCAAGTACGATAGTGTTTCCCGTGGCAGTTATCGTGGCAGTTACTATGAAGTGCAAAAAGGGGACACCCTCTATTTTATCTCATACGTCACGGATAAAGATGTTAACGATCTGATAAGACTCAATAATCTTAAGAAACCCTACACCATTCACCCAGGCCAGCGTTTGAACCTGTGGCGCCCGGTCTATTCCCCACCGGTGTTTGCTGGTTCTGGTTCAGGTGAGGTTGCAACCGCCTCTGTGGCAACGGCTGCAGCGAGCTCGAGCACCGCGACAACGGCGTCAAAACCGCCTTCAAAAGCGGGTAGCTCATCAACGCAAAATAGTCAAAAAACCGCCGCAAAGAAGGTTGATCAAACTCAAACAAAGGAGTATGGTGAGGCTAAAGGTAAACAAAATGTTAACAAGACTAAGCCCCAAACGGTAAAACAGACAACCAAGCCAGCCGCGAAGCAAACTGTCGCGAAGGCGAAACCAGCACCGAAACCGGCGCCAAGCACAGCGGCAAAAGTATCAAGTTGGGTCTGGCCGACTAAGGGTCGTGTCATAAAGAACTTTTCTGCAGGGGACCAAGGAAATAAAGGAATCGATATTGCAGGCCGCCGAGGCCAAGATATCGTCGCCACTGCAAAAGGAACCGTGGTTTACTCAGGCAACGCACTACGTGGTTATGGAAACCTCGTTATTGTTAAGCATAACGACAGTTACCTAAGTGCTTACGCTCACAATGACAGACTATTGGTATCGGAAGGACAAAGTGTTAAAGCCGGACAAAAAATCGCTACGATGGGAAGTTCCGGAACCAACAGCGTTAGACTGCACTTTGAAATCCGTTATCAAGGAAAATCAGTAAACCCAAAACGCTACTTGCCGTAACTGCCGTATAACGAATACACCATACGAAAAGCTACTTGCAATTTGATTGACTTAATCAGAGAAAGTTAGCGACATAGTTGAGTTGTCATGTCTTGCTAGCTCGCCAGGGGGAGGCGCTATGAGTATCAGCAATGCAGTAACCAAGAACGAAAACTTCGATGCCAACAGTGAGACTGTTGATGTTGTAGAACCTACACTGACGAACGATGACGCCGCAACAGAGACTGAAGACAAGGATTTGTACGATGCCTCTGCGAAAAGCTTAGATGCCACCCAGCTCTATCTCGGCGAAATCGGCTTTTCACCACTCTTGACCGCAGAAGAAGAAGTGCTCTATGCAAGACGTGCACTGAAAGGCGATGAAGCAGCCCGTAAACGCATGATCGAAAGTAACTTGCGATTAGTGGTTAAGATCTCTCGACGCTACAGTAACCGTGGTCTAGCGCTTCTTGATTTAATTGAAGAAGGCAATTTAGGTCTTATTCGTGCAGTAGAGAAATTCGACCCCGAGCGCGGCTTCCGTTTCTCAACGTATGCGACGTGGTGGATACGCCAAACTATTGAGCGTGCTTTGATGAATCAAACACGCACGATTCGTCTGCCTATCCATGTGGTAAAAGAGCTCAACATTTACCTACGTACAGCCCGTGAACTGTCCCAAAAGCTGGATCATGAGCCAACAGCCGAAGAAATTGCACATAAGCTGGATAAACCGGTGAGCGACGTTTCCAAGATGCTGAGACTCAATGAACGTATCAGTTCGGTTGATACGCCAATTGGTGGGGACGGTGAGAAAGCGCTGTTAGATATCATTCCGGATTCAACGCACTCAGATCCTGAAGTCTCAACCCAAGATGACGATATTAAATCATCGCTTATTCACTGGCTTGATGAACTGAATCCAAAACAAAAAGAAGTGTTGGCACGACGCTTTGGATTGCTAGGCTATGAGCCTTCAACCCTTGAAGAAGTTGGGCGAGAAATCAATCTTACTCGCGAGCGTGTGCGTCAAATTCAAGTCGAAGGTCTACGTAGACTGCGTGACATTTTAGTCAAGCAAGGCTTGAATATGGAATCACTGTTTAACTTTGACGACGATTAAATCGTAATTGAACCGTAATAAAAAACCGCCGTGAGGCGGTTTTTTTGTATTCAAAGTCATGCTCTAAGCATTATGCCCAGCCATTAGGACTCTTCTTACGACGTGGGATAATGTGAGGAAGGATAAGACCAAACAAAAGGCCTACACCCGCAACACCACCGCCATACATAAAGTAGCGCAGTAGTAGGTCTTCTTTTTGCGTATCCAGTTTAGCACGTAGCTCGCGGATTTCTGTTTGAGAAGACGTCAGCTGCGCGCTGATGTCAGAGTAGTTTTGCTCAAGCTCTGCAATTTGCTTGTTGCGCGCTTCTAGAGAGCTGACTAGGCCACCTTTCTCGCTGTCCGCAGTTTCGCGTGCATTTGCTAGCTGAGATTTAACTTGCGTCAGTTCTTTCTCAAGACGAGGTAGGCGTACCGCCATACTTTCTTGAGCCGTGACGAACTTCGAGTCTACCCAGCCTTTACGGCCGCGGTTGTCTTGAACTTGGGAGTAGCCCGTGTCACGGTTAGAAGATAGTAGTTGCACTTTGTCACCAGCGTTAATGCTGCCGATGATACGATACTGAGCGCTTGGCCCTGAGTGCAGATAGGTAAATAGCTTGTCAGCAATATATCGATCTTGAGCCAACGCTGCGGGAGCAGCGAGTAACGACACCATGATCATGCAGATCAGTTTTTTCACAGTAAGTCCCTTAAGTGTATCAATGGGGAATGATGAAGAAAGTCGCGTTTGCAGCTGGGCTGATACGCACTCTCAAATTGTAAACTTTTAAGAATGGGCAAATAGTATGAAGTTTCTCAATCGGGTGCAACAAAGAAGGGAGGCAAAGCCTCCCTTTATTTGAATTTGAGTCAAATATGACGTGAGCTTCACATCTCCCTGACTTTATCTAAGCCTTGGCTTATGCACCAAATATCGCTTGCATCATGTAGTAGAATACTACCGCAAGTAGTGCACCAGCAGGTAGAGTCACTACCCAAGAAGCCACGATATTACGTACAACACCTAAGTTAAGTGCTGCGATACCACGAGCGAAACCAACACCCAATACCGCACCTACAAGCGTTTGTGTGGTCGAGATAGGAAGACCGGTACCCGACGCTAGAACAACGGTACAAGCCGTTGCTAGCTGCGCTGCGAAGCCGCGGCTAGGCGTTAGTTCAGTGATACCTGTACCTACCGTTGCCATTACTTTGTGCCCCATAGTCGCGAGACCCACAACGATACCGATACCACCTAGTGGAAGAATCCACCATGCGATGGTGCTCTTAGCGTTGATTTCACCCATGTGCTCAACCGTTGAAACAACAGCAGACAGCGGACCAATCGCGTTCGCTACGTCGTTTGAACCGTGTGCAAATGCCATCGCACAAGCTGTGATAACCATCAGAACGCTGAAGATACCTTCTACGCCACTAAAGCCATGGTCTTCTTCACGGTCTGCAAATTTACGTTGGATGTAGATGTATCCGCCAATCATAACTAGAGACGAAACGCCTGCAGCCCACGCCCACGCTTCCATACCTTCAAGGTGCAGGCCTACGTGTTTTAGACCTTTCTTGATGGTTACCAGCGCAATCACCATAGTGGTAATGAACATGTACACTGGAACAAAGCGCTTAGCGTTAAACAGTGGCTTTTCGGTATCGAAAATCAGGCGCTGTGCGCTGACAAAGATAAGGTAAGCGAAGAAACCAGAAATCACAGGTGTGATAACCCAGCTACCTACGATGCCTTTTACTGAACCCCAGTCAACCGCTTCAGTACCCACAGACACACAAGCGAAACCGATGATAGCGCCAATGATTGAGTGAGTAGTTGATACCGGCCAGCCCATGTAAGAAGCGAGCAATAGCCAAGTACCTGCCGCTAATAGAGACGACATCATACCGAATACTAGAACGTCTGGCTGGTGAGCAAACAGCGAGGTTTCAATCACACCCTTACGGATAGTGTCTGTTACCTCACCGCCAGCAAGGTATGCGCCGGCGAATTCGAAGATCATCGCGATGATGATAGCTTGCTTAACTGTTAGAGCTTTAGAGCCAACAGAAGTACCCATTGCATTGGCAACATCGTTTGCACCGATACCGATCGCCATAAGGAAACCGAACATCGCCGCAACAAGAATCAGGATAGTGCCGTAGTTTGCAAGAATATCCATTGTAATACCTAGTTTTGTTTCATAACAAGCGGAGCAAAAGTTTGGCGCAGGGCAATCTCTTAAGCATTGTCTGTGCTCAACGCCTAATACTTCTTCGCTCTTTGTTACTTAGTTAACGTGTGTTTAAGACCTAGACAGCATGAGTTCAAGACGAGCGCCTACGCGCTGAGCTTGATCTGCAATACCGCCGACCCATTCAAGAATTTTGTACAAGAACATAACGTCGATTGGGTTCATGTCTTGTTCAATCGCCATCAGTTGCTGACGAAGCTGGATTTGCATGGCATCGGTATCATCTTCGATGACATCGAGTTGGTGAATCATCTCTGCTACCAGAGTCACTTCACGACCTTTAAAGCCTGTCTCTAGCAGTTCATCCAGCTCATTGATAACTTTCTGAGCTTGGTTTGCTGCATCAAGACAACGCTTCACATAAGCGATGAAGTTTTCTTGAAGTGGCGCAGGAATGACAAGTTGGCGACCGTAAACACGACCGGCAATGTCTTTGGCAAGGTTGGCAAGCTTATCTTGCTGCGTCAGTAGCTCTAGCATATCGCTACGGTCTACAGGCAAGAACAGGCCGCGTGGTAGTTTAAGACGGATCTCACGTTTCAAAACGTCGGCTTCTTTCTCAAGATGAGAAATCTGCGCACGGATCTCCGCTGCTTTTTCCCAATCACCCTTTGAGCTTGTCTCAAAGAAGTTGATAAGGTGAGAGCAACATTCTGTTACGCACACAACGTGGCGCTGCAAAGGCTTAATTGGGGACTTTGCAAATAACCCCATAATTGTATTTACTGGCATGGTTGTTCAACCTAATTAATATAACCTGAAATAAACATACACCAATATCATGGTGAAATGTTGAGCGATGGCTATAAAGGCGCGCATGTTAACCCATTAAAACGCCGATTTAAACTGTTTTAGATCATCATTTGGGTGATATTTGTCACTTGCTGATTAGTACAATTGCTCATATCCTGTTGTGAGTGTCCCCGAAAGGTAAAACTATGGAAACCGAGATAGAACTGAAGTTTTTTGTTTCTCCTGATTTTTCAGAAACTTTACTCAGCAAGATTGCTGAAACAAAAGTACTTCAGCACAGTTGTCGCGAGTTAGGAAACACTTACTTCGACACCCCCGATAACTGGCTTCGTCAGCATGACATTGGACTGAGAATTCGTCGTTTCGATGATGTTTTTGTGCAAACCATGAAAACCGCAGGTCGCGTCGTTGCGGGGTTGCATCAACGTCCGGAATTTAATGCTGAACACACATCAAATGATCCAGAACTCACGCTACACCCCCTCGACATCTACCCAGAAGGGCGCAGCGTTGAAGAGCTGCAAGCTCAATTGGTGCCGATTTTTGCCACCGACTTTACGCGTGAGCAATGGTTGATTGGTATGGCCGATGGCAGTCAGGTAGAAGTGGCGTTTGATCAAGGTTTAGTGTCATCAGGGGACAAAACTTACCCTATCTGCGAAGTCGAACTCGAGCTTAAATCGGGGCAAACAGACGTGCTATTTACGCTTGCTCGCGCCTTCTGTGAGGCGGGCGGTATTCGTCTAGGTAACTTAAGTAAAGCTGCGCGAGGCTATCGCTTAGCGGCGGATTATGGCGGCGATCCGGTGAAAAGCCTGGAGCTGGTGGACACCTCGGACACAGACAGTGTTGAAACCTGCTTTATCCAGTCTCTAGAGCATGCTTTGGCGCATTGGCACTATCACGAGCAGATATATACCGAGCACGAATCGATTGAAGCGCTGCTCGAAATCAGCTACGCACTGAGCTTTATTCGTCAAACATTGACCGTATATGGCAGCATCGTCCCTCGACGCGCCAGCGCTATCGTTAGGCAAGAGCTGAAGTGGCTAGAGCAAGAACTTGCTTGGCTAAAGAGCTATGAACATTTTGAAACACTTTTGGAAGACAAAGGACACGTGCTTCGAAAGCTTGATGCTCGAAAATTCCTCGTTTCAAAGCTAAAAGAGCGTGAGCAAGACTTGCCAGATCGCGAAGATATGTTGCGACTGATTCATTCGGGACGATATGCGGGTCTGTTACTGGACCTCAGCCGTTGGATTTTGTCTCGCGGTTGGCAGCCATTCTTAGATGATAAAGCACGCGAGAAAATGGCTCAGTCAATCAAGCCATTCTCCATGCAGCAGTTGGCACGCACTTGGGCTGAGCTGATGGATGCCTTCCCGCCCAAAAAATCACTGACACGTCAGGAATACATTGAGCAGCAGTACCGACTGATGCGCAACCTTTACACGGGTGTTGGTTTCGCCAGCCTTTACAGCATGGAAGAGCGGAATAATTTTCGCTTGCCGTGGGCAGACTTGCTGCAAGGCATTGATGATCTGCTGATGTTAGAGCTTTTAGAGCCGCTGGTGGAAAAACTGGAAGGCGAAGAGCGTGAACAGCTTGAACGCTGGCTACGTCGCCAAGAGAGCTCGATTCTGCATGCCATGGAGCAAACTAGGCAAATCAGTATTGAAGCTGAGCCATATTGGCAAAACTAGTACAAATTAGAATAGGGAGGCTTTAGGCCTCCTTATTTTTTTTCGCGTTCTAGTGATTCAATTTTCTGTTCCATTTTCTCCAGCTTATGCAAAATCACCTCTTGCTGATTGAGCACCTTTTGTAACATCACTTCTTTGTGTTTGGAGCGTCTTTCATCCATGGAACTGGGTGAAGATAGGAGCGAAGTGATCAAGCCCGATGTCATACCAAACATACCGACACCGCAGATAATAATCATACCAGCCAAGACCTTACCCACACTTGTAACTGGGTAGTGATCACCGTAACCGACGGTCGATACCGTGACGAAAGCCCACCAAACAGCATCACCAATATGCTGGATATTCGCATCAGGATCGCCACTTTCCGCCCACATAATGAGTCCAGCGCCAACCGTAATTAGCAGCACAAGCAGCAGAAGGATCGAGGCGATTGTCGTCTCATGCTTGTTGCGAGCAAGCTGTCTTAACAAGGTTTCACCAGAACGAATGACAAGCACTACGCGGAAAATGTGAAAGACACGAGCAAAGCGCAGTGGCTCGATCATCGGCAGACTGGCGAGGAAATCAATCCAATGCGTTTTCATAAATTGCACTCGATCTGTGGAGCGGATCAGATCCACAACAAGTTGCAGAATAAATAAGCTACAGATAATAAAGTCGAGGCCGATAAGAACAGTACGCTCATCCTCGTTGATGGGAGCAAACAATAAGGCTGAGATCACAAATAGAGCCATAAAAGAGAGGATAAGTGACAATAAGCTCAGAGGCTTAACTTCAGTTTTGGTATCATTTGCTTTCATACGAGGCTCGAAATAAATAACTTGGTCTCATGAGTCACAATTCCCCCTACGGCTTTGGCATGCAGGCAAGTGATGATGACATTCAGTTAGAGAAAGATTCTCTAACTATATAATAATTAATGGAGAACGGATAATGACCGCACTGACATTTAAACCATGGGAGCGACTCATCACGGATGTACGCTTGATCCCTAAGATGTTGATGTTGATGATTTTTAGTACCGTATTGCTGATTGGTAAGCAGTTGTGGGATGCAAGCACATTTTACGACTCCCTTCTTGCCGCAACCCAGAACGAAGCGATTGCTCAGCAGCACTACGAAGCCTATCTAATTCAAGTCGTATGGCAGACTGCCCTAATGATTGTTCTCTTCGTGGCTCTATTGTTGTTTGCCGCGAAAACTATGCTTAAGCAAACCAACTATTTAAGTGATGCGATTAAGCGTATGGCCGATAAAGATCTTACCATTCCTGTGCTTATGGAATGTAAAGATGAATACGGCGATGTGGCGCGTGAACTTGAGAAAACGCGTGTCCACCTGCAAGACATCATCAAGACTCAGGTAGCGACCTCTCAAGAGCTAGCGACGCTGACTGAAGTGATGACACTTAGCATGTCTGAGACCAAAGAATCTTCTCAAGAAGAGTTCCAAGAAATTGATCAACTGGCGACGGCAATGAGCGAAATGACGTCGACGGTACAAACTGTGGCTGATCATGCGCAAAATGCTTCGCAGCTGACTGAACAAGCGTCGGGTCAAGCAGAGACAGGTCAGCGCTTTGTACAAGGTACCGTGACTAAGATGAGTGAGCTGTCGAATGATATCTCTGCATCAGCCCAGGCGGTCAACCAAGTGGAAGAGCGTGTTGAGTCGATTGGTAGTGTTGTTGGCACTATTCAAGGCATTTCAGAGCAAACCAACTTACTAGCGCTTAATGCGGCGATTGAAGCGGCACGTGCGGGTGAAGCTGGCCGCGGCTTTGCTGTGGTTGCGGATGAAGTACGTAACTTAGCGCAGCGCACTCAGCAGGCGACGGTTGAAATCCAAGAGATGATTTCTCACCTTCAATCGAGCGCCAATTCTGCGGTAGAGCTAATGGAGAAAAGTGTGGTTGAAGCGGCAGATGGTGTGGAGCTTGTGACCAATGCCGGTGCTGAACTTGATGGCATCGTTAGCCAAGTCAATCAAATCAATGACATGAACTTCCAAATCGCGACCGCAGCGGGTCAGCAAAGCAGCGTAGCGGAAGAGATGAACCAAAATCTGACCAATGTTCGCGAGTTGGTTGAAGCGTCTGTGACGGTGGTGACAGAGCTTTTAGAGACATCAGAGATGATGCAAAGCAACGCAGAAGAGTTGGACGGAAAGATCAAATCATTCCGAGTTTAATGCGAGCTCATGGCGTCTAAACCGGAAGGTTTACATCATTAAAAAACGGCTCACTTGGTATCAAGTGAGCCGTTTTTCTATCTATTATTCATCTCTATTCAGTGGCCATCTTTATTGGCTGGCAACCGCAATCGTGATGACTATTGATTTTCTTCGCTGCTTGTCTCAGGTTCCACTTGGGTATGCTGAAGTTCGAGTACTTGATTGTCAATCAGGCGCGCTTTGCCCAAAAACGCTGACATTAAAATGACCGCTTGCGCCGAGCTCTCGTTGATCGCTTGTAGGGAGTGTGCATCACGAATGAAAATTTCATCCGGCTGCAGACCTGCTGCGCGCAGTTGGTCACTAGCATCTTCAATGATAGATGGGTAGTCGTCACGGCCGCCACGAATCGCGCTGTTCATCCAACGCATGGTTTTAGCCAGTACTGGTGCACGTTGACGCTCATCCATAGTTAGGTAGCCGTTACGTGAACTCATTGCGAGACCGTCCATCTCACGGACAGTTGGCACACCAATGATCTCGATATTCATCGCCAGATCGCTCACCATTTGACGGATCAAAGCTAACTGCTGGAAGTCTTTCTCACCAAAGCAAGCGACGTCCGGTTGCACGATGTTAAACAGCTTAGTAACGATTGTTGCGACGCCTCTAAAGTGCCCTGGGCGTGATACGCCTTCGAGCATGTGTGAGATGCCCGGCACTTCAACAAACGTCTGTTTGTCTAAACCTTGTGGGTACATCACTTCTGGTGTCGGCGTGAAAACCAAATCGACGCCTTCAGCGGTCAGCTTACTAAGATCATCTTCGAGTGTGCGAGGATAGTTGTTGAGGTCATCCGCGCGCTCAAACTGCATAGGGTTAACAAAAATACTCGCTACCACTACATCTGCATTCTCACGAGCTTTGCGCATCAGCGTTAGGTGACCTTCGTGAAGGTTGCCCATAGTCGGAACAAAGGCAATTCGGCGTTGTTCACGCTTTAGCTGAGCAATTTGCTCTCTAAGTTCTGCAATATCAGCGAAAGTTTGCATGATTCCCCCTAGGCAATCGTATGAGCGTCGTCTGGGAAAGCACCGCTTTCCACATCCGCGATATATTTAGCAACGGCGCTACGCATGTCGCCCGTTTCAGCCAAAAAGTTCTTTGAGAATTTAGGCATGTAGTTCGCTGAAATGCCAAACATGTCGTGCATTACTAGGATTTGACCATCGGTGCCATTACCTGCGCCAATGCCAATCACTGGAACATCAAGCACTTCTGTAATGCGCGCTGCGAGTTCAGCAGGAACACACTCAAGTAGAATGATCTGCGCGCCAGCTTCTTGTAGTGCAAGTGCGTCACGTACCATTTTGTCCGCGTTCTTTTGATCGCGGCCTTGTACCTTGTAGCCACCAAAAATGTTCACACTTTGTGGTGTTAGGCCTAGGTGAGCACAAACGGGAACCGCTCGCTCAGTCAACATTTTTACTGTATCAACCAGCCAGTCGCCACCCTCTAGCTTCACCATGTTTGCGCCAGCGCGCATCAGTGTTGCTGCGTTCTCACACGCTTGCTGTGGGGTTGCGTAGCTCATAAACGGCATATCTGCCATCAACAAGCAGTTAGGGCTACCAGCACGCACTGCACGCGTGTGATAGGCGATGTCTTCAACAGTCACTGGCAAGGTATCGTTGTGGCCTTGCAGTACCATGCCGAGTGAGTCGCCGACTAAAATAACAGGCATCTCTTGGCTTTCAAACAAAGCCGCAAAGCTCGCATCATACGCGGTGGATGTTGCAAATTTGCGACCTTCGTTTTTCCACTTCATGAGGTCGTTAATGTTGATTTTTTTCATTTTTAATCCTTATTAGGGGCTTGGCTAGGATTGCCAAACTCTGAGTCCATTGCGGTCGACTTGGTCGATAAGTACAGTGAGCTCAGTCCCATCAGGGAGTTGTAAATTTGGTGCGATTTCCATAAGCGGATAGAGAACAAACTCACGTTGTTTCATTCCATAGTGCGGAACCGTTAAGCGCTCGGAATCGATCACCTCATTGCCGTAAAGAATGATGTCGAGATCGAGAGTTCTTGGGCCCCATCTCTCATCTTTACGGACACGCCCACGTTCTAGCTCGATAGCTTGGGTGCAATCGAGCAGTTCCAAAGGCGTTAATTCGGTAGTTACCTTTGCCACAGCGTTGATGTAATCGGGCTGATTTTGTGGCCCCATCGGTGTACTGCTGTAAAGGGAAGAGCAAGCCAATAGCTCGCTCTTTGGTAGTGTTTTCAATGCCTCAATGGCCACTTTGGCTTGCGAGACAGGATCGGACAGGTTGCTGCCAATCGCAATGTAGCAGATGGTCATTACTCAGCACTCTTCGCTTTTTTGGCTTTTGGGCTGCGTTTGCGACGTGAGCCAGAACGCGAGCTCGAACCACCAAGGTCATTCACCATTGCTTGACGCATATTGCGACCTGCTGATTGGAATGTGCCCCACCATTTAGCTAGAGCGGCCACTTCACCACCTTCGATTTCGCCACGCATTTCGAGGAAGTCGAAGCCGGCGCGGAACTTGTTGAGCTCCATGAGGCGGAAAGCGCGTTTGCCAGAGCGACGCGGTAAGCGAAGTTGTAGCTGCCAGATCTCGCGAATCGTCGCGGTGTGACGACGTGGAATTGCTGTCGATTTCACCTGCTCATCAAGGACAATGTTGCTGGCTTCCATCATCGCGTCGTATTCGGACATGCCGCGCTCCATCAACTCTTTGGCGTGCTCCATCATTGGGTACCAAAGCATGGCTGCGAACATAAACGCTGGATTGACGCGTTTACCTTCCTCGATACGCTCATCGGTGGCATCAAGGACCAAATCAAGTACTTGCTCTGACTGGGACGAGTAGTCCTCGGTAAAGTGCGGCGCAATAAGTGGGAACAATTGTTGGAACAAGTTGTACTCACGCATTAGGTGATAGGTCTCTAAACCGTAACCAGATTGCAGCAGCTTAAGTGACTCTTCGTACAAACGTGCAGATGGGATGTCACGTAGCAGTGGTGCAAGCTCTTCAATCGGTGCTGCCGTATCTTCTTCGATATCAAAATCGAGCTTGGCGGCAAAACGAACTGCACGCAGCATACGAACAGGATCTTCACGGTAGCGCACGTCAGGCTCGCCAATGAGGCGAATCAAACGGTCTTCAAGATCTTCAACACCGCCAGCGTAATCGTGAATCGAGTAGTCACCAATGCTGTAGTACATCGCATTGATAGTGAAATCACGACGCTCAGCATCTTCATCAATGCTACCGTAGACATTGTCACGCAGCAGCATGCCATCTTTGCTCTGTTGAGAGACGTTCTTTTCTTGCTCTTGGTGATGACCTCGAAACGTCGCGACCTCGATAATGTCACGCCCAAACATGATATGAGCAAGGCGGAAACGGCGGCCAATCAGGCGACAGTTTCTAAACAGCTTCTTGATCTGCTCTGGCGTTGCGTTAGTCGCTATATCGAAATCTTTAGGTTGTTCTCCAAGCAGCAAATCACGCACGCCACCACCAACGAGGTAGGCGTCATAACCTGCACCGTTTAAGCGGTAGAGGACTTTTAACGCGTTATCGCTGATTTGCTTGCGCGAGATGTTGTGCTCGTCACGTGTATAGACCTGTAAGGATATGTCACTATATACATGATGAGCTTTCTGGGAATTTTCTTTTTTATTCATAGTATTAACGCAATTAAGGTTCGCGAAACTGGGTGATTTTTACCCAAGCTCCGTGCCTGACGCATGAAATTTGCCGCTTATTCTAGCCTAGAGCGACTCATTTGAGAATGGTGGTTTGATTTTGAGCTGATTTGGAAGCTGAAATAGCTGCCAATTCTCAACTCCCCATTGCACGATTTTGGCGATATTTTGACCGGCGATATCGTCGCTTATCTCAAAGCCTAGAAAGCGCATTGCATTGAGCAAGGTCGGTTTCGGGTTGCTGAGATCAATCGCTGTCGCGTGATTTTGCTTAGACAGCTTATTGCCACTGTCATCAATCGCGAGCGGCAGATGCAGATAAGTGACAGGTGCGGCACCTAAGGTCTTATACAAGCTGATTTGGCGCCCGGTTGGCTCAATGAGATCAGCGCCACGTACGACCTCTGTGACGCCTTGATGGATGTCGTCGAGCACCACGGCAAGGTTATACGCAAACAAGCCATCACGGCGTTTGATAATGAAGTCTTCCTTAGCGAGTCCATCTGGGATCGTCAATGTTCCGTGTTTCTCATCCACAAAACAAGAAATTGGATAATGCATCTTAAGACGTACGGAGCAGCCTTGGCTATCAGTAAGCGCTTTGTCGCGGCATGCCCCTTGGTAGAAACCGCCTGCGGCCTTAATTTGCTTGCGAGTACACTCGCATAGGTAAGCTTGCTCCTCTGCTAGCCAACGGTCAATTTGCGCTTGATAATCGTCTAGGCGCTGACTTTGGTATAAAACCTCACCATCCCAATTAAGCTCGTAGGCTTTTAGGGTTTGTAGAATTAGCTCTGAGGCACCTTCAACTTCTCGTGGTGGATCGATATCTTCGATGCGAACCAGCCAAAGCCCATTTCGGGACTTAGCTTGAAAGTAACTGCCTAGAGCAGCCACGAGAGAGCCAAAATGAAGGGGGCCTGACGGAGAGGGGGCGAATCGACCAATATACATAGTGCTTAAATATAGCCAGTGCTTAATTGTGTTTGAGGAGTAGATCAAAAAAGGGAGCGTGTGCTCCCTTTTTTCGCTTGTTAGCCTTGCATCTGTCTTTCTTTGATTTCTGCAAGTGTCTTACAGTCGATACACAAATCAGCTGTAGGACGCGCCTCTAAGCGGCGGATACCGATCTCGATACCACAAGATTCACAGAAGCCAAAATCGTCTTCTTCAATCTTGTTTAGCGTTTTTTCGATCTTTTTGATCAAACGACGCTCGCGGTCACGGTTACGTAGCTCTAGGCTGAACTCTTCTTCTTGAGAAGCTCTGTCAACCGGATCTGGAAAGTTAGCTGCTTCGTCTTGCATGTGGTGCACAGTACGATCAACTTCTTCCCTAAGTTGGTTGCGCCAAGCGCTTAAGATTTTAGTAAAGTGATCCAATTGAGGCTGTGACATGTATTCTTCACCAGCTTTTTCTTGGTATGGATCAACACCTGCAATGGCTAGGATGCCTAGCGCTTTTTTCTTAGATTCTGGCATGCAGCATCTCCTACTTACACCTAGTCAACTGTGCGAACAGTTAATTTTAAGGCGGGTATCTATAGCAAAAACAAATGCCGGTGGCAAACGAAGTTTGTTAATCTTCTTCTCAATGTGAAGTGGCATCACTTTTAACTGAAATCCAGCGCGGATACGAGCCTAATTTCATTGTCAGAAAACGCTGCCTTATAACAAATCACTTCAACCCCAGCCTGCCTTGCTTGCTCAAGTAATTGTGAATATTTCGCATCTATATGGTGTGCCACTGACACTTTTTCAATCCCTGAATGCAAAACTGCGAAAAATAATACGGCTCTATGTCCGGTTTGAACCATTTCTGTGAGCTCTCTCAGGTGCTTCTGACCACGAGTGGTCTTGGCATCTGGAAAATACCCTTGTCCCGTATTGCCTTCATCCAGCAGTGTGACACTTTTTACTTCGATGTAGCAATCCGCACGATCACTATCTTGCAATAAAATATCCACTCTGCTGTTTTCTTGACCGTATTTCACCTCGGTCTTTAGAGTTTGGTAACCAATCAGCTCTTTTACAACGTTATTTTCTATTGCTTCAACCACTAAGGTGTTAGCACGAGCGGTATTGACGCAAATCGAGTGTCCTGCCTTAGTATGGGTCAGTTCCCAACTATTTGGGTATTTGCGCTTTGGATTGTCTGAAGTGGAGTAAAAAACAGTAGAGCCAGGAGCGGCGCATCCTGTCATTGCTCCTGTATTGGCGCAGTGAATGGTGATCTCTTGGTTATCACTGAGCGTGATGTCAGCAAGGAAGCGTTTGTAGCGCTGGACGAGTTTCCCTGATTTGAGTGGTGGATCGAAGTGCATTTTGAGGCCGTTTTTTATTAGAATGATGAACTTCATTACAACATAAGGTCATGCCCTTGTCACAGTTGCCTATCGAACTCGTGTTGCCACAGCTGACGCAAGCTATTGCAACAACGAACCAAGTTATTCTCAAAGCGGCCACTGGTGCTGGTAAATCGACTCACTTTCCATTGAGACTGCTGCAATCAGGTATGGTTAGCGGCAAGATTATCATGCTGGAGCCTCGGCGTATCGCGGCGCGCAACATTGCGGTCTATATCGCTTCTTTGCTGGGTGAATCGGTGGGTAAACGGGTAGGCTACCGAGTGCGTGGCGAGAGTAAAGTCAGTGCGGAAACAAAGCTAGAGATCGTGACGGAAGGTGTATTAACCCGTATGCTGCAAGACGATCCTGAGTTGACGGACATTGGGATGATCATCTTTGATGAATTCCATGAGCGCAGCTTACATGCTGATACTGCGCTCGCCTTTGCTCTGGAGAGCCAAGAAGCGCTGCGCGATGATCTTTGTATCGTCGTGATGTCAGCGACCTTAGATGCAGGCGATCTCAAGCGCGTACTTCCTGATGCGAAATACATCGAATCTGAGGGACGTTCTTTTCCCGTTGATATCGACTATCAGTCGATGTCGCAAAACGATCGACTGCCGGAGTTTATGGCGAAACAGATTGAACGCTTGCTACTTCGTGAGTCGGGATCTTTACTCGCATTTCTCCCCGGTGTTGGCGCGATTAAGCGAGTGCAAGAGCTACTTGAGCAAGCGCAAATAGAGGCTAGCATTTGTCCATTATACGGACAGCTCGATTTTGCTGCGCAGCAAGCGGCGATTGAGCCGGCAAAGCCCGGAGAGCGTAAAGTCGTACTGGCGACCAACATCGCGGAAACTTCACTGACGATTGAAGGCATTCGCTTGGTGGTCGATTCTGGCCTAGAAAACCAAGCGTGGTTTGATTTAAAAACCGGTATCTCCCGTCTTGAGCAAGGGCGTATCGCTCAGTCTTCGGCGATTCAGCGTGCTGGCCGAGCTGGGCGAATAGAATCAGGGCTGTGCGTTCGCCTGTATAGTGAGACTCAATTTCAATCACAGCCAGAGCAGAGTATCCCGGAAATTTTGCGCAGCGACTTAGCCTCGTTGCAACAAGAGCTGATTCGCTGGGGCTGCACCAATGCCAATGACCTTGCTTGGATTGATGCACCGAAACACGCCCACCTTCAGCAGGCGTGCGACTTGCTGACTAAGCTCAGGCTCATTGATCGTGCAGGCAAAGCCACTCAACTTGGTCAGAGGGCGTATCAGCTTGGCGTTGAGCCTCGCTTAGCGAGCATGCTACTGCAAGCAGAGGCGCTTGGAGAGCAAGCACTTAGCTGCGCGATTGCGTTGTGCGCCTTGATTGAGGAACCTGAGCGTAATGAAGTCGATGTGCGCCAATCGCTGCATCGTTGGCAGCAAGGAATTATCGCGCGTCGTTCGCTTCTTATGCAGCGAGCCAAAGCCATCGCTTCTCGCTTTAAGCTTAACTTCTCGCTTGGTCGCGTTGATGAATCTTTACTTGGCGTTGTCGCAGCATTGGCATTCCCCGATAGAATAGCGCTGGCGCGAAACCACTCAGGACACTATTTGCTCGCAAACGGCCATGGTGCTTCGTTAGATAATCAGCATCGCCTCTCTGACGAGAAGTTGTTGGTGGCGCTGGATTTAATGCGTTCAGGGCAGGGCAGCAGTGCGATTTATAAGGCACTGCCGATTGATATCGATGAGTTAGAAAGCACTCTGCCAGGGCTGATTGAAGCGTTGACTGTTGTTGATTGGGATGACGACAAAGGACGATTTATTGCTAGTGAGCAACGTCGGATTGGCGCAGTGGTGATTGCGAGTCGAGAAATTCCCGTGCCGAATGACGCAGATACAGCTAGCGCGCTACTTGGGTATGTTCGCCGAAAAGGGCTTGGCGCCTTAAATTGGACTGACAGTGCTGAGGCACTGAGCCAACGAGTACAATGTGCTCAGTTGTGGCTCTCTGAGTGCGATTGGCCAGCAATGAGTCAGGAAGCGCTGCTCGACAACCTAGAGCAGTGGTTGCTGCCGTTTATGACGGGCATCAGCAGCGCTAAGCAGCTTAAGAAAGTGGATCTGATGGCCGCCTTAGAGGCGATGCTGGGGTGGGATAAATTAAAGCTACTCGATGAACTTGTGCCCACTCACCTAACAGTGGCATCGGGGAATCGCAAACGGATTCGTTATCAGGCAGGAGAGGCGCCGATGCTATCGGTGAAGCTGCAAGAGATGTTTGGTGAGAAGACGTCGCCAACCATTGCTCGCGGTACTCAGGCGATTGTGCTTGAGCTGCTTTCTCCTGCACAAAGGCCACTGCAAATTACCCGCGATCTCGCGGCGTTTTGGCAGGGAGCCTATATAGAAGTACAAAAAGAGATGAAAGGGCGTTACCCCAAACATCCGTGGCCCGATGATCCAATGAATCATCAGGCGACCAGTAAAACCAAAAGACAACTAAATTCATGATAGTAAGAAATAAACAAGCGGCGCCGGGCAAGAAGCCTGCGCCAAAGAAAACGCCGGCCAAAACAACGACCAAACGCAAAACAGCGCCACGTCGTCCAAAGCGCAAATCGACGCGCGGTAAAAAGGGCAAAGTGGGTTGGGGCAAGCGTCTGTTTTCCATTGGTTGGAAACTGGCGTTAGTCGGCACGGTAGCGATGGGGGCGGTTCTTTATTACTTGAATCAAGTGGTGAAAGAGCGCTTTGAAGGAGAGTTGTTTGAGCTGCCGACGGTCGTTTATGCTCGAGTGCTGAACCTCTCTGTGGGCGATTCAATTACACCTGCGCAGCTTCGTAACGAGTTGGATGTGCTTAGCTATCGCAAGGTGTCAGCGCCACGTCATCCTGGAGAGTACTCGTCTTCATCGACTAAGATCGAACTGATTCGTCGTCCGTTTGAATTCGCGGATGGCCCTGAACCTGATCGCCATGTGATGCTTTATTTCAATGACGGCACACTGTCTCGCATTCAATCGCTAGAGCAAAAGGGCGATCTGGGCTTTTTGCGAATTGAGCCAAAAATGCTGGGCATGCTTGAGAAACAAGCCGATGAACAGCGTTTGTTCTTAAGGCGTGACCAGTTTCCGGAGATCATGATTGATGCACTGATTGCCACCGAAGATAGAGATTTCTATCAGCATGACGGTATTTCTCCAACAGCGATCGCGCGTGCCTTTTTTGCCAATATTCGTGCCGGACGCACGGTGCAGGGGGGCAGTACGCTGACTCAGCAGCTAGCGAAAAACCTATTTTTAACCAGTGAGCGCACCTTATGGCGTAAAGTGCGTGAGGTGTTCATTGCGCTGATTCTGGACTACCGCTACAGCAAAGATCAGATCCTAGAAGCGTATTTAAACGAAGTGTACTTGGGACAAAGTCGAGGTGAAGCGATCCACGGCTTTGGTCTGGCGGCGCGTTTGTACTTTGGTCAGCCGCTGCAAGATTTGCGTATTGATCAACTCGCGTTGTTGGTCGGCATGGTCAAAGGACCGTCTTACTACAACCCAATTCGTCATCCAGAGCGTGCCAAACAGCGCCGTGATTTGGTGTTGAAGCTGATGATGGATCAAGAGATGCTCACTGGGCGTGAGTTTGAAATGGCCGCGTCACGCGATTTGGATCTGCAAAAAAATCCACAGATAGCCAGTCGTCAGCCAGCTTATTTTCAGCAGCTTAAGCGAGAGCTTAGCCGTAAGGTCGGCGATAAGATCAAGGCTTCAAAAGGTGTCAGGATCTATACCTCGCTCGATCCGGTATCGCAGGATAAGCTAGAAAAAGCGATCGCAAAGCGTGTTCCTCAGCTTGAGAGAACCTCGGGCAAAGGACTAGAAGCAGCAGCGGTTGCGGTGGATAGAACGACGGGAGAGATCCGCGCTATGGTGGGCGGTAAGCGCACCGGATACAGCGGCTTCAATCGAGCGCTGAATGCCAGTCGCCCTATTGGCTCTTTGGTGAAACCGGCAGTCTACTTGACTGCTTTAGAGCAGCCAGAGAAGTACGACTTAGCGACCACACTTCAAGACACATCACTGACCTTAAAGGGCAGCAAGGGCAATGTGTGGCAGCCGCGTAACTACGATCGTAAGTTCCGCGGTGATGTGCCTCTGTATCAAGCTCTGGCGAAATCACTCAACGTACCCACAGTGCGCCTTGGCATGTCTTTGGGCATTAAAAACGTTTCAGATACTTTAGTGCGCCTTGGCGTGGATGCTGACGAAATCCGTCCAGTACCATCGATGTTCCTTGGAGCAATATCGTTAACACCTTATCAAGTGGCACAGATGTTCCAAACGCTATCGAACTCGGGGCGTCAAGCTGAGCTGTCAGCGCTGCGCTCTGTAGTTACCGTCGATGGTGATGTGATTTACCGTTCGTTGCCGAAAGCGAGTCAGAAAGTGCCTCAGCAAGCGGCATGGCTGACTACGTTTGCGATGAAAAAAGGTGTAGCAGAGGGGACGGGGCGTTACTTGAACAGTCAATTTGCTTGGGCGGCACTGGCGGGTAAAACCGGCACCAGTAACGATACCCGAGATAGTTGGTTTGTCGGTGTGGATGGGCGTGAGGTCACCACCATTTGGGTCGGACGAGATGACAACAAATCGACGAAACTTACGGGTTCAAGTGGTGCATTACGCGTTTACTCGGATTACCTCGCTGCGCGCATCCCAGAGAAGCTCATTTTACCGTGGCCTAAGAACATCAGCATGATTGGTTTTCAGTCTCAGCAAGGGGGGGCGCTGCAGCTTGATTGCGGTAACCCGTTCGAGTTACCGGTATGGGATGAAGGCGGTGAGCTTAAAGCATCGTGTGACAACCAACCCAAACAGTGGATAAAAAATCTATTTGATTGGTAAATTGGATTAGTGTTAATTATATGGAGAGTCGTTAATATACTGATATATTGACCATAATTATTAAGCGCTTTTAGGGATGAATGTGAAACGCCTAACTCATTGGCTTTTAGCCGTCGCCACCTTCTCTTGCAGTGGAGTGTTGGCCGCACAGAACGTAACACCAAAGGCTGAACATGCCGATGAGCGTCCAACCATTGGGGTGGTGCTTGCCGGCGGCGGTGCGAAAGGCGCCGCACACATTGGTGTCCTAAAAGCGCTAGAAGAGATGCAAATACCGGTGGACATCATCACCGGTACCAGTATGGGGGCGTATGTCGGAGGGCTTTATGCTACAGGCATGAGCGCCGAAGAGATCGAAAGCTTCATCTACACGGTTGATTGGAATAATGGTTACCGCGATCGCGTTAACCGAAGTCAGCGCCGTATCCGCGACAAAGAAGCCGAAGACCGTTATCAAATTCGTACCGATATTGGTCTGCATTTTGGTTCCATCGAAGCACCGAAAGGGGTGGTTCAGGGGCAAAATATGCTGCGTATCTTGCGTAAAACGACAGGCAACCTTCCACAGTTTGAATCCTTTGACGAGCTCGCCATTCCGTATCGCTCGGTCGCGACCGACATCCTTAAACTTGAACCTGTGGTAATGGAAGATGGCTATCTGGTTGATGCCATGATGGCTAGTATGTCCGTGCCGGGTGCCTTACCGCCTTATGAGGTTGACGGTTATCTATTAGTCGATGGTGGTGTGACTAACAACATGCCAGTTGAGCTTGCTAAACAGATGGGTGCTGACATCATCATTGCGGTGGACATCAGCAGTGATTACAAAACTCGTGAGGACTTCAATAGCTTCTTTAGCGTCGGTGAGCAGTTGTCTAACTACTTAGTAAGACGCAGCACTGAAGAGCAGATGCAAGCACTAGAGGATGGTGATATCTACCTTCATCCAGGTGTTGGACAAATCTCGACAACAGATTTTTCCTCCATGCCTCGTGCTTATGAACTTGGCTATCAAGTAGCATATAAAAATGAGCAGCAGCTGCGCGCACTATCCGTTAATGGCTCCAAATACCAGCACTACATTGATGACAAGCAGGCAGCGAGACGTGAATTGGTGTACGGTGACGAGAATGTTGTCGATAAAATCGTTATCAATAATCAGAGCCACTACAGTGATGAGTTAATCACTACTCGTCTTGGGCTAACCGCTGGTGAAGTACTTGAGACCGATGAGATAGAGCGCCGTATCGAGGAGTTGTATGCTCTTGATCGTTTTGAGCTGATTACCTACCAGTACAAAGAGGTCGATGGTGAGACCAATCTGTTGGTCGACGTTAAAGAAAAATCCTGGGGTCCAAACTACATGGACTTTCGCTTTTACCTTGAGGAAGACTTTAACGCCAACAGCTTTTATTCCATCGGGGTAACCACCAACTTTACGGATCTCAATGATCGCGGTGCTGAGTTGCGTGTGAATGCTGACTTTGGTACCGACAAACGTGTCGAAGCTGAGCTCTACTCGCCGTTTATGCTCAACCAAGATTTGTTCTGGTTAGCGGGAGTGAAGTACAGCAGTGATAAACGCAATGTGCTTTGTGAGATCAACCCGTCAGGGGATGATTGTGTGAAACCAGCGCTCAAAGGAAGTGCGGACTTTATTCCAGTGACCTATCGAGAATGGGAAGGCGAATTAGCCGCCGGATACCAGCCTGCGTTATGGCAAGAGTTTAAACTGGGGGCTCGATACACCACAGGAGAGTCGCTTGTGTCGCCTCTGCCATCGGCGGGTAAATTTGACTTTGATCGTAAGGGGTTATTTGTTAATTATCGCCTCGACACCCTCGATGACTTCGTGTTACCGACCAAAGGTTGGTACGTGAATCTGGAGTACTTACACTCTCATGATAGCGGAGAACAAAACCTTAATACCGAAGCGTCGAGCTTTTCGGATTACGCCAAAGAAATCACGGTGCAGACGAAATATGCGCGCACGATTGGGCGCAATACCTTCGTTGGTTCTGTTGATGTGGGGATGATTTCCACCGAGAATGATTCTTTACCTGTTAGCCCCCGAGAGCTTGGCGGATTCTTGAATTTATCCGGTATTCCTCGCAACAGCTTAATTGGTCAGAACAAAGCGTATGGTAGTTTGGTCTACCGTTATCGCTGGTTTGATAATGACTTTGGCATGTTCCAGTCCCCTGTTTATTTAGGGGCGTCTGCAGAATATGGTGGCGTTTGGACGGATGAGAACTTCTCGGACGCACCATTGTTTCTAGCAGGCTCAGTGTTTGCAGGAATAGACTCACCGGTTGGGCCAATAATGCTCTCCTATGGGCAGGTTGAGACGGGACTGCGTTCGTTCTACTTGATTATTGGTTCCTCTTACTAACTGAATGCCTTCTAAAGCCCAGGTTGTTAATCAGGTCTAGCTATCACCGAAAGTAATACTGAACATAAATGCAAAAAATGAAGGGCCAATTTGACGCTAACGCGTTGCGACTTTAGTCGGAAATCGTTGATTTTCACTCAAACTTGCAATGTTGGTCAAAATGGGAAGATTTTAATTTAACGTTAAATTTGGTATCCTTCGCCCCACTGTTTGGCCTCTCTGGCGCTGTTGATTCAATTAGTTGAAGACGACCAATGGCAAGGGAGAGCCAAGTTTCCAAGGATGTCCACTCCGAATTCTAATTATAAGGAGGGACCGCAATGAGAGGAAAGAAGTCGTGCTTGAAGCCTATCGTAAACACGTCGAAGAGCGTGCTGCTGAAGGAGTTGTTCCTAGACCCTTAGACGCTGAACAAGTTGCAGGACTTGTTGAATTACTAAAGAACCCGCCTCAAGGTGAAGAAGAGTTTATCCTCGATCTCCTAGAGAACCGTATCCCACCAGGTGTAGATGAAGCTGCTTACGTTAAAGCCGGCTTTCTGACGGCCATTACCAAAGGTGAAGTGGAATCACCTCTAGTTAGCCGTGAAAAAGCAGCGCAACTACTTGGTACGATGCAAGGCGGTTACAATATTGAATCTCTCGTGTCATTGCTCGATGACGCAGAGCTCGCCCCTATCGCGGTTAAAGCCCTATCACACACACTGCTGATGTTTGATGCTTTCTACGATGTTGAAGAGAAAGCAAAAGCTGGTAATGCTTATGCGAAGCAAGTGATGACCTCGTGGGCTGAAGCAGAGTGGTTCCTATCGAAACCTGAACTTCAAGAGAAGATCACGCTTACCGTATTTAAGGTAACGGGTGAGACAAACACCGATGACCTATCACCAGCACCTGATGCATGGTCACGCCCAGATATTCCTGTCCATGCTTTGGCGATGCTAAAGAACGCTCGCGATGGTATTGAACCGGATCAACAAGGCTCAATTGGTCCAATCAAACAAATCGATGCGTTAAAAGAGAAAGGTCATCAGCTCGTGTACGTGGGAGACGTTGTTGGTACGGGTTCTTCTCGTAAATCAGCAACTAACTCTGTGCTTTGGTTCATGGGTGATGATATCCCGAACGTACCAAACAAACGTGCTGGTGGTTACGTACTTGGCGGCAAGATTGCTCCTATCTTCTTTAATACAATGGAAGATGCGGGCGCGCTACCTATCGAAGTTGACGTAACTAAGCTGAATATGGGTGACGTGATTGACGTTTATCCATACGAAGGCAAAGTCTGCGACCACGCTTCAGGCGAAACACTGGCTGAGTTCGGTCTAAAAACAGATGTACTGATTGATGAAGTCCGTGCAGGAGGTCGTATTCCACTGATCATCGGTCGTGGTCTTACAGACAAAGCGCGTCAATCACTAGGTCTTGCACCTTCTGAGGTATTCCGTCTTCCTGTTGCTGCAGAAGATACTGGAAAAGGTTACACGCTTGCTCAGAAGATGGTAGGTAAAGCATGTGGTGTTGAAGGTATTCGCCCTGGCACTTACTGTGAGCCTAAGATGACAACGGTTGGCTCTCAGGATACAACGGGTCCTATGACGCGTGATGAGCTAAAAGACCTTGCGTGTCTTGGTTTCTCTGCTGACCTTGTCATGCAGTCTTTCTGTCACACATCTGCATATCCAAAACCAGTCGATGTGAACACGCACCATACGTTGCCAGACTTCATTATGAACCGTGCAGGTGTGTCGCTTCGTCCGGGTGACGGTGTTATCCACTCATGGCTAAACCGCATGCTACTACCAGACACAGTAGGTACCGGTGGCGACTCACATACTCGTTTCCCGCTAGGCATTTCTTTCCCAGCTGGGTCGGGTCTGGTTGCGTTTGCCGCTGCAACGGGCGTAATGCCATTGGATATGCCTGAGTCAATCTTGGTGCGCTTCAAAGGTGAGATGCAGCCAGGTATCACGCTACGTGACCTTGTTCATGCCATTCCTTACTACGGAATCAAACAAGGTCTGTTGACGGTTGAGAAAGCGGGCAAGATCAACGAGTTCTCGGGTCGTATCCTAGAGATTGAAGGTGTTGAGCACCTAACGGTTGAGCAAGCGTTTGAGCTGTCGGATGCATCAGCTGAACGTAGTGCAGCTGGTTGTACGGTTAAGCTGTCTCAAGACTCTATTTCTGAGTACCTAAACTCGAACATCACTATGCTTAAGTGGATGATCTCTGAAGGCTATGGCGACCGCCGTACCATCGAGCGTCGTATCACTGGCATGGAAGAGTGGCTAGCAAACCCAGACCTAATGACGGCCGACGGTGACGCTGAATACGCGCACGTGATTGAAATTGACTTGGCTGACGTTACAGAACCAATTCTATGTGCGCCAAACGACCCAGATGATGCTCGTCTACTATCTGACGTTCAAGGCACTGAAATCAATGAGGTATTCATTGGTTCATGTATGACTAACATCGGCCACTTCCGTGCGGCTGGTAAGCTTCTAGATAAGTACAACGGTCAGCTTGATACGCGTCTTTGGGTAGCGCCACCAACGAAAATGGACCGTGACCAGCTTACAGAAGAAGGTTACTACGGTATCTTCGGTCGTGCGGGAGTTCGTATCGAAACTCCGGGGTGTTCGCTATGTATGGGTAACCAAGCTCGCGTAGCGGATGAAGCGACGGTAATGTCGACATCGACACGTAACTTCCCGAACCGTTTAGGTACAGGTGCGAATGTATACCTGGCGTCTGCTGAGCTTTCTTCAGTGGGTGCGATTCTTGGTAAGATCCCAACTAAGGAAGAATACCTAGAATACATGAAGCAGATTGACCCAACAGCAGCGGATACTTACCGTTATCTAAACTTCCATCGCATGGCAGAGTATACGGAAAAAGCCGATACGGTGATTTTCCAAGAGCCAGCGTAATTTAGCTAGCAGTAGGCAGTAAAAAACCACGGTGATGACCGTGGTTTTTTTATGGCTTGAGTAACTGGCTCAGGGTTGGATTTGAGCTTCGCTAGCTGGTTAGAAGGCGCTGAAGTTTATCGCGTAAACTAATGATGTAGTCGCGCTCTGGTCCTTGCTTATGGCAGTGCTCTAGAATGTATTCCACAGAGCTTAGGACAGTGCGCCATCGTGGCGTTTTCGGCAGCGTTTCAAGGCGCAGGTACTTATCTAATGTTCGGGTTTGAAGCGTGCTGCGGTCTAAGTAGACGCGCCACAGCCCACTTTGCTCAGCGAAGGCAAACTTGCTTTGGCCTGTGACACTCTCCCAGTAGGTTAGTGATGTGGTCATGGTTTCGACGAGGATCTCGCGCATAATTTCCGGACGCGATTTTTCTTCACCTTCCGCTTTATCAGCTAAGCGAGTGAACTCACCACCGAGCTCTTTGAGTTCTTTAAGCTTGGCTTTATCACCTTCAATAGCATAAGTAGATAGGGCATCGATGGCCGTTTCGAGGTTCTTCACTCGGCTAGCATCGAGCGACATTCCTTGCTCAAAGATATAAATACTCTTCAGTCCAGAACCTTCAGGAAGCATCATGATGTCGGCATTAATGTGCTGACGAACATCATCGACGAAGGCATCAATTTCACCAAAGTAATGCTCCTGGTTTAGGTGAATGAATTTCGGCGCGATTAACTCTTCAATGCTGGCACGCTTGAGCTGCTCAACAGAGCGCTTAAACAGGCGTCCGGCACTTTGGTTAGCAAACTGAACCTTAAGATCTTCTCGGATACACAAAATGGCTTCAGGAGCATTGTCGAGTTGTTCAATCAAACGTCCTTGGGTTTCAAGTAAGCTAGCTTCGACCATGGCTCGCTGTTTGAGCTCGTATTTCAGGTTTTGGTTTTCCGCGCGGCGCTCTTCGGCTTTGCTTGCCTGCAAGTGAGCTGCAATACGAGCAGCGAGTTCCGGCTTACTAAACGGTTTCGCCAAGTAGTCATTAGCACCCAGCTCAAAGCCGCGTACTCGGTCTTCTGGTTGGTTAAGAGCGGTAAGCATGATGATAGGCAGTGCTGCGTGGTCGTAAGTTTCACGTACCGACTCACACACTTCAAAGCCGCTCATGCCTGGCATCATAATGTCGAGTAGTAGCAGTTCTGGCTTTTCTTTCTCAATCTGATCCAGCGCTTCAATACCGTCTTTGGCCAGGCGTACTTGATAGCCTTCTAGTCGCAGGAAGCTTTCGAGAATGCGCAGGTTCACCGGCTCATCGTCAGCAATGAGCAATACTGGGCCATTAGGGTTTTCAGGTAGTACTTCCTCTTCTTCCAGAGCGAGCTCTGCGGATTCAGAAATTTGAAAATGACTCACAGAGCAAGCTTGTGATTGCGCTTCAATTTCTTGTTGGGTAGCTAGAGGCAGCGTAAAGCTGAACGTTGTGCCGACATGTGGCTGACTGCTTACGTACAGCGAGCCACCCATGAGCTCGATAAGCTGACGGCTAATGGAAAGACCCAGCCCGGCACCTTGGCGGTAATGACCGGAGTCGTGGCCTGCCTGTACTAAAGGCTCAAAAATGTGTTCAAGCTGCTGAGCTGGGATACCTTGGCCGGTGTCGACCACCTGAACGCGAATATGGTCACTCATAGCAGTCGCGGAAAGGACAATTTTACCTTCGTTGGTGTACTTAATCGCGTTACCAAGTAAGTTGTAAAGCACTTGCTCAAGGCGCTGCGGGTCGGCTGAAATCAACGGCAGCGGTTCAAGGACTTGGTTGATAATGCGGATCTTTTTGTCGCCAAGTAAGTGGTTAGAGAGCTCAATCACCAGTTGAGTCGTGCTGGTTAGGCTCAGAGCTTGACGTTCGATATCAAGGCTACCGTAGCGCATTTTGTGGTAATCGAGCAGATCATCAACCAAGCTCGCAAGACGTTGGCCACTGTTGACGATGATATCCAGCTGGTACTTGTGATTGGCGCCAATGGGGCCATTGGCACCAGAAATCATCGCTTCAGCAATACCAATCATGCCATGCAGTGGAGTACGCAGCTCATGCGATGTGGTTGCAAGAAATTCATCTTTGAGCTTATCGGCCAGCTGTAATTCTTCGTTTTGTTTTTTGATGATCGCAAGGCTTTGTTCTAGTTCTTGGTTTTGGCTTTTAATGAGCTCAATCTTGTCCTTAATTGAGCGGCGCATACGTTCAAAACTGAGTGCAAGACGGCCAATTTCATCGGCACGTTCCAAACTAATAATCGAAGGGTCAAGGTCGCCCCCAGAAGCGCGCTCTGCAGCCCAGGTAAGTTTCAATAGCGGTGATGTAATGAAGTTAGAAAGGTAGTGTGATGCGATGACCACGACAACAATCGCAGTCAGCATGGCGACCACAAACAAGGTCTCTAGCTGATTGACGCTGGCAAACGCAATTGCCTCAGGGGTTTCGACAACCAGTGCCCAATGGGTTGTGTTAAGCGCGATAGGCGCAAATGCGGCAAAGTATTTTTCACCTAATGCACTTTGATAGCGGCTGACATCGGTGATGCCAGATAAGGCTTCGGAGATCACGGTGTCACTATTGGCGATAGTTTCTTCGCTTAAGCCAATAATTTTCGCTGAGTGGTCGCTCCCCACTAAAAGTACGTTGATGTCTTGCGGTGTTCCATCGGTAATCAGCTTAGTGATACCGCTAATTGGCAGTCGGAACATCGCATAACTGTGCAAGTAACCTTGTTGGATGATTGGAGCACCCACCCAAGCATACTGCTTACCTTCATATTCAGCAAAGTCTGAGACGATGACAGGTGTGTATTCTTCGTTTTCTTTGCGTTTGAGTTTCACTTCCGATGTAAGGCGCGCAAACGTCTCACCTAAGACACGAGTTGAATAGCTGCCGGTTTCGAGGTTAGTGCCGAAGTAATCGAATTTGTACACCGAGTAAGTCACGTTACCCGCTAAATCGACCAAGATGATGTCATCGAAATCTGAGCGCTTTAAGTGTTCCATAAAAGCGCGGTGGTAACGTTTGTGTAGTAAGCGATAGCGCTCACTACCAACGTAACTACTAGAGTCTGGGAGAATGGTGGTTTTCACTTGGTCGCCGGAGCCAAGAATATAACGCTCCTGAGCATGTTGACGGGCTTGCTCAATATCGTCGCCGAGGCTTTGGAATGCATTGACTAGACCGTAGAAACGGCCGCCACTGGCAAAAGCAAGCTCGGAGCGAACAAAGCCCATGACTTCGGACTCTTGAGCATTAAAATAATCGACGATCTGCTGCTTTTTAGTATCTCGCAGTGAAACAAGGTGAGAGGTGCTTTGGTCGCGAAGATCTTGGCTATGTGCATTAAGAAAGAAAAGCGCAATGATAGTGAGCGGCGTGATGCTGAGCACCAAAAACGCCATCATCAGGGTGTTTTGCAATCGTTTAAATTTCTGTTTGCGACGCAGCTTTAACATGGGGGAAAGATTCTCTCACTCAATCAACTAGACACTCTTAACCTTGCCAATTTATAGACTTATTTTTTATTGGCAAGTAAGTGACAGGTAAAGCGTGTTGGGACACACAAAATTACCGTTAGTTGGTTAGCTTTGTAAGAGATTACCGAGAATTGAGAGAATTATCGCGCTATTCAGTGCCGGTTATTGTGGTTGATAGCGCGATAAAATCTAACAGAGAAGGTTATTTTGCAGCGTGATAAATGGCAAATTTACGGTTTTTGGCCACTGTCTTACAATGACCAAACTGCTGCTCAATAATCGGCGGATATTTGAGGAAACTGTTGGCGACAATCCAAAGCTGACCCTGTTTATTTAAATGTTTAGGGGCATCAGATAATAGGGTTTCTGTCGCTGAGTAGCTGGTATCGAGCCCTGCATGAAAAGGCGGGTTGCTGACGATAAAATCAAAATCGTTGCCGATATCGGAATACACATCAGAGGCAAAAACCTCACCCGATAATCCATTGGCAGCGAGAGTCTGCTTACTTGACTCAATCGCAAACGCGTTGATATCACATAGGTTAAGCTTACTCGTTGGGTTCTTCAGACCCATATAAGCGCCAATGATGCCCGCGCCACAACCAAAGTCGAGTACTTTGCCTGTGAGCTCTGGAAGGTTATTGAGCAGAAGTTGAGTGCCGTGGTCGAACTCACCGTGGCTAAATACCCCAGGTAGGCTCTTTACAGTGATAGCAATGCCATTGAGCTCAACATGGTAAGTCTTGATTTGACTTTGTAAATCAAACGAATCAGGAGCTTGTTGGCAAATGCCCCAATAAAATGAGCAGCGTCTTGCTGAGTCGTACTTATTGATGGGACCGTAGGTGGCAAACATCTTCTCAATGCTTTTTACGCCCGAGCGATTTTCACCCACCACCACGATTTCGGTCTCATTGCCAAGTGCTGCCAGTGACATATGCAGTAGCATTTGCGCTTCTGCTTTCGCCTTTGGCCAGTAAAGTAAGACCATGTCTGCATCAATATCGGCTGGTAGCGATGCGCCAAATAGAGTGTCGATTTTTGATGAAGATTGCAGTGAACGATAGGTAATGTAGTTGCTGGTGAATACCGTTACTTTGTCGCAGTGGCGGCTCAGTTCAATCGGGAAGCTATCTTCTATTTCACCAATAACCAACACACGCTTGCCGGCAAAATACTCTAGTTGTCGTTGTGCAATTTGACTGGGTGCGATGTAGCTTGCCATGGCGATGTTTCTCTCGAAATAAAAAGGGAGGCGATTCTCTCACAAACCCCTCCCTGAAAAAAGACTCTAGCTTCTATCTTGGCCATCAAGGAATTCTTTGAATTCCTCTTCATACATGTTGAACAACACCATAGTAATCGCGAAGATCAGCGGGCCGTAGATTAGGCCGATAAGACCAAACAAGTGAATACCACCAAGTAGCGAGAAGAAGATCATTAGTGTATTCATACCCGCACTACCTTGCATTAGCAGTGGGCGCAGTACGTTATCAATTGAGCCAACCACGGCGATACTCCAAACAGCCAAGAATAGCCCCCAACTAGTGTCACCGGTGATCAGAAGATACGCCGTAGCAGGAATCCAAATCAGCGCCGTACCCACCACTGGAATGAATGAAGCGAAGCCCATCATGGTGCCCCAGAATAGTCCAGGGAATCCTGCCATCCACATACCAAAGCCGCCAGCGGCACCTTGTGCGATTGCGGTTAAAAACGAGCCCATGACTGCAGACTTGGATACTTTTTCAATTTCACTCAGTAGGCGGTCTTCTTGGCTACGAGAAAACGGCAAAATATGACGGATTGCTGCGATGAGTTTGTCGTGATCGCGCAGTAGGAAGAACAATACAAACAACATCAAGAAGAAGTTCATCAAGAAGTTAGTGGCATCGCCAAGAATTTTTGCGCTCATAGCAACTAGGTTAGAGCCAAGAGAGGTGGCAAATTCCGCCGCCTTTTGAGCGATGTCTTGCGGATTAATAGCATCGAAAGGTAGGTATTCGTTGACGAAATCAAGACCAGTGACGACCCAAGGGTGGGCGATAACTTCTTGAATGCCGCCGCCGGTCACCCATTGGTACATGTTCTGGGAGAAGACGGAACCTTGTTGAACAATCGCGCTAAAGACCAACATGAGTGGCATGACAATAATAAAGGTCAGTACGATACAAGAGAGCAAGGCAACAATGTTCTTGTGCTTAGGAAGCTTTTGTTCAATCCATTCATGGATAGGAAACATCAATAGTGACAAGATAAATGCCATGATAATGGAGTTGATGTAAGGCTCCACTAAGAGATAGCAGGCAAACGCGGCAAAGAGTAGGGCAACAATCAGTACCCAATGGCTGGCCGTCACGTTCATTTTGTTGTTCACGAAGTTTCCTTTTTACTGGAAGTGTAGATGCGATATCGTCAATGTTCGACAAACGCTGACAGACATAAGCAGTATTGGTCATATAATGGACGTAAATCTTTGAGTGATCAATTTAAAATCTTGTCAGTTCTGAGGCGGTAGGAGAGTTCGATGGGTTGTTGTAACGGTGACAAAAACTGTGAGCAAGGCAAGAAAAAAACGCGCAAAATATCCTGGTTTTCAATCACGATTGGGCTTTTAGTGCTGCTGGTGATATTCAACTGGCAGGCATAAAAAGATGGCATTAAAAAAGGGCTGATATGCTCAGCCCTTTTCTCAACTTCTTAAGAGGTTAACTCTTGATTATGCCTCTTGAGCAAGCATCGCAAAGCAGCGGTCAGCGGCTTCAAGCGTTGCATCGATTTCTTTCGAGCCGTGAGCCAGTGAAGTAAAGCTTGCTTCAAACGCTGATGGTGCCAGGTAAACACCGTGGTCTAGCATAAGGTGGAAGAAGCGCTTGAATCGTTCTACATCGCATTTCGCGACATCTTCGTAGCAAGTGATGGTTTCTTGGTCGGTGAAGAAGAAACCGAACATACCGCCCACTTGGTTAACTACCAATGGAATGCCGTGTTTGTCTGCCAGAGATTTGAAGCCATTTGCTAGGTGCTTAGTTTTTTGAGCAAGGCGCTTTTCGTTGCCTTCTTCAGAAAGCAGTGTCAGACATGCAAAGCCAGCCGCCATCGCAATTGGGTTACCAGACAAAGTGCCCGCTTGATACACAGGACCGGTTGGTGCGATGTGCTGCATCACCTCTTTACGGCCACCGAACGCGCCAACTGGCATGCCGCCACCAATGATCTTACCAAGCGTCGTTAGGTCTGGTTTGATGTTGTAGTATGCTTGCGCGCCGCCTTGTGCAACACGGAAACCAGTCATGACTTCATCAAAGATAAGCAGTGCGCCTTCGTCATCACAGATCTGACGCAGACCTTCGTGGAAGCCTTCAACGGGTGGAATACAGTTCATGTTGCCCGCAACAGGTTCAACGATGATACAAGCGATTTCACCTTTGTTCGCTTCGAATAGCGCTTTTACAGACGCCAGGTCGTTGAAGCGTGCTGTCAATGTGTATTTAGCAAAGTCAGCAGGGACGCCCGGTGAGCTTGGCTGACCGAGTGTTAGTGCGCCAGAGCCAGCTTTTACTAGTAGGCTGTCAGCGTGACCGTGGTAGCAACCTTCGAATTTGATGATCTTGTCACGACCCGTGTAGCCACGAGCGAGGCGGATAGCACTCATGGTCGCTTCCGTACCTGAGCTCACCATGCGTAGCTGTTCCATGGAAGGTACCAGTTTGCGAACCAGCTCCGCCATGTTGATTTCCATTTCGGTTGGCGCACCAAAGCTAAGGCCACGCTGAGCTGCATCGATCACTGCATCACGGATCACTGCGTGGTTGTGACCAAGGATCATTGGACCCCATGAACCTACGTAGTCGATGTAGGCTTTACCATCAGCATCAAACATCAATGGACCATCGGCACGTTCAACGAAAATAGGTGAACCACCTACGCCGTTAAAGGCACGAACCGGAGAGTTAACACCACCAGGGATGGTCTGTTGCGCTTTTTCATACAGCTCTGCTGATTTGGTCATGGAAAGTTCCTCTTTGCTTGTTCGGACCAAGTGTGCTGCATTGTACATCTACAAATCGAATCGAGAAGTGTTTTGAGCACATTTTCTCATATTGATACGAGTTTTAGGTACATCTCTATTAATTTGGTTTTGTCTAATACTTGAACGAAGCACTCAGGTATTAGATAATCACCGACAATAACTTTACAAAATACAATGATGCTCGGCTAAGTATTGAGCGCTGTTAATTCATCGCCGCTTGTTTTGAACACTAGGGTTTGCAATGGTCTTGGTTGGTGCAAACAGGCGTTTGAGGCAGAGTAGCAAGAGAGGTTCCTGTGAGTGATGTAGCTATTCCATTAAATTTTTCTGAGGCAGCGGCGACGCGTGTTAATGCGTTGATCGCAGAAGAGGAAAACCCAGAGCTTAAGCTTCGTGTATACATCACCGGTGGTGGCTGTAGTGGTTTTCAGTACGGTTTTACCTTTGATGAGAGCGTTAACGACGGTGATACTACCATCGAAAAGTGTGGTGTGACGCTGGTTGTTGATCCAATGAGTTTGCAATACCTGATTGGTGGCACAGTTGACTATACCGAAGGTCTTGAAGGTTCACGCTTCTTCGTTGATAACCCGAACGCGACCACAACGTGTGGTTGTGGTGCATCGTTTAGCGTGTAGTTCTAAAGAATAAGTTGAAGAGAGGCGAACATCTAGTTCGCCTTTTTTTTACCTGGAATATCGGAGAGGTTAAAAAACTTCAATAATAAGCAAAATGAATGTTATCTACAAAAGGGGTTTTTGTTACACTCGAGTCAGTAGTCAGCGCACAGTATCTGACAGAAAGTTGTCGTTTAGCGATTGATTATTCGTAGTTTTTAAACCGGATGCTGCTCCGCTTCGTAGAAGGTCGGCAGTGTCGGATTACAATAATAGGGAAATTATTATGCCAACTACTCAACGTGGCAACTTTCTATCCAAACGTCCTTGGTTAATCTCTTTGGTATGCGTCGTAGCACTCTCCACTTGGCTTGGTCTTGGGGTTTTAAAGGCTGAAGAAGCGCCAAATCAGAAAAAAGAGCAAATCATTCCACTTGCCCGAGTGGTTTATCAAGAATTTAGCGCAGAAAAGATCGATAAGAAGATCGATTTATATGGTCGTACAGCACCCGATCGCACTGCTCGGTTGGGCGCTGAAATTGCCGGCAAGATTATCAAGCTCAACGTCGAGAAAGGCGATGAGGTGAAAAAAGGGCAGGCGATTGCACAAATTGACAAAGGTGACCTCAATATTCAACTGGAGCGTGCTCAGGCGATGCTCAATGTTAGGCAGCAAGAATTTAATGCCTCCAAGTCTTTGAAAAGTAGAGGACTGCAAGGTGAGGTGGCTTACTCGACTGCTGCAGCTAACCTAACCGAAGCTAAAGCGATGGTGAGTGCAGCGAAACTTGCTCTGCGCAATACTACGGTAACCGCTCCGTTTACCGGCATCGTCGACCATTTGTCGATCGAGCTGGGTGATTTTGTCGGTGTTGGCGATCCTGTAGCGACGCTCATTGATTTAGATATTCTAGTCATTGAAGCGGATGTTAGTGAACGTCATATTCAAAAACTCACGCCAAACCAAACCTCTACAATTCGTTTTGTTGGTGGTGAAGAAGTTACGGGTACGCTGCGTTACATTTCGCGCGTCTCTTCCGTTTCAACCAATACTTTCCCGATTGAAATTGCTGTGCCGAATCCAAATCAGCGCATTCCTGCGGGTGTCAGTGCAGAAGTGGAATTGGCATTGGATGAGCAACTGGCGATCAAAATCACGCCAGCAATGTTAGCACTGGATGAAATCGGCAATCTAGGTGTGAAAACGCTTAAAGATAATCATGTGGACTTTGTACCCATCCAGTTGGTTAAAGCTGAGCAAGATGGTGTCTGGCTGACCGGGCTTGGCACTAAGAGTGACATCATCGTCCTTGGACAAGGTTTCGTTCGTCATGGCGATCAGGTCGAAGCCATCAGTGTCGCTGAGGCCAATCAAATCGCTGAACAGCAGCAATAGGAGGCCGCATGTTTGCATTAATTGATGCGGCGCTGTCGCGCTCTAGAACCATGCTCAGCTTGCTGGCTCTGGTGCTCATTGCCGGTGTCGTGACTTACAACACTATTCCCAAAGAATCGAGTCCAGATATCACCATCCCAATCATCTATGTGTCTGTGGGTCACCAAGGTATTTCGCCGGATGATAGTGAGCGATTGCTCGTCAGACCGCTAGAAAAAGAGTTGCGCTCGATTGAAGGCGTGAAAGAGATGACGGCGGTGGCATCGGAAGGTCACGCCTCAGTAACACTTGAGTTTAATGTCGGCGTTGATTTGACCAAGGCGATGGCAGACGTACGTGATGCTGTTGACCTTGCTAAGCCTAAGTTGCCAGAAGACAGTGATGAACCGACAGTTAACGAGGTGACCTTTGCGTCACAGCAACCTGTGCTCTCGGTTGTACTTTACGGCACCGTTCCAGAACGCACCATAGTGCAGCTTGCTCGCCAGTTGCGTGACAAGCTTGAAAGCTACCGCCAAGTATTGGAGGTAGACATTGCTGGTGACCGTGAAGACATTGTTGAGATTGTGGTCGACCCGCTACTGATGGAAAGCTATGGGCTCGACCAAGGTGATATTTACAACCTGATTGCCCTGAACAACCGCGTGGTAGCCGCTGGCTTTGTTGATACCGGTTATGGCCGTTTTTCGGTCAAAGTACCGTCAGTGTTCAACAGCCTAAAAGATGTGTTGGAGCTGCCTGTTAAGGTGGATGGCAAACAAGTGATCACTTTTGGAGACGTCGCGACAGTTCGCCGCGCTTTCCGAGACCCTGACAGTTTTGCTCGTCTTGATGGACGCTCTGCAGTGGTATTGGATGTCAAAAAGCGTGCTGGTGAGAACATCATTGAAACTGTCTCATTGGTCAAAGAAGTGCTGCGACAAGCTCAGCTTCGTGATGAATGGCCAAACAACCTTCAGGTGAAGTTCACTAAGGATGAATCGAAAGATGTGAAGATCATGCTCAATGATCTGCAAAACAATATCTTATCAGCAATCATTTTGGTGGTTGTTGTTATCATCGCTATCCTTGGTGTTCGCACTGCGCTATTGGTCGGCATTTCGATTCCTGGCTCGTTCTTGACCGGCCTACTTGTGCTGTCGGTATTTGGCCTTACGGTCAATATCGTTGTACTGTTCTCACTCATTATGGCGGTGGGCATGCTGGTCGATGGCGCAATCGTTGTTACCGAATTTGCTGATCGCCGCATGCAAGAAGGGATGGAGCGTAAAGAAGCGTATCGTGATGCAGCCAAACGCATGGCTTGGCCGATCACGGCATCCACGGCAACTACCTTGGCTGCGTTTGCACCGCTGCTATTCTGGCCGGATATTACTGGTGAGTTCATGAAGTACTTGCCGATGACGCTCATTGCAACGCTGACGGCGTCGTTAGTGATGGCACTGCTGTTTGTGCCAGTGCTCGGCGGCCTGATTGGTAAGCCGCAATATGTTTCACCGACTCAGCAAAAGAAAATGGTGGCGCTGCATGAGGGCGAGTTTGATAAAGCGACCGGTATTACCAAGCTTTACTATCACACCCTAGATATTGCTCTTGGCCATCCTTTAAAAGTGCTGCTACTGGCGATTGCTATGGCAATCGGCGTTGGAGTGGCATACAACAAAGCAGGCCTTGGCGCTGAGTTTTTCCCAGAAGTTGATCCGCCTTACTTTAATGTCAAAGTGCGTTCTCACGGAGACTTGTCTATCAATGAAAAAGACGAGGTGATGCGTGTTGTTGAGAAGGTGATGCTGGGTCATGATGAGTTTGAAAGTGTTTACACCAAAACAGGCGGTAAAGATGAAATTGGTGTGATTCAAATTACCCCATTGGATTGGCAGTATCGTCGCAAGGTGCCCGCTATCATCGAAGAGCTTAAGCAAACGACGGATCAGTTTGCGGGGGTAGAGATTGAGTACAAGTTCCCTGATGCAGGCCCCCCGGTTGAGCATGATTTGGTGGTCGAACTTTCTGCTCGTATTCCTGATGGTTTAGATGCAGCTGCAAAAGAAGTGCGTCGCTGGGCGGATGGCAATGCCAAACTGACGAACGTCAGTGACACGTCAAACAAACCAGGGATAGATTGGCAAATTGATATCAGCCGAGATGATGCTGCTCGCTTTGGTGCGGACGCGACACTGGTAGGTAACACGGTTCAGTTTGTGACCAACGGCCTAAAAATTGGTGATTATCTACCTGACGATTCTACCGAAGAGGTCGATATTTTAGTGCGATTCCCAGAAGAGCATCGTGATATTGGCCGTTTTGATGAACTTCGCGTTAAGACGCCGGCAGGTCTGGTGCCTATTACCAACTTTGCTGAAATCACACCAGAGCAGAAGCAAGACACCATTAACCGTTTAGATGGCGTGCGCGTTATCAATGTCAAAGCCGACATGGCGGATGGCTACAATCTCGCGGTTGAGCTACCAGGCTTTATGGAGCAGCTCAACCAGATTGAACTGCCAAGTGGTGTTGAGTTTGTTATCAAAGGTCAAAATGAAGAGCAGAAGAATTCATCGGAGTTCCTGCAAAGTGCCTTTATGGTCGCTCTGGCCGTCATGGCGCTAATCTTGATCACTCAATTCAATAGCTTCTATCAAGCGCTATTGATCTTGAGTGCAGTGATTTTTTCAACCGTGGGAGTGTTTGCGGGTCTATTGGTGTTCCAGCGTCCATTTGGCATCATCATGTCAGGCATCGGTGTTATCGCGCTAGCGGGGATTGTGGTTAATAACAACATCGTACTGATTGATACCTATAACCAGCTGATTAAGCGCGGTTTGGATAAGCGTGAAGCGATCTTAAGAACGGGTGTACAGCGTTTGCGTCCGGTAATGCTCACCACGGTGACCACGATTTTGGGTTTGATGCCTATGGTGCTGGAGATGAACGTCGACCTCATCAATCAAAAAATTGAGTTTGGCGCACCAAGCACTCAGTGGTGGTCACAGCTTGCAACCGCGGTAGCGGGCGGCTTGGCGTTTGCTACGGTATTGACCTTAGTATTAACGCCGTGTTTGCTGATGTTAGGTAAAACAGAACAGCAAAAACAGCAGCCGTCGATGTTGCGACGCACGTTACGACGATTGAGGTCGAAACCTGTAAAAAAGCCCGTTGAAGCGGCCTAGTGAATCAAAGCCCCATTATTTAACAAAATATGGGGTTTTTTTATTAATTTCCCCTAGTGATTTCGAGTGAGCAATCAGAATTGCTGATAAGTTTTTGCCAGTTTTTGATAAATTACGCAGTATTTAACTCTGAATTTTATTTGATACTAGGTTATTGGTTTGGTTTTGTTTCTCTGGGTAAGACAAATGTTGGCAAACCTATCATTTCGAAGGTAAGTGTGTTTTTTGCAGCCTTTGTCGGGTTAGATCTTGTGCAAAGAAAGCGTTACAGTTGTTGCGTAAACATATTGCTTGTTATGACAAGCTATGTGACATAGCTGAAAAGTGAGTAGTTTCGATTTAGGCTACGAATAAGACCTAACTATGTAATGCCAGCTCAGCAACAACCTGATTGTTGAAGTAACTGGTAAGGAGACAATATGGCAGATTCAACCCCAGAAATGCTATCTGGTGCAGAGATGATCGTTCAATCTTTGATTGACGAAGGTGTACAACAAATCTTTGGTTACCCAGGTGGTTCCGTTCTTGATATCTACGATGCGCTGCATGAAAAGCGCGAGAATATCCAACACGTCCTCGTTCGCCACGAACAAGCCGCGACACACATGGCTGATGGTTACGCACGTGCTACCGGTAAGCCGGGTGTGGTACTTGTGTGTTCAGGTCCTGGTGCGACCAACACCATTACCGGTATCGCTACCGCTTACATGGACTCGATCCCTATGGTGGTGCTCTCTGGTAACGTACCGAACAATCTGATCGGTAATGATGCGTTCCAAGAGTGTGATATGGTCGGTGTATCCCGTCCGGTGGTTAAGCACAGTTTCCTATTGCAACGTGCTGAAGATATCCCTGAAACGCTGAAAAAAGCCTTCTATATCGCGTCTACTGGCCGCCCAGGTCCGGTTGTTGTTGATATTCCGAAGGATGTCATGAATCCGCAGATCAAGTTCCCTTACGAGTACCCTGAAACCGTTAAGATGCGCTCATACAATCCGACGACATCGGGTCATAAAGGGCAAATCAAAAAAGCGCTAAAAGCGATTTTAGAAGCGAAGAAACCTGTTTTGTATGTGGGTGGTGGTGCCATCATGTCTGAGGCAGACCAACACATCATTAAGCTGGCTGAAACGTTGAACCTACCCGTCATCAGCACGTTGATGGGTTTGGGTGCGTTTCCTGGCACACATAAAAACGCATTAGGTATGCTGGGTATGCATGGTACTTACGAAGCCAACCTTGCGATGCATAATGCTGACCTTATTTTTGGTGTTGGTGTTCGTTTTGACGACCGTACCACCAACAACCTCGACAAGTACTGCCCAAATGCCAAGGTAGTACATATTGATATCGACCCTTCTTCGATCTCGAAAAACGTACGCGCTGATTTGCCGATTGTTGGCTCTGCGGATGTGATTCTAGAGACCATGTTGAAACTTCTGGTAGAGCAGGGTGGCACCAATGATGAAGCTGCGCTTAATGCTTGGTGGGATGATATTGCTTCTTGGAAAGAGCGTAACTGTCTTGGTTACGAAACCTCGGAAGAGCGTATTAAGCCACAGCAGGTCATTGAAGTGCTGCACAAGCTGACGGGCGGTGACGCGTTTGTGGCATCCGATGTGGGTCAGCACCAAATGTTTGCTGCGCTCTACTATCCGTTTAATAAGCCACGCCGCTGGATCAACTCAGGTGGTCTTGGCACCATGGGCTTTGGCTTCCCAGCAGCGATTGGGGTGAAGTTTGCTTACCCAGATGAAGAGGTGGTGTGTGTCACCGGTGATGGCAGTATTCAGATGAACATTCAAGAGCTGTCGACGGCTATGCAATACGATGTGCCGGTTAAAATAATCAACCTCAACAACCGTTTCTTAGGGATGGTAAAACAGTGGCAGGATATTATTTATCAGGGTCGTCACTCTAACTCCTACATGGATTCGGTGCCTGACTTTGCTGCTATTGCTGAAGCTTATGGCCACGTAGGTATTCGCATTTCCAACCCAAGCGAACTTGAATCTGGTCTGAAGAAAGCGCTAGAGATGAAAGATCGCCTCGTGTTCGTTGATATCAATGTTGATGAAACAGAGCACGTTTACCCGATGCAAATCAAAGGGGAAGGCATGGATAAGATGTGGCTAAGTAAGACGGAGAGAACCTAATATGAGACATATCATTTCGCTACTATTGGAAAACCAGCCGGGTGCACTTTCTCGAGTGGTTGGCCTGTTCTCTCAGCGCGGCTACAACATCGAATCACTCAACGTATCGCCAACCGATGATGAGACGTTATCACGCCTTAACATCACCACAGAATCGGATAAAATGGAGCTTGAGCAGATCCAAAAGCACCTGCATAAGCTGATTGATGTCCTTAAGGTTCAGGAAGTGACTGAGTTTGAGCACATTGAGCGCGAGCTAATGATGGTTAAAGTCAAAGCGAGCGGTTTTGCGCGTGCAGAAGTGAAGCGTACGGCGGATATCTTTCGTGGCCAGATTGTTGATGTCACTTCGTCGCAATATACGGTTCAACTTGCAGGCACGGCTGAAAAGCTTGATGCGTTTGTGTCAGCGCTATCAGAAGTGACGGATGTGGTTGAGGTGGCTCGAAGCGGTATTGTTGGCATTGCTCGTGGTGAGCGTGCGCTAAAGCCATAAGCCAATTAAGCTATTGATTAAAAACAAGGCCAGTCAAGTGACTGGCCTTTTGCTTTGCTCGGGTTCATTGACCTAAGAAGGTTAACCTTCGATTTCCACAAAAGGAGCAGGCTCTTCGATGATTGGCTTCATTTCCTCTTCTTGTTGAGGCTGCTCTTCAACTGCTGCTGGCTGTTCAGGCTCGGCTTCTGTGTTGAGCTTTTCTTGTTGCTCACTGAATTGGAACGCACGGATCACCTGTTTTACGCCGGATACATTTCTGGCGATTTCTGTGGCCACATCGGCGTGCTCTTTAGACACATAACCCAGTAGAAACACTTCACTGTCTTCAGTGATGACTTTGATTTTGACGCCGTTGAGTCTTTCGTCGGTCAAGAGCGCTGACTTGACCTTCGTCGTCAACCAGCTGTCATTGCTGATTTGCGTGAAGCTAAGTGGCTGCTTAACGCGGACTTGGTTGTAGACAATTTTTACGCCATTAAGACCTTTAACTTGGTTTTCAAGCTGGCTACGAAGCGCTTCCGTATTCGCCTGTCCCATTAGCACGACAGTACCACGCTGTGAGCTGGCAACGACGCGTACGTTGCTAACATAGGGCGCTTTGTTACCCATACCAGCTACTTCTGACTCAAGGGCACTGTCATTCCAAATCTCTTTTGCGCTGCGCGTATCGGTGACGAGGTTTACCGTCGTCGCAGCACCTGCTACAAATAGACCGGCACAGCCCGAAAGGAACATACTGGCCATGAGCAGTGCCATTACTTTAGACATCTTCATAATGTTACTCTTCGTGAGATGGGAATAGCACTTGGTCGATGAGATCGCACAAGCAGTGGAGTGTCACCATGTGGACTTCATGAATGCGTGAGGTGCGTTGAGATGGGATACGTATTTCCACATCGTTTTCGCCCAATAAGCCGGCCATTTCGCCACCATCTTTGCCGGTAAAGGCAATGATGGTCATATCTCGAGTCACAGCCGCTTCCATCGCTTTAATGACGTTTTTGCTGTTACCGCTGGTTGAAATTGCCAACAAGATATCGTTAGTTTGGCCGAAGGCGCGCACTTGTTTGGCAAAGATATCTTCAAAGTTGTAGTCGTTCGCCACTGCGGTCATGGTGGTGCTGTCAGCAGTCAGTGTCATTGCAGGCAGACTTGGACGTTCGGTTTCAAAACGGTTCAGTAGGCATGAGACAAATTGCTGAGCGTTGGACGCTGACCCGCCGTTACCGCAGCACAGAATTTTGTTGCCATTGAGCAGTGTTGCGACCATTGCTTGTGCAGCGTGAGTGATGGCGTCTGGCAGCGCTTCGGCGGCGGCGATTTGAATTTGGATGCTTTCAGTAAAACTTTCTTTGATGCTATCGCGCATGGTTATCCTTGAGTGATGGCGTTTTTTATCCAGTTGATGTCGTTGCCTTGTTCGTGAATGGCAACCACATCAAATCGAAATTCGGTCTCGTATGGCGATAGGCCATTTTTGAGCAGCCACAGTGTGGCGGCTTTTTCGAGCTTTTTTGCTTTGGCTCGCGTCACCATTTCTTGGGCGCTACCATAACATTGATTGCGTCGGTATTTGACCTCCACAAACACAATGCTCGATTTATCTTGCATGATCAGGTCAACTTCACCGCATTTTACCGTGAAGTTTTCTGATAGAGGAACCAAGCCCTGACGACCGAGATAGTCTTTGGCCAGTTCCTCATAACGTTTTCCAACGGCGCGTTTACTCGCTGATTGGCGTTTCCACGGCAGTAGTGTCATCGCTTGTCTCATCCTGAGTCGCGGTTGTTTCTTGTACGGTAGAAGGTTGCTCGCCGTAGACACCCCAAGCAATCTGGCGTTGAACTACGCAGTCTGGATCGATCGTTAGCATACCGGTTTGTCCATCGACAGAGTAACCTTGTACTGCTTTCAGTTGCGGTAATTCTTTAGTCAGCGTGTAGGCATCCATACCTAGTGCTTGCAGGCGTTTCTCTGCATTTGAGCTCTTCGGCCAGAACTTAGTCATTTGTGCATCGAGGTCGACATTTTGCTCCACTAGTAGTGGAATATCACTGTATACCACGCCAGTGAGGTCTTCATACTGACGTTTCTCACTGTGGCTGTGGGAATCAGCAAACAGCTGTGGCTGTTTAGCATCAGGGTTAATAGCGACTTCGATAAATGGCTTGATCAGCGTAAGGTCAGCATTATTGGCAACAATGTATACGGAATCAATGTCACGACGACTACGTGGCTGATTTTCGAGCTTCATACCCGTTAGCGCTTCCATCTGAGCGATACGTTGCTGGCTTTCTTGTAGGCCAAACACGTTGTTGATGGTTTTTTGTAGTTGTGCGCGATTCGCGTACTGTGCTACGGCGACTTTGTTGTCACTCACTTTTGCCCATTCAGCCTCAAAAGCCTTTGCCACACGGTTGCCCAGCGAGCCTTGCGGCGCAATGATCAGCGGGAAAGCATATTGGTTTTTAGACAGATGTTGAGCTGCCTGAGCAACCTCTTGCTCAGGAGATAGAGTTAAGTAACACATCATCTGTGTTGGTTCTATCTCATTAGGAATATTCAGTGCGAGCGCAGGGATTGGTGTCTCAGAGTTTTGCTGAGCTTGCTGTAGCTTCTCAACATTTTCTTTAACCAGTGGGCCGACAATAAAATCAACACCATTAGCGACGAGTTTTGTCTTGATGTCAGCAGGGGTGGCTTCGTTTGTATCAATAACGGTAAAAATAGCCTCTGGATCGCGCAATTCGTCATCCATCATCGCCATCATAAACCCATCGCGTACCAGCTGAGCTTGCTTTGCATACTTACCAGAAAGTGGCAGAAGTAGAGCGGTGCTTTGAGGCGAAGCAATCTCTAAGTTGAGAATGTCGTAAATGCTTTGCGGAGTGTAGATAGCTGCTGGGTGAGTTGGATTTTCTGCGAGCCAGTTATTTAGTGTATTTTGCAGTTGTGGCAAGCTAGCTGCCATGCCTTTCATATAGGTAGCCAGTTGTAACCAGCCATCCAGTACTTCTTCATTAGGCTGGGCAACTAAGGTTGATAGATCCTGCGCTGAGTACTGGTTCATGTACTGCCAGATTTGGGCGTTGATCGCTTCTTGCTGGTCACTGGCGCTAAAACCTGCTTGTGCAATCAGCTCACGGCTAGCATCAAAGTAATTGCCCATGGCGGCAAGGCTTTGTGCGCGCAATTGATGATAACGCTGCCATTGTTGCTGCGCGAGTGGCCATTCAGATGGGAAGCTAAGCTGCAGATACGCTGGTTCTGCTTTGCCTTGCGCAAGGTTTAGTTCCGCGCGTGCGAGTTGCCACTCGGCTTGCTGCACCGTGGTGAGATTTTGTTTGGCAAGTCGATTAGAGAGTCTCTGGGCTTGCTCGTAATTGCCCTCTTGAATTGATGCTTTGAATGCCAAGATCAACCATTCGTTTGCAAAACCGTCTTGACCGGCGTCAGCTCGCATCAGATAGGTCTCCGAAGAGGCAGTAGGTGCTAGGGTGATATCAACGCTTTCTGGGGCGCTTGGCTGAGTAGAACAAGCGGCAATGGACAAAGCCAATGCAATTGGAGTCAGTAGGCGTGTTACACTATTTCTCTTTGGGTTCATCATTGCCATGAGCTCTTTAATCACTATTCGTGTAAAATCATTATATTAATCGTTGAAGTGCTGGTAAACAAATGACAAGCAACAAAACTACTTATATTGAGCAACCAACGCTCTTTATTGTACCGACACCGATTGGAAACCTCGGTGATATCACACAAAGAGCGCTGGGTGTACTCCATAGCGTCGACATTATTGCTGCTGAAGATACGCGCCATACGGGTAAGCTTCTGTCTCACTTCAATATTCAAACTAGAACATTTGCGTTGCATGATCACAATGAACAGCAAAAAGCGCAAGTTTTAGTCGATAAACTGCTTGCGGGTGAATCCATCGCATTGGTCTCTGATGCTGGCACACCGCTTATCAGCGATCCAGGGTATCATTTGGTGACTCAATGTCGTCAGGCAGGCGTTAAAGTTGTGCCATTACCAGGGGCGTGTGCTGTGATTACTGCGCTGAGCGCATCTGGCTTGCCCTCTGATCGCTTTAGTTTTGAGGGCTTTTTGCCAGCGAAAAGCAAAGGCCGTAAAGATAAATTCATGGAGATCGCCAAAGCCGAGCGCACCTGTATCTTCTACGAATCGCCACATCGAATTACCGAGTCACTTGCCGATATGCTTGAAGTGCTGGGGCCTGAACGTGAGGTTGTATTGGCGCGCGAGCTAACCAAGACCTATGAAACCATTCAAGGTTTGCCACTTGGTGAGTTGATTGCGTGGATTGGAGAAGATGATAACCGTAAGCGTGGTGAGATGGTGTTATTGATTCACGGTCATCGTGAGCCTGTGAATGAAGAGCTGCCAGATGAAGCGACACGTACACTGGCTATTTTGGTTAAAGATTTACCACTTAAAAAAGCGGCAGCGGCGACGGCTGAAATCTATAACCTCAAAAAGAATGCCTTGTATAAATGGGGTCTAGAAAACTTATCCTAGAAAAACATTGAGTAATCACGCTCGCTTAGTTACAATCCGCGCCCTGAAGTTGACTGGATAGTCGCTGCTTCGTTGACGTCCCCTTGAGCTTGTCTTGGGGGAGACTGACGGAGGGGAGGAACGTCCGGGCTCCACAGAGCAGGGTGCCAGGTAACGCCTGGGGGGCGCGAGCCCACGACAAGTGCAGCAGAGAGAAGACCGCCGATGGCTCCATTTCTTCGGAAGGAGCACAGGTAAGGGTGAAAGGGTGCGGTAAGAGCGCACCGGGCGACTAGCAATAGTTCGTTGCAAGGTAAACTCCACCCGGAGCAAGACCAAATAGGCCTCCACATTGCGTTGCTCGCGTATGGAGGCGGGTAGGTTGCTTGAGCCAGTGAGCGATTGCTGGCCTAGACGAATGGCTATCACCGCTTCGGCGGATACAGAACCCGGCGTACAGGTCAACTTCACCTATTATAGAAAAACCCATTACAAATTGATTTTGTAATGGGTTTTTTGCTTTTTTATCACCTATCTTTACGATAGGCTGAACTTAACCAGATGACGTTACTGAAGGAAATCAGTAAACTTGTCATCTTTGCTAAGCAACTCTCGAGATCACCCATGAGCGAATCCTTTCAACACATTTCGGTACTACTTCACGAATCCATTGATGGTCTAGCGATCAAACCGGATGGAACTTACATTGATGGAACGTTCGGCCGCGGTGGTCACAGTCGTCAAATTCTTTCACAACTGGGTGAAAACGGTCGCCTATTCAGTATTGACCGCGATCCGACGGCGATTGAGGAAGCAAAAAAGATTGATGATCCACGCTTTACCATTATTCATGGCCCATTTTCTGGTATGGCAGAATACGCAGAGCGTTATGATCTTGTGGGTAAAGTGGACGGTGTGTTGCTTGATTTGGGCGTGTCTTCGCCGCAGCTTGACGATGCTGAGCGTGGCTTTAGCTTCATGAAAGATGGCCCGCTTGATATGCGTATGGATCCAACATCTGGTATGCCTGTCTCTGAGTGGTTAGCGCAAGCCGATCTTGATGACATTACGTGGGTGATCCGCGAGTTTGGTGAAGACAAGCATGCTCGCCGTATTGCTAAAGCTATTGTTGCCCATCGTGAAGATGAAGAAAAAGAGCCGCTTACACGTACTGGCCAGTTGGCAAAGCTGATCTCTGAAGCCGCACCTAAGAGCTTCAAAGAGAAAAAGCACCCAGCGACGCGTGCTTTCCAAGCGTTTCGAATCTACATCAACAGTGAGCTCGAAGAGATCGATACGGCGCTAAAAGGCGCTGCCAGCATTCTTGCTCCAGAGGGGCGTTTGTCGGTTATTAGCTTCCACTCGCTTGAAGATCGCATGGTGAAGCATTTTATGCGCAAAGAGAGCAAAGGACCCCAGGTACCCCATGGTATCCCGATGACCGAAGATCAAATTCGAGCGCTGGGTAGTGCGAATCTAAAGACCATTGGTAAGGCGCTCAAGCCTTCGGGTCATGAAGTGGAAATGAACACCCGCTCACGCAGCTCTGTACTTCGTGTGGCGGAAAAACTGTAACGGATGACGGGATGTCTAACCAACCGACTCATAATCTCGCGAAACTGATTGCCTTAGATATCATCACGGTAGGCCGTATCCCGCTTATCGTGTTTTTGATGATATTTGCAACGGCGATGGGGGTGGTGTTTGCAACGCATCACACCCGCGAAGCCATCAACGAGAAAGATATCGCGCTTCAAGAGCGTGAACGACTTGATAATGAGTGGCGCAACCTGTTGCTTGAGGAAAATGCGCTGTCGGAACATAGCCGCGTTCAGGCTATGGCTAAACAAGAGTTAGAGATGACGCGCCCAGACGCAGACAAGGAAGTAGTGGTTTCCCTGAAATGAAAGGCAAAAAAGTCGTTAAGTCTTCCAACAAAAAACAATCTCAACAAGCCGTAAGCCAACCTGCGCTGATCGCTTGGCGCTTTCGCCTCATTATGGGCGGCGTGCTGCTTATCTTTACCGCGCTAGTCGCACGCATCGGTTATATTCAAGTTATCGAGCCTGACAATCTGATTAAACAGGGCGATCTGCGCTCTGTTCGTGTAAAGGCGCTGCCTTCGGCGCGCGGCATTATCTCCGATAAAAACGGTGAACCACTTGCAGTCAGTGTACCTGTTCAGGCGGTATGGGCCGATCCAGCTACTATTTTTAAAGATGATGGACTTAAGCAGTTAGACCGTTGGCATGCACTTGCTGATGTACTTGGTCTCAATCGCGATGCACTTATTGCCAAAATCAACAAGAACAAATCACGCCGATTTATTTACCTGCAGCGTCAAGTGAGCCCTGCGATGGCGAAGTACATCAAAGAGTTGAAACTCTCTGGCGTAGGGCTAAAAGCGGAATCCAGACGTTATTATCCTGCGGGTGAGGTTAGTGCTCACTTAGTGGGTGTGACTGGTATCGATGGTCACGGTCTTGAAGGCGTTGAGCGCAGCTATGATAAATGGCTGACCGGTGAAGCGGGTAAGCGCATTATTCGTAAAGACCGCTATGGTCGCGTGGTGGAAAACATCTCTCTTGAAGACAGAGAGGAAGGTAAACCACTTGAGCTTACCGTCGATCAAAGATTGCAGGCTATCGCTTATCGCGCCATCAAACAGGCTGTGGCCGATTACCGCGCCACGTCGGGCAGTGCCGTTATCATTGATGTGAAAACCGGTGGTGTATTAGCCATGGTAAATGCGCCTTCTTATAACCCGAACAACCGCTCTTCACGCCAGTCTTTTACGATGCGAAATCGTGTTATTACCGATGCGATGGAGCCGGGTTCTACGGTTAAGCCATTTGTCGTGCTAGCGGCACTAGAGGCAGGTATTGCCGATGAAAACACCATCATCGATACCGGTAATGGCATCATGCAGATCGGTGGTAGCCGAGTGCGTGATACATCGAAGGTGGGTAAAGCGAACTTAGCTAAGATCCTGCAAAAGTCGAGCAACATCGGTGTGGCAAAGCTGGCTTTAGACATGCCACTAGAGGCGCTACTTGGGATGTACAGCTCCATTGGTTATGGTCAGCTGTCTGGTCTTAACTTGGTTGGTGAGACCACGGGTATCTTCCCTAACCGTCGCCGTTGGTCGCAGTTTGAAATCGCGACACTCGCATTTGGCTACGGTATCTCCATCACGCCTCTTCAGTTAGCACACGCTTACGCCACTCTCGGTAATGGCGGCTTGTATCAGCCAGTACATATTATTGAAAGCAATCAGCAGGACTTGTCCAAGCAGGTTATCAACCATGACTACGCGATGTCGGTTCTGCATATGTTAGAGGCGGTAACGCAGCCTGGCGGTACAGCAACACGAGCGGCGGTGCCCGGGTATCGAGTAGCCGCGAAAACTGGTACTTCAAGAAAGGCAGCGGCGGGTGGCTACAGTGATGAATATGTAGCGATTACCTCAGGTGTCGCGCCGGTAAGTGACCCGCGTATTGCCTTGGTAGTGGTGATTAATGAACCGCAAGGCGATCAGTACTATGGTGGTGCAGTGGCAGGCCCTGTCTTTTCCGAAATCATGAAGGGAGCGTTGCAGATACTCAATGTCGCTCCTGACGAAAACCAATTTCAGCAATAGGTGAGAAACAATGTTGACCTCTTTGACATTGGCAAAGCTATTAAAACCATGGCTTGATGACAGCAGTAAACTGATGGCAAACGACACGCTCGGAGCCATCAATGTGTCTAACTTGGAGCTTGATAGCCGTGCTATTAAGCAAGGTGATACGTTTGTGGCGATCATCGGCCATACGGTAGATGGGCGTCTGTTTATCGAGCGTGCGATTCAGTCTGGTGCCGACTCAGTGATTGCTCAGGCCGATGCTGAGCACAAACATGGCGAAGTGACCCTTGTCGATGGCGTGCCTGTTGTTCATATTTATCAGCTCGACACTTTGTTGTCGGTGATGGCCGCGCGTCTTTATCAGTACAAGCAGCAAGTGATTGGTGTAACAGGGACGAATGGTAAAACTACGATCACCCAACTTATCGCGCAGTGGATTGAACTTGTCGGCGATAGAGCCGCCATCATGGGCACCACGGGCAATGGCTTCTTGAACGATTTGCAACAAGCGAAAAATACCACGGGCAGCGCTATTGATGTGCAGCGCATTTTATCTCAGCTTGATGCCCAGGGCGCGCAATACACGGCGATGGAAGTCTCCTCCCATGGCCTGGTTCAAGGTCGTGTGGCCGCTGTGCCTTTCTCACTAGGTATTTTCACTAACCTCAGCCGTGACCACTTGGACTATCACGGCACGATGGAAGGTTATGAAGCGGCCAAGAAACTCCTATTTACCGGGCATCACTGCGAGCATGCGGTGTTGAATGTCGATGACGAAGTGGGTCGCCGCTGGCTTTCGGCGCGCAGCGATGCCATTGCTGTGTCTGTTGAAGGGCGCCAGCTAGGCGCAAAGGGCGTTTGGGCAACATCGGTTGAATATAGTGACGGCGGCATCTCTTTAGAATTTGATGGTTGCTTTGGCAGTGGCAAGCTCAATGCTCCGCTGATTGGTCAGTTCAATGCGAGCAATGTGTTGCTGGCGTTTTCTGCTCTGTTGGCGCTTGGTTTTGATAAACAAGCACTAATGGATACAGCATCCAAGCTACAACCTGTACTTGGTCGTATGGAGCTGTTTCAAGCGGATGATAAACCAAAGCTGGTGGTAGATTACGCTCACACCCCAGATGCGTTAGAGAAAGCCTTGCAGGCACTTCGCGTGCATTGTGATGGCCAGCTTTGGGTTATTGTCGGCTGCGGTGGTGACCGAGACAAAGGTAAACGTCCAATGATGGCCTCTATCGCTGAGCAGTTAGCGGACAAGGTGATCTTAAGCGATGACAACCCACGCAGTGAAGATCCTAAAGCGATTGTCGAAGATATGCTGGCGGGAATGAGTGCGCCAGAGGTCGCATTTGTTGAGCATCAACGTTTTAATGCGGCTCAGCTAGCGGTGAAGCACGCGAGTGCTTTCGACATCATTCTACTTGCCGGTAAAGGGCACGAAGACTACCAAGTGATTGGCAATGACAATGTCCACTATTCAGACCGTGAAACGGCAGCACAGTTACTAGGACTGACGTTATGATTGAACTCAAATTAACGGATATCGCGACCATTGTTGACGGACAGCTAGTGGGTGAAGATATAAGTATCACAGATGTCACCACAGACACGCGAGCCATCGAACCGGGTGCGCTGTTTATTGCTTTGGTTGGTGAACGTTTTGATGCCCATGATTTTGCTGAGCAAGCGGCAGAGAAAGGCGCAGCAGCGCTAATTGTTGAGCGAGAGTTGGATGTCGCCATTGCTCAAGTCGTGGTTGCCGATAGTAAACAAGCCTTGGGTAAACTGGGGGCGGAAGTTCATAAGCGCTGCCAAACCCAAACGATTGCCATTACAGGCAGCTGCGGTAAAACGACAGTTAAAGAGATGATTGCCAGCATTTTGTCTAGCAAAGGGCAGGTGCTGTATACCGCGGGTAACTTTAATAATGATATCGGCGTGCCATTAACTTTGCTTCGCTCAACACCCCAAGACGACTTTGCAGTGATTGAACTGGGTGCTAACCATATCGGTGAAATTGCCTACACAACAGCGTTAGCTCAGCCGGAAGTCGCGCTGGTTAACAATGTGGCCGAGGCGCATCTAGAAGGTTTTGGCTCTCTTGACGGTGTTAAACAGGCTAAGGGGGAAATCTATCAAGGACTGCCTGCGGGTGGTATTGCACTTGTGAACCTTGATAGTGAAGGTGGTGACTACTGGCAATCGGTACTGAGTGACAAACAGGTTGTGCGTATTGCCAAACAGAACGCTCACGCAGACTTTTACGCCTCTGACATAACCTTGTCATCTCTTGGTAGCCCGTTGTTTACACTCCACACCCCAGTAGGCAACATTTCGATTGAGTTGACCATTATCGGTGAGCACAATGTGGCAAATGCAGTGGCTGCAGCCGCTTTGGCAACGCAAGTTGGTGCAACTCTCGAGCAAGTTCAACACGGTTTACAATCATTAAGTAAAGTGAAGCGCCGTGTTGATGTTGAGAAGCTTACCGAAACGCTCACTCTGATTGATGATAGCTATAACGCCAGTGTTCCCGCAATGAAGGCGGCGGTCGATCTGTTGGGGCAGTTTACTCAAACCCAGCGCTGGTTGATTTTGGGTAACATGGCAGAATTGGGGCATGAAAGCCTTGCACTTCACAAAGAAGTCGGACAACATGCTGCACCTTTCGCATTTGAACATGTTTTAACCTATGGTGAGGATGCGAAAGTAATCAGTGACCTTTGCGGTGGACAGCATTTTAAAAGTCACGACGATATGTTTGCGCATATCGAGCACACATTAACACAGTTAAACCAGACCTCTCATACCTTGTTGGTTAAAGGGGCGCTAAGTGCTGGCATGTTTACTATCGCCAATGCACTGAAGGAGAAATACACATGATCATTTGGCTTGCAGAATTACTACAGCCATACTTTTCTTTTTTTCGTCTGTTTGAATATTTGTCATTCAGAGCCATTGTCAGTGTATTAACTGCGTTAGGTATTTCTTTGTGGATGGGGCCAAAAATGATTGCCCGTCTACAAATGCTGCAAATTGGCCAAGTCGTTCGAAATGAAGGTCCGGAGTCGCACTTTAGCAAGCGTGGTACACCGACGATGGGTGGTATAATGATCCTATCGGCGATTTCTATTACCGTTTTGCTTTGGGCAGACTTGAGTAACCCTTATATTTGGGCTGTACTTGCGGTGCTACTTGGCTATGGTGCCGTTGGTTTTGTGGATGACTATCGCAAGGTAGTGCGCAAAAACACCGATGGCCTGATCGCTCGTTGGAAGTATTTTTGGCAGTCGCTGATTGCCTTGGTGGTGGCATTTGCTCTGTATGCTCACGGCCAAGACACGGCAGCCACACAGCTTGTAGTACCATTCTTTAAAGATGTAATGCCGCAAATGGGACTGTTCTACATTATCTTCACATACTTTGTGATTGTTGGCACCAGTAATGCGGTGAATCTGACCGATGGCCTTGACGGTCTGGCTATTATGCCAACGGTATTGGTTGCAGCCGGCTTTGCGGTGATTGCTTGGGCAACAGGCAACGTTAACTTCGCAGCTTATTTGCACATTCCTTATATTCCATACACCTCTGAGCTTGTGGTGTTCTGTACTGCAATGGTTGGTGCTGGACTTGGTTTCCTTTGGTTTAACACTTACCCTGCGCAAGTCTTTATGGGTGATGTAGGCTCGTTAGCACTTGGCGGCGCATTGGGTGTCATTGCCGTGTTGGTGCGTCAAGAGTTCGTACTGGTGATCATGGGCGGTGTATTTGTAATGGAGACGCTATCGGTAATCCTTCAGGTTGGCTCTTACAAGTTGCGTGGTCAGCGCATTTTCCGTATGGCACCTATCCATCATCACTATGAACTAAAAGGCTGGCCAGAACCGCGTGTTATCGTTCGCTTCTGGATCATTTCAATCGTATTGGTACTTATTGGCCTAGCGACGCTTAAAGTACGTTAATCAACAGGCTAGGGATCCTTGTTCATGGAACGTTGGCAAGACATTCAGCAAGTGGTCGTCGTAGGGCTCGGTATTACCGGGCTCTCCGTCGTTAATCACCTTCGTAAATATCATCCTACATTGACCATTCAAGTAATGGACAGTCGAGACAATCCGCCGGGGGCTGAGCAGTTGCCGCAAGGCGTTGCCCTACATACCGGCAGTTTTGAAGCCGATTGGTTGATGCAGGCTGACTTAGTGGTGTGTAACCCAGGTATCGCTCTAGCGACGCCGGAAATTCACGCAGCCATGGCAAACGGCGTCTCTGTCATTGGCGATATCGAACTGTTTGCTAGGGCAAATGACAAGCCAGTGATTGCCATTACCGGTTCAAACGGAAAAAGTACCGTGACTGATCTCACGGGTGAGATGGCCAAGGCTGCGGGACTTAGTGTCGGAGTGGGTGGCAACATTGGTTTTCCTGCGCTCGATTTACTTGAGCTTGATGCCGATCTCTATGTGCTTGAGCTATCCAGTTTCCAACTGGAAACGACGTCGTCGCTGAAAACGCAAGTCTCAACGTTTCTAAATCTTTCAGAAGACCATATGGATCGCTACGAGGGTATGGCGGATTATGCCGAGGCCAAGCGCAGGATCTTCTTACATGCTGAGCATGTGTTAGTAAATCGCGATGAGCCAGAGACTTATCCAACAGAGACGTCTCTAGCACTCTCGACATTTGGTTTTGATGCTAAGCAGTTCGGTATGCAGGTATTTGATGGACGCACTTGGTTGATGGATGGCGATGCTAAAATCCTCGCGGCGGATAAGCTGAGCATCGTGGGTAAGCACAATTGGTCAAATGCTTTGGTCGCTTGTGCGCTGCTCAAGCTAGCAAATATCGATTATCGTTCGGCATTGGAATGCTTGAAATCTTATCGAGGCTTAAGCCATCGCTGCCAAGTGGTGGCCGAACAAGCTAACGTGAAATGGGTTAATGATTCGAAAGCCACTAATGTAGCAAGTACGCTTGCCGCTCTGTCAGGCTTAGCACTCCAAGGAACGCTGTACTTGCTTGTCGGCGGGGTGGGGAAAGGCGCAGATTTTTCTGAGCTTGCTACGCCGCTTTCTCGACTCAATGTTCAGCTGTGCTGTTTTGGTCTCGATGGAGAAGCGTTTCTACCGCTTCACGATAGTGCGCGCTACTTTGCTTCAATGGACGATATATTGGCTGAGATCACGCCAAAATTGAAGCAAGGTGATATGGTCATGTTGTCGCCTGCGTGCGCCAGCTTTGATCAGTTTGCCAATTTCATGGCTCGCGGTGATCACTTTACCGATTTGGCAGAGCGTTATTCAGCGCAAGTTAGTTAACACGGATTCGTCACTATGTTTCATCAAATTCGACAACGCACCATGGGATGGATGACCCACAGTGCCCCAGATACGCTTTATGACCGACAACTGGTTTGGTTGGCGTTTGGGTTGATGGTGACGGGACTAGTGATGGTAACTTCAGCCTCGTTTCCGATCAGTTCTCGACTGACGGATCAGCCATTCCACTTTATGTTTCGCCACGCTATCTTTCTGGTATTAGCGCTTGGTACGTCGGCTGTGGTTCTGCAAATCCCTATCGCTAAATGGTTCAAATACAGTACTTATTTGCTAGCGATATCTATTTTCTTGCTGATTGTTGTACTCGTCGTCGGCAAGTCCGTTAACGGCGCGTCTCGTTGGATACCGCTTGGGCTGTTTAACCTTCAGCCTGCAGAGGTAGCCAAACTGTCGCTGTTCATCTTCATGTCCGGCTACTTGGTGAGAAAGCAAGACGAGGTCAGGCAGTCGTTTTTTGGCGGCTTTATCAAACCTATTATGGTGTTCACCACGTTTGCCATTCTATTGTTGGGACAGCCTGACTTAGGTACCGTGGTGGTGATGCTGGTGACTTTGTTTGGCATGTTGTTTATTGCTGGTGCCAAATTATCACAGTTTATTGCTCTATTTGTTGCGGGCGTCAGCGCGGTTATAGCGCTGATTTTGGTCGAGCCATACCGAGTAAGACGTGTTACTTCGTTTCTAGACCCTTGGGAAGACCCATTTGGCAGCGGCTATCAGCTTACGCAATCACTCATGGCATTTGGCCGTGGTAACTGGATGGGACAAGGGCTTGGTAACTCAGTGCAAAAATTGGAGTACTTACCAGAAGCGCATACCGACTTTGTATTTGCGGTGCTGGCTGAAGAGCTCGGGTTTGTTGGTGTCGTCTTAGTATTGATGTTGGTATTTGCACTGGTGATTAAAGCCCTGTATATCGGTAGGCGTGCGTTTGAAAAACAGCAGTTTTTTGGCGGCTATTTGTGTTTTGCCATCGGTATTTGGTTTGCGTTTCAAACCTTGGTAAACGTAGGTGCCGCAGCGGGCATGGTGCCAACCAAAGGTCTAACATTGCCACTGATAAGCTATGGTGGCTCCAGTTTGATTATCATGTCGGTGGCGGTATCGATACTGCTACGAGTAGACCATGAATGTCGACTGCTTCCGGACATTGAACCTGAGCCTGTACCGAGCAGCGAGCCTGAAACAGATAAGAAAAAGAAACAAGATGAAGAAAAATAAACGCTTAATGGTGATGGCTGGTGGAACTGGCGGTCACGTATTTCCGGGATTGGCTGTTGCGAAGCGCTTGCAAGAGCAAGGCTGGGAGATCCGTTGGCTTGGCACTGCAGACAGAATGGAAGCAGACTTAGTACCAAAGCACGGGATTGAAATTGATTTTATTAAAGTGAAAGGGTTGCGCGGTCAAGGCATTGCTAAACTGATTAAAGCACCGTTTCAGATCATCAGTGCGATTTTTCAAGCGCGCCAACATTTAAAGCGCTGGCAACCTGATGCTGTGCTCGGCATGGGGGGCTATGTCAGTGGGCCTGGTGGCATTGCGGCTTGGACTATGGGTATCCCTGTCGTCCTCCACGAACAAAATGGCGTCGCGGGACTGACCAACCAGTGGCTTTCCAAAATTGCCAAAAAGGTGTTCCAGGCATTTCCGGGCGCTTTTACTGACGCAGAAGTGGTAGGGAATCCAGTGCGCCAAGACTTATTAGACATTGAAGCGCCAGAAACACGACTTAACGGCCGTGATGGTGATATTCGAATTTTAGTGATGGGGGGCAGTCAAGGTGCTCGCATCCTCAATCACACGCTGCCACCAGTCATGGCTGCGCTGGGTGAAGGCTACACGATTCGCCATCAAGCAGGAAAAGGTAGCAAGCAAGAAGTCGCTGAGCTTTACCAGCAAAACCAAGTTAGTAAGGCTGAGGTGACGGAGTTTATTGATGATGTTAGCGAAGCGTATCAATGGGCAGACCTTGTGGTTTGTCGCTCCGGTGCACTGACAGTATCCGAGCTTGCTGCAGCCGGCGTTGGCGCTATCTTTATTCCATTTATGCATAAAGATCGTCAGCAGGCGCTTAATGGCGACCACTTGGTCGACTGCCAGGCTGCGTATATGATTGAGCAGCCCCAATTGAGCGTGGAAAAACTGACTGAACAGATACGTAGCTTAGACCGAACGCAGTTAAAAACGCTGGCCATTAATGCCCGACAAGCGGCTAAGCTCGATGCGGATACACGCGTCGCGAAAGAAATTATCGAATTAACAAAATAGATTAACGAGACAGACTCATGACACAGCAACAAACACCAGACTTAGCGCAGATCCGTGCCTTGATACCTGAAATGAGACGCGTGAAGTGTATTCACTTTGTCGGTATCGGCGGCGCGGGTATGAGTGGTATCGCAGAGGTGCTACTGAACGAGGGGTATCAAATTACCGGCTCTGATATTGCTGAGAATGCTGTGACAGCGCGCCTGACGCAAAAGGGGGCGACTGTCTTTATTGGCCATGCTGCTAGTAATATTGATCTTGCGAGTGTGGTAGTAGTGTCTACTGCGATTGATCCTGAAAACCCTGAGTTAGTTGCGGCGAAAGAATTGCGAATCCCAGTGGTTCGCCGTGCTGAAATGCTTGCTGAGCTGATGCGTTTTAGACATGGTATTGCCGTTGCGGGGACGCACGGAAAAACCACGACCACAGCGCTGGTTACGCAAATCTATTCAGAAGCGGGCATGGATCCAACCTTCGTTAACGGTGGCTTGGTGAAAAGTGCCGGCACGAATGCCCGCTTGGGCTCAAGCCGTATCCTGATTGCCGAAGCTGATGAAAGTGATGCGTCGTTCCTACACCTTCAACCAATGGTCAGCATCGTCACCAATATTGAAGCTGACCACATGGATACCTATGGTGGTGATTTCGATACGCTCAAACAGACCTTTATCGACTTTTTACATAACCTGCCGTTTTACGGACAGGCCGTAATGTGTGTTGACGACCCAGTGGTTCGTGAGCTGATTCCAAGTGTTAGTCGTCAAGTGATTACTTACGGTTTTTCAGAGGATGCGGACGTACGTATTGAGAATTATCGCCAAGAAGGGCAGCAAGGTAAGTTTACCGTTGTCAGAAAAGGCCGAGATAATCTTGAGATTACCCTGAATATTCCGGGAGAACACAATGCGTTGAATGCGTCTGCTGCTATTGCTGTCGCGACCGAAGATAATATTAGTGATGAGGCCATCGTTAAGGCGATGCTTGGTACTGAAGGTACAGGACGTCGTTTCGAGCATTTAGGCGAATTTGAAACGGGTAATGGCCGTGTCATGTTGGTCGACGATTATGGTCACCATCCAACAGAAGTGGACGTCACCATCAAAGCGGCGCGTAATGGTTGGGCGGATAAACGACTGGTGATGGTGTTCCAACCGCACCGTTATAGCCGTACTCGTGACCTTTACGATGATTTTGCCAATGTACTGGAGCAGGTAGATGTACTGGTGATGCTGGATGTGTATTCGGCTGGAGAAGCTCCAATTGTTGGCGCTGATGGCCGCTCACTGTGCCGTACTATTCGTACTCGCGGCAAGCTTGATCCAGTTTTTGTTCCAGAAATGAATGGTTTACCATCAGTTTTATCCAATCTTTTGCAAGATGGCGACTTAGTCTTGACGCAAGGTGCTGGTGATATTGGTAAAGTGGCTAAGCAGCTTGAGAAGATGAAGTTAGATATCCAAGTGATGCAAAATAGCTAGTTTCTCGATTTTCGAGTGTATTGAATAATTTATGAGTTCGAATGAGCGATACAGTGAATTGATCGCCCATCCGAACTTTTTTGTTGTTTCAGTGCGCAAAAGCCTAGTTTTCTTGGGTTGAGTGTTTGATAGTTTGATATTGATTAGTATAATCGTTAGGTTAAGACCATTAGATTAGACTCTTATTCCACTATCTTAAGGAAAGGCGAAGAGAAGTTAATAAGGGACCAAAGAGTTTGACTGAAACTTCAGACAGCAGTGTAGAGCAAACGCGTCGAGCTTCCATGTTTTCACAACACGGGATCGGGGCGATTTTTTTATTTGCAGTGATCGCAGTCATCGGTTCAACGCTTTATTCCACCATTAGCTGGATGTGGGACGACCAGCGCCTTCCATTATCTAAGATAGTGCTACAAGGGGATCTAACTCATGTAGGTGCTAAAGATGTGCAGCATGCCTTTGCCAATTTGGAACATATTGGGACCTTCATGTCTCAAGATATCGATGTTCTTCAGCAAAGTGTTGAGCAAATTCCGTGGGTCTCGCAAGCATCGGTACGTAAACAGTGGCCAGATACAGTTAAGGTGTTTTTGACCGAGTACCAGGCTAGCGCAATTTGGAATGGCATCGATATGCTTGATATTCATGGTGTCGTGTTCAGCGGTGATGTTTCTGTGATTGAAGAACAGAAAGTGAAACTGTATGGCCCGATGGGTACTGAACGCTTTGTGTTGGATACTTATCGTGATAGCAATGCCAAGTTAGCGAGTTTAGGGCTAGCCATATCTTCGTTAGTGTTGAATGAGCGCCGGGCATGGCAAGTGATCCTAGATAACGGGATCCGTCTAGAGCTAGGCAAAGATGCACTTGATGAGCGCTTGCAGCGTTTTATCTCTTTGTATCGCGAACTGGGTGACAAGGTATCTCAAATCAGTTACATCGATTTGCGATATGACACAGGTGCAGCCGTCGGTTGGTTTCCTGCTGAAATGACAGCAGAAGGTAATCTTACGGAGTCGGCAGGGTAACTGGTTTTATGTATCGATAGGCATTAGCGTATCGATACTTAAGTTCAGTTAGGAATTGGGCAACCAAAGCGAGTTGTTCTCTGGGATTTGAGATAGCAAAACATAAGAGAGTACAGATGACGAAGACCACGGATGACAATATTATTGTCGGTCTTGATATTGGCACTGCGACCGTATCTGCGCTAGTCGGCGAAGTTTTGCCGGACGGGCAGGTAAATATCATTGGTGCAGGTTCTAGTCCTTCTCGCGGAATGGACAAAGGTGGCGTTAACGACCTTGAGTCAGTGGTTAAATCCGTGCAACGTGCTGTCGATCAGGCTGAGCTGATGGCGGAATGCCAGATCAGCAGCGTGTTTATCTCACTTTCTGGTAAGCATATTGCGAGTCGAATTGAAAAGGGCATGGGAACCATTTCTGAGGAAGAAGTGTCACAAGATGATATGGACAGGGCGATTCATACCGCTAAATCCATAAAAATTGGTGATGAACAGCGCATTCTTCATGTGATTCCTCAGGAATTTACCATAGACTATCAAGAGGGTATTAAAAACCCGCTTGGACTGTCTGGGGTTCGAATGGAAGTGAGTGTTCATTTGATCTCTTGTCATAACGACATGGCAAGAAACATCATTAAAGCGGTAGAACGCTGTGGACTCAAAGTCGAACAACTGGTTTTCTCTGGTCTGGCATCAAGTAATGCTGTGATCACCGAAGACGAGCGCGAGCTTGGTGTTTGCGTGGTTGACATTGGCGCTGGCACTATGGATATCTCCATCTGGACTGGCGGAGCACTGAGACACACTGAAGTGTTCTCTTATGCTGGCAATGCGGTGACCAGTGATATCGCTTTTGCTTTCGGTACACCTTTGAGTGATGCTGAAGAAATCAAAGTGAAGTATGGCTGTGCACTGAGTGAACTGGTGAGTAAAGACGATACAGTGAACGTTCCAAGCGTTGGCGGTCGTCCATCACGCAGTTTACAACGTCAAACATTGGCAGAAGTGATAGAACCGCGCTATACAGAATTAATGGGACTTGTTAATCAAACCATTGATAATGTTCAAGCTAAACTTAGAGAGAACGGTGTGAAGCACCATCTCGCAGCAGGTGTCGTCTTAACCGGCGGTGCAGCACAAATTGAAGGGGTTGTGGAGTGCGCTGAACGTGTATTCCGTAACCAGGTTCGTGTAGGCAAGCCTCTAGAGGTGAGTGGCCTTACGGACTATGTAAAAGAGCCGTATCATTCTACGGCCGTTGGATTACTTCATTACGCAAGAGACAGTCAGATTAATGACGACAATGATTATAACGAACCAAAGCGTCAATCGGTGTCGACAATCTTTGGTAAGTTGCGTAACTGGATACAAAAAGAGTTTTAACCTGAGTTGCAGGAAAACGGAGATAACAAATGTTTGAACCGATGATGGAAATGTCTGACGAAGCTGTCATTAAAGTAGTGGGTGTAGGCGGTGGCGGTGGTAACGCTGTAGAACACATGGTACGTGAGTCAATCGAAGGGGTTGATTTCATTAGTGTTAATACCGATGCTCAAGCACTACGCAAAACGAGCATCAACCACGTTATTCAAATTGGCGGCGATATCACAAAAGGCTTGGGCGCGGGTGCAAACCCTCAAGTTGGACGTGATGCAGCTCTTGAAGACAAAGAAAGAATTAAAGAAAGCATTACTGGTGCCGATATGGTATTTATCGCAGCTGGTATGGGCGGTGGTACCGGAACCGGTGCAGCTCCAGTAATTGCTGAAGTCGCGAAAGAGTTAGGCATTCTTACCGTCGCAGTGGTCACGAAACCATTTAGCTTCGAAGGTAAAAAGCGTCTTTTATTCGCAGAGCAAGGTATTGAAGAGTTATCAAAGCACGTTGACTCTTTGATCACGATTCCAAACGAAAAGCTTCTGAAAGTACTAGGCCGTGGCGTTACGCTACTGGAAGCGTTTGCAAGTGCAAACGACGTACTGAAGAATGCGGTTCAAGGTATCGCAGAATTGATTACTCGCCCAGGCATGATTAACGTCGACTTTGCGGACGTACGTACCGTGATGTCAGAGATGGGTCATGCAATGATGGGTAGCGGTGTTGCTAAAGGTGAAGATCGTGCAGAAGAAGCGGCAGAGATGGCAATTTCTAGCCCACTTCTAGAAGACATCGATCTAGCAGGTGCACGTGGTGTGCTTGTGAACATCACTGCTGGTCTTGATATGCGTCTAGACGAATTCGAGACGGTTGGTAACACAGTGAAAGCCTTTGCGTCTGACAATGCAACGGTTGTTATCGGTACTTCTCTAGACCCAGACATGAGCGACGAAATTCGCGTGACTGTGGTTGCGACGGGTATTGGCAACGAACGTAAGCCAGATATTACGCTAGTCGCAGGCGGTAAAACGCCAGTGACGGCAAGTCAGCCCCAACAGTCAACTCAAGCACCAGCTGCAAAAGTAGAGGACAAGGTGGCACAATCTTTGCCTGTAAATAATCAGGAGAAGGTTGAGGTGAACACGCCGAATACTGCAAGCTCTGCACCTGTGTCGAGCGGCAATACCAGCGCAGCACCTAAGCCTGAGAAGGAAAGTGGCTACTTAGACATTCCAGCATTTTTGCGTCGTCAGGCAGATTGATAATCTGCGTGAATTTGACATAGCTCAAATTTCTGGTAGGATTCGCGGTTGGTTACATAATCAACCGTGATATGTAGCGTAGATTAAGAGGTTTGTAGATGATCAGACAACGTACGCTTAAAGAAATAGTGACTACTGTAGGAGTGGGTCTCCACTCTGGCCGTAAAGTAACACTAACTTTGCGTCCTGCGGCTGCGAATACTGGTGTTGTATACCGTCGTACTGACGTGAATCCGCCTGTGGATTTCCCTGCGGATCCTCTTTCTGTACGTGACACTATGTTATGTACTGCGCTTGTTAACGATGAAGGCATCCGTATTTCTACGGTTGAGCACCTAAATGCGGCTCTGGCTGGCATGGGTATCGATAACATTATCGTTGAAGTTGATGCACCTGAGATCCCAATTATGGATGGTAGCGCAAGCCCATTCGTATACCTGCTACAACAAGCGGGCATTGAGACTCAAAATGCACCAAAACGATTCATTCGTATCAAGAAAACTGTACGTTTTGAAGATGGTGACAAGTGGGCTGAGTTCCGTCCATTTAACGGCTTCCGCATGGATTTCGAGATTGATTTCAACCATCCTGCAATTGATGCAGATGAGCAGCACTTACTGTTCGATTTTTCTTCACAAGGCTTTGTGAAAGAGATTTCTCGTGCAAGAACGTTTGGCTTCATGCGTGACATCGAATATCTGCAATCTAAGAACCTTGCGCTTGGCGGAAGTTTTGATAATGCAATCGTACTTGATGACTACCGTATTCTTAATGAAGATGGCCTTCGTTTTGATAATGAGTTTGTGACTCATAAAGTTTTAGATGCGATTGGTGACCTTTATATGGCAGGTCATGCCATCATTGGTGAGTTTGCTGCTTACAAATCTGGCCACGGCTTGAACAACCAACTGCTTCGTGCGGTACTGGCGGATCAAGAAGCGTGGGAGTGGACGACCTTTGAAGAAAAAGAAGGTTCTCCAGTTGCGTTTGCAGATCCGAGCATGGTTTTGGCGTAATCCAATCCTCCTCATTGAGAAAAATCAGGCCTAGCGCCTGATTTTTTTGTATCTGTGATTTGGCTTTTTAGTTTGAATCGCTTTCGCAAATTGAGAGTCAATTAGGTGGCAAAAGCTTGCCAAGTACTTTCAGGATCGCGACGATCTCTTGCCGATCGTAGGGATCTTTCCTCGATATTTACCTCAACCACTTCGGCGAAATACTAAAGTAGGCGGCGTTTACGCAGTTTAAGTTTGCAAATTTGAGCGGCGCTATCTTTATCAAATGCCGTTCTTTTCAGCGACAATATCCACCTTATAGCGGGTTTATTCTTCAAAACTTCCAAACACATCAAACTAATTACGGTTAGTTTCGATAGATGCTTGGTTGTTGGGTCAAAAATTCCTTAAACTATGTGCCATTAATTGGTATGTCTGCCTTGAATTCTAGCCGCTTGAACTCAATATCAGTTGGTATAGATTTTATCTCAGTTAGGTCGCTTGGCCTTAGTAGAGACGGAAGGCAATTTTAATAGGTCGAAATGATCTAATGGTAGAGAGAACAAAAACACAATGATTAGTAACCTACTGACAAAGGTCATTGGTAGTCGCAACGACAGAACACTGCGTCGACTAAGAAAAATCGTAAAACAGATCAATAACTACGAGCCGCAGTTCGAAGCGTTGTCTGACGAAGAACTAAAAGCGAAAACGGTTGAGTTTCGTGAGCGTTTGGACAAAGGTGAAAACCTAGACCAAATCCTGCCAGAAGCATTTGCAACTGTTCGTGAAGCATCTAAGCGTGTATTCGGCATGCGTCACTTCGATGTTCAGCTTATCGGTGGCATGGTTCTTAACTCTGGCCAAATCGCAGAGATGCGTACTGGTGAAGGTAAAACGCTAACGGCGACACTACCTGCGTACCTAAACGCTCTACCAAGTAAAGGCGTTCACATTGTTACCGTGAACGACTACCTTGCGAAACGTGATGCGGAAACCAACCGTGCATTGTTTGAATTCTTAGGTATGACCGTTGGCATTAACGTGCCAAACATGCACCCTCAAGAGAAGAAAGACGCATACCAAGCAGATATTCTATACGGAACAAACAACGAGTTTGGTTTCGACTATCTACGTGACAACATGGCTTTCCGCGTTGAAGATCGTGTTCAACGTGAACGTTTCTTTGCTGTTGTCGATGAAGTGGACTCGATCTTAATCGATGAAGCGCGTACACCGCTAATTATCTCTGGTCCAGCCGAAGATAGCTCTGATCTTTACACTCGCATCAACACCTTGATTCCTCACCTTGAGCAACAAGATCAAGAAGATTCGGAAGAGTATCGTGGTGACGGCCACTACACAGTGGACGAGAAGTCTAAGCAAGTGCACCTAACAGAAACCGGTCAGGAATTTGTTGAAGAACTGCTTATCAAGAATGGCATGATGGAAGAGGGCGACACTCTCTACTCGCCAACTAACATCAGTTTGCTACACCACGTGAATGCGGCGCTTCGTGCTCACGTACTGTTTGAAAAGAACGTTGACTATATCGTGAACGAGCAAGGTGAAGTGGTTATCGTTGATGAACACACCGGCCGTACTATGCCGGGTCGCCGCTGGTCTGAAGGCCTTCACCAAGCCGTTGAAGCAAAAGAAGGCGTTAAGATCCAAAACGAGAACCAAACGCTGGCATCGATTACCTTCCAGAACTTCTTCCGTTTATATGACAAACTGTCAGGCATGACAGGTACGGCTGATACTGAAGCATTCGAATTTCAATCTATCTACGGCCTAGAGACAGTGGTTATCCCAACCAACAAGCCTATGGTTCGTAATGATATGCCGGATGTGGTTTATCGTACAGAAGTGGAAAAATTCAACGCCATCATTGAAGACATCAAAGAGCGCACGGCAAACGGTCAGCCAAGCCTAGTGGGTACGGTATCGATTGAGAAATCAGAGCTATTGTCTAACGCCCTTAAGCAAGCGAAGATCAAACACAACGTACTGAATGCGAAATTCCACGAAAGAGAAGCGGAAATCGTAGCTGAAGCGGGTACGCCAGGCGCGGTAACTATCGCGACTAACATGGCAGGCCGTGGTACCGATATCGTGTTAGGTGGTAGCTGGCAAGCGAAGGTTGAGCAGCTAGACAACCCATCACAAGAGCAGATTGACGCGATTAAAGCGGAATGGAAAGTGATTCATGACCAAGTGCTAGAAGCCGGTGGTCTACACATCATCGGTACTGAGCGTCACGAATCTCGTCGTATCGATAACCAGCTTCGTGGTCGTTCTGGTCGTCAGGGTGATGCGGGCTCTTCACGCTTCTACCTATCGATGGAAGATCAACTGTTGCGTATCTTTACCTCTGATCGTATGGCAAGCCTAATCCAAAGCGGTATGGATGAAGGTGAAGCGATTGAAAGTAAGATGCTGTCTCGCTCAATAGAAAAAGCACAGCGTAAAGTGGAAGGTCGTAACTTCGACATCCGTAAACAGCTTCTTGAATACGATGATGTGGCGAACGACCAACGTAAAGTAGTGTACGAGCTGCGCGACGAGCTAATGACTGCTGATGACATCAGCGAGATGCTAGAGCAGAACCGTAGTGATGTGTTCACGTCTGTTATTGATGAATACATTGCTCCGCAATCGCTAGAAGATATGTGGGATACAGAAGGCCTTCAAGAGCGTCTTAAGAATGACTTTGACCTTGATCTGCCGATCAAGTCTTGGTTGGAAGAAGACGACAAGCTCTACGAAGAAGCGCTTCGTGAGAAGATCTTGGATACTGCAGTAACGGTTTACCAGCAGAAAGAAGAGACGGTTGGCGCGCAAGTACTGCGCAACTTCGAGAAATCTGTGATGCTACAAACGCTAGACACGCTTTGGAAAGAGCACCTAGCGGCGATGGATCACCTACGTCAAGGTATCCACCTACGTGGTTATGCTCAGAAGAACCCGAAACAAGAGTACAAGCGTGAGTCGTTTGAGTTGTTCGAGCAACTGCTAGATTCTCTGAAATTTGACGTGATCACGATTCTTTCTAAAGTACGTGTACAGCAGCAAGAAGAAGTGGAGCGTATGGAAGCTCAGCGCCAAGCTCAAGCCGAAGCGGCAGCGGCAAAAGCGCAAGCGCAGCATGCCAATGCTGAAAATCAGCTAGCCGATAATTCAGAGCAAGCGGAGGATGGTTCACAACAACCTATGGTGCGTGAAGAGCGTAAGGTAGGCCGCAACGAACCATGCCCATGTGGAAGCGGTAAGAAGTATAAGCAATGTCATGGTAAGATCAACTAAGACACGATGCTGAAGAAAAGAGTCGCGCTATGCGGCTCTTTTTTTATGCGTAACTTCTTTTTTATGCATAGCTTCTGCGCGAGTAACAAAAACAATAATGAGGAAAGTAGAGTGAAACGCATTCATATCGTTGCCGCAATCATTTTCAATCAAGATAAATCTCAAATCTACATTACGAAAAGACCGGACAATCTGCATAAAGGCGGTTTTTGGGAGTTCCCTGGTGGTAAAGTTGAAACCGGAGAAACCATTAGCGAGGCTATCATTCGTGAGCTTTACGAAGAGATTGATATCACAGTGACCGAGCAAACCGTGTTTGAGCATCTGCTGCACGACTACCCAGAGAAGTCACTGGAGTTTGACTTTATTTCGGTCACTGCCTTCGAAGGTACTCCGTTTGGAAAAGAAGGACAGGAAGGTCGATGGGTAATGATCAGTGAGTTGGCTGACTATGCCTTCCCAGAAGCCAACGTGCCAGTGTTGAATAAAGTGATAGAAAAATTCAGCTAAATCCCCTTAGGTGCTAGCAGCCCCAAAGGCTTTACGTTACATTGGTAGCAACAAAAAACGGTAGCAACACAAAACAACGGAGAATAGCGCAATGGTAAGAATTGCGATTGCAGGAGCAGCGGGCCGAATGGGTCGCAACCTAGTAAAAGCAACATTTCACAACAAACAAGCGACCGTGGGAGCGGGCTCAGAGCGTCCTGAGTCTTCACTCGTTGGTGTTGATGTTGGCGAACTATGTGGTGAGGGGCGTTTTGATGTCGCGCTTGTAGACGATTTAACAAAGTCGATTGAAGACTTCGATGTGATTATCGACTTTACCGCACCAAAAAGTACCCTTGCGAACCTCGAGCTGTGTAAACAACACGGCAAAAAAATGGTGATTGGTACCACTGGCTTTAGCGATGAAGAGAAACAACTTATCGATGAAGCGGCCAAAGTGGTTCCAGTGGTTATGGCTCCAAACTACAGCGTCGGTGTTAACCTCGTTTTCAAATTGCTAGAGAAAGCAGCGAAAGTGATGGGTGATTACTGCGACATTGAAATTGTTGAAGCACATCACCGCCATAAGGTTGATGCTCCATCTGGCACTGCGATTGGCATGGGTGAAGCGATTGCTGGCGCCATGGGTAATGAGCTAAACGATGTGGCAGTCTATGCTCGCGAAGGTATTACGGGTGAGCGAACTCGTGATGAAATCGGCTTTGCGACTATTCGGGCCGGTGACATTATCGGTGAGCACACCGCGATGTTTGCAGATATCGGCGAGCGTGTTGAGATTACTCACAAAGCGACCGATCGTATGACCTTTGCAAACGGTGCAGTGAAAGCCGCAGTGTGGCTCAACGACAAGCCTGCTGGTTTTTACACCATGACCGAAGTGCTCGGCTTAGATAGCATTTAAAAAAAGCGCCAGTATGGCGCTTTTTTTATACCCAAAATTGGGGTAGTGATTAGAAACAACAAATACATAAATATTCTAGAAACGATGGTCGGAACTACTATAAACACTTTGCGCCCCAACTTTCACAAATGGATGCAAACTGTACAGTAATTGTGGTTTTTGCTTATTTTTATGGGGATTATTTGTCGTTTTTTAACTTAAACCTCTATTTTTATATGTTTTGTCTGTTTGGCGATCGTTTGCGCAAATAGTTGTTGCAAATAACGGAGTGGGCTGACGGGTTTCTGCATCGAAAAACTATGCTTGCCGTTAACTGATTGAATTTGTCTTTGTAAATGTACATTTTTGGCGGTTTAAAACGAAAAATTCGCCAGCGACTATAAAAATTAGATTTATTTTTCCATGCTTGTTGACACAAAACGTCGGCATCATTAGAATACCGCCAATTTGTCTGAACTACCTAAAACCGCTTACTTATAGCGAAGAGGAAGGCAAATCTGCAATTTAATTTAAAATTTATGCATTTTTATTCTGGAGGTTGTCTTGAGTAAATCAGCACTGTTAGTCCTAGAAGATGGGACAGTGTTCCGCGGTGTTTCCATTGGAGCAGATGGTTTATCCGTTGGTGAAGTTGTTTTTAATACCTCGATGACGGGGTACCAAGAAATCCTCACTGATCCTTCCTATTCTCAACAGATTGTTACCCTTACTTACCCTCATATTGGTAATACTGGTACTAATAAAGAAGACGAAGAGTCTTCAGCAATCCACGCACAAGGCCTTGTGATCCGCGATCTTCCTCTTATCGCTTCTAACTTCCGTACTGAACAGTCACTTTCAGACTACCTTAAGTCTCAAAACATCGTTGGTATTGCAGATATCGATACGCGTAAGCTGACTCGTCTTCTACGTGAGAAAGGTGCTCAAAACGGTTGTATCGTTGCAGGTGATAACCTAGATGAAGCGCTAGCACTCGCTAAAGCGAAAGAATTCCCTGGCTTGAAAGGTATGGATCTTGCGAAAGAAGTTACAACAAAAGAGACGTATCAATGGAAACAGGGTTCGTGGACGCTCGAGGGTGGTCTTCCTGAAGCGAAAGACGACAGCGAGCTGCCATATCATGTTGTTGCCTACGACTTCGGTGCAAAACGCAACATCCTACGCATGCTTGTTGACCGCGGTTGCCGCCTAACAGTGGTTCCAGCGCAAACTTCTGCTGAAGACGTGCTTGCACTTAACCCAGATGGCGTATTCCTATCAAACGGTCCTGGTGACCCAGCGCCATGTACTTACGCTATCGAAGCAACAAAAGTATTCCTAGACAAAGGCCTACCACTCTTTGGTATCTGCCTTGGTCACCAAATCTTGGCTCTAGCGTCTGGTGCGCAAACAGTGAAGATGAAGTTTGGTCACCACGGTGCAAACCACCCAGTTAAAGACCTAGACCGTGACGTAGTAATGATTACCTCACAGAATCACGGCTTTGCTGCGGATGAAGAGACGCTTCCAGAGAACCTACGTGCAACGCACAAATCTCTGTTTGACGGCACACTTCAAGGTATCCACCGTACAGATAAGCCAGCGTTCAGCTTCCAGGGTCACCCTGAAGCGAGCCCAGGTCCACACGATGCAGCGCCATTGTTTGACCACTTTATCGACCTAATCAACCTATTTGTCTCAGACAAGAAAAGCAAAGCGTAATTCGGAGTAGTTGAGAATGCCAAAACGTACTGACTTAAAAAGTATTCTAATTCTTGGTGCTGGCCCAATCGTTATTGGTCAGGCTTGTGAGTTTGACTACTCAGGCGCTCAAGCGTGTAAAGCACTGCGCGAAGAAGGTTACCGAGTTATTCTTGTGAACTCGAACCCTGCAACTATCATGACTGACCCAGACATGGCAGATGCAACTTACATCGAGCCTATCCAGTGGGAAGTGGTTCGTAAGATTATCGAGAAAGAGCGTCCAGATGCAGTACTCCCTACGATGGGTGGTCAGACTGCACTTAACTGTGCTCTAGACTTAGAAAAACACGGCGTACTTGCTGAGTTTGGCGTAGAGATGATCGGTGCAACGGCTGACGCTATCGATAAAGCAGAAGACCGTTCTCGCTTCGATAAAGCAATGAAGTCAATTGGCCTAGAGTGTCCACGTGCTGACACGGCTAAGACTATGGAAGAAGCTTATGGCGTTCTTGATATGGTTGGCTTCCCTTGTATCATTCGCCCTTCTTTCACTATGGGTGGTACCGGTGGTGGTATCGCGTATAACAAAGAGGAGTTCGAAGAGATTTGTCGCCGCGGTCTAGACCTTTCTCCAACCAACGAGCTTCTTATCGATGAGTCGCTAATCGGCTGGAAAGAGTACGAGATGGAAGTGGTTCGTGACAAAGCGGACAACTGTATCATCGTTTGTGCGATTGAAAACTTTGACCCAATGGGCATCCACACTGGTGACTCAATCACTGTGGCGCCAGCGCAAACGCTGACGGACAAAGAATACCAGTTGATGCGTAACGCTTCTCTAGCGGTACTGCGTGAAATCGGTGTAGAAACAGGTGGTTCAAACGTTCAGTTTGGTATCAACCCGAAAGATGGCCGTATGGTTATCATCGAGATGAACCCACGTGTATCTCGCTCTTCTGCGCTAGCGTCTAAAGCAACAGGTTTCCCAATCGCGAAGATTGCTGCGAAGCTAGCAGTTGGCTTTACTCTAGACGAGCTAATGAACGACATCACGGGCGGCGCAACACCAGCATCATTCGAACCAACTATCGACTACGTTGTGACTAAGATCCCTCGCTTCAACTTCGAGAAGTTCGCGGGCGCTAACGACCGTCTAACAACTCAGATGAAGTCAGTTGGTGAGGTAATGGCGATTGGTCGTAACCAACAAGAATCTCTACAAAAAGCACTTCGTGGCCTAGAAGTTGGCGCGAACGGCTTTGACGAGATGGTTGACCTAGACTCTCCAGACGCACTATCTAAAATCCGTCACGAGCTGAAAGAAGCGGGTGCGGAGCGTATCTGGTACATCGCAGACGCATTCCGTGCCGGTTTGTCTGTGGACGGTGTATTCAACCTAACGCAAATTGACCGTTGGTTCCTAGTTCAAATCGAAGAGATTGTGAAACTAGAGAACGAAGTTAAAGCAGGTGGTTTTGCAGGTCTTACTGAAGACGTACTTCGCAAGATGAAGCGCAAAGGCTTCGCGGATGCTCGCCTATCGACTCTACTAGGTGTATCTGAAAGCGAAATCCGCCGTCTACGTGACCAGTACGAGATTCACCCTGTTTACAAGCGCGTCGATACGTGTGCGGCAGAATTCTCATCAGACACGGCTTACATGTACTCATCTTACGATGAAGAGTGTGAAGCACAGCCAACCGACAAAGACAAGATCATGGTTCTGGGCGGTGGTCCTAACCGTATCGGTCAAGGTATCGAATTTGACTACTGTTGTGTACACGCGTCTCTTGCACTGCGTGAAGATGGTTACGAAACCATCATGGTTAACTGTAACCCAGAGACAGTATCAACGGACTACGACACGTCAGACCGTCTGTACTTCGAACCTGTAACGCTTGAAGATGTACTGTCAATCGTACGCGTTGAAAAGCCAAAGGGTGTTATCGTTCAGTACGGTGGTCAAACGCCACTGAAACTAGCACGCGCTCTAGAAGCCGCTGGTGTGCCAATTATTGGTACTAGCCCAGACGCTATCGACCGTGCAGAAGACCGTGAACGCTTCCAAGTTGCTGTAGACCGTCTAGGCCTACTTCAGCCAGAAAACGCGACAGTAACAACGCTTGAGCAAGCGGTTGATAAGTCACGTGAAATCGGCTTTCCACTGGTAGTACGTCCTTCATACGTACTAGGTGGTCGTGCGATGGAAATTGTATACGACGAGCAAGATCTACGTCGTTACTTCAACGAAGCAGTGAGCGTGTCTAACGAATCACCAGTACTTCTAGATAGCTTCCTTGATGATGCAGTTGAAGTCGACGTTGATGCAATCTGTGACGGTGAGCGAGTGGTTATCGGCGGCATCATGGAGCACATCGAGCAAGCAGGCGTTCACTCAGGTGACTCAGCATGTTCGCTACCGGCTTACACGCTAAGCGCGGAAATCCAAGATGTGATGCGTGAGCAAGTTGAAAAGCTAGCGTTCGAGTTGGGTGTACGCGGTCTAATGAACACTCAGTTTGCGGTTAAGAACAACAAAGTTTACCTAATCGAAGTAAACCCACGTGCAGCTCGTACAGTGCCGTTTGTTTCTAAAGCAACAGGTGCACCACTTGCGAAAATTGCGGCGCGTGTTATGGCGGGTCAATCTCTAGAGTCTCAAGGCTTTACGAAAGAGATCATCCCACCATACTACTCTGTTAAAGAAGTAGTGCTGCCGTTCAACAAGTTCCCAGGTGTTGACCCACTACTAGGCCCAGAAATGCGCTCTACTGGTGAGGTTATGGGTGTTGGCGCAACGTTCGCAGAAGCTTACTCGAAAGCAGAACTAGGTTGTGGCAATGTTTACCCAGAAGGCGGCCGCGCACTACTGTCTGTTCGCGAAGGCGACAAGCAGCGTGTCGTTGACTTAGCCTCTAAGCTAACTAAGCTTGGTTACCAGCTAGACGCGACACACGGCACAGCGGTAATCCTAGGTGAAGCGGGCATCAACCCTCGTCTTGTGAACAAGGTACACGAAGGTCGTCCACACATCCTAGACCGCATCAAGAACAACGAGTACACCTACATCGTGAACACGACAGCAGGTCGTCAATCGATTGAAGACTCAAAAGTTCTACGTCGCGGTGCTCTTGCTGAGAAAGTGAACTACACAACAACGCTAAATGCAGCGTTTGCAACGTGTATGGCTCACACTGCTGATGCGAAAGTAGCAGTAACGTCAGTACAAGAACTGCACGAGCAGATCAAAAACGCATAATCGCGTAGCACAACAAGAATAGAGAGGTGAGCTATCACCTCCTAGACAACCTCATTGCCCGCTCATTTGAGCGGGCTTTTTTGTGCTCTATTGAGCCAATCAATGAAGGTCTAGATAAGAAATACGTCTTTGAAACCGATCTGTCGGTACTCTTTGCTCTGTCCAGTTTGCCTCGTTAGCGATTACTTTTCGAAAACCAGAGAGATCATTTTGGACGATGTACTGTTGTAGAAACTTACGAGTTCTTCCTGTGTAGTCGCCCCTGAACTTGAGGTCTATAACGACCGCTTTGATCCGTGGATCAAGTTTATCCCAATTGCCATCACCATATTTTTTGGTGACGTCCGGCTTTGAGCAGAGACGTTTCGCTTCTGCTTCTTCTTCGAGATAGCTGATTAGAAAAAGCTTTACTTGCTGATCTTGAGATATTTCAAAGTGTGCGAGTGAATTACTAGAGATGAAATTCTTGGCTTGCGAACCATACAAACCTGCTGCTTTAGAAAGTAAGAAGGCTTCCGATACCTTTAGTCCAGCGTTTACGAGATCTTTTTGTACCTTGATAGCTTTCTTAGTCTTTAAATCGTAGCCACGACCTATGGTCAAACCGGAGTATTGGCTAGGGACATGTAATTTTCGACTATGATATCGACCTTGCTCAGTGCCCTCTGAGTCAAAGGTTAATGTTCCTACTTTGGGTCTTTTAACACTCATTTAATCGCCCTCCCTATACGTTACTTTGTAGCCATTCGAGATAATGTAATCGCTCATTGATTTTTAGTTCGAAGCAAGCATGCAAAAGAGAGGTATAAGCACTGCCATCCCAAGAATCGATCGTTTCCAGCTCACAATCTATGCGATATGAATGCTTCCATTGTGTATGTGCAGATTGGAGAAGGTGCAGGTATTTAGTGTCTTGAGCCTCTTCTGAGAGCATTTCAGACATAACAAGAGCTAGCTTTTTTAGCGCTGCTAAATACTGAACTTCTGAGCACTCATTCATTTCTTGCTGGGTATGCATTGAGCTGCAATGATTTTGACTGTATTGAAGGTGCACGTTTGGATAGTCTTTATTGGACTCATCAGAGAGAGCTAGACACGGAAAGAGGAGTAAGCAATAGAGATAGATATTTTTCATTGTTTTGTCTGTATTAGTTAGTTTTGAACGGTGCCTTGTAACCAATACACACATTTTTCGCTGGTCTCTCAACTAGAAGACTATGCATTGAGAGGCATGGAGTGGTTTTCTGAAAAACACGAAAAAGTCAGTTACAAGATGAATTATTCCAAATGGGAATAGTTATATTGCGGGCGTTTCGCTAGTGGTTATGTAGCAAGCAGATACAATTTAGAAAATTTCTTTCTGAGCTCATAGCATGGACGTAACTTACGACATTCTTGTTTTATTGTTTTTTGTAGCTGGTTTAGCCGGTTTTATTGATGCCATGGCGGGTGGAGGTGGGCTGTTGACGTTGCCAGCATTGCTCTCTGCGGGGGTGCCACCCACTCAGGCACTGGCGACCAATAAGCTGCAGAGCTCGTTTGGCAGTTTTTCGGCTACTTGGTATTTTGTTCGTAACGGCATTGTTGATCTCAAAGATATGCGCTTGGCGATTGCCTGTACCTTTGTTGGCTCGGCTGTGGGTGCTGAGCTTGTACAGCATATAGATGCGGGTGTTCTGACCAGTCTTATTCCGGTTTTGCTATTGGGTATCTCACTCTATTTCTTATTAGCACCACAGGCAGGCGAAGGTGGTGGCAAACCTAAGATGTCGGAAACCCTGTTTGCTTTTTCTGTTGGTACCGGTGTGGGCTTTTATGATGGCTTCTTTGGTCCAGGCACTGGCTCTATTTTTACTATCTGTTTTGTTGCTATTGCTCAGCTCTCGATTGTCCATGCGACCGCGCGTACTAAGGTACTTAACTTTACCTCGAACCTAGCCGCGTTGATTTTCTTTATCATTGCAGGTCTACCAGTATGGGAAATTGGTTTAGTGATGGCGGCGGGTGGTTTCCTAGGTGCGCGCATGGGAGCTAAAGTTGTCGTGTCTAAGGGAAAGAAGTTTATTCGTCCGCTGGTGGTTGTTATGTCAATGGTGATGGCATTAAAGCTACTTTGGGAACAGCATCCTCAATGGTTTCAATCACTGTTTTAAGGCGCGATTGCTTGAGTGCACTTGGCCGGTATATCACATGAACTGGGCGCGTTAAGGTGGTCAAAAAATCAAAGTCAAAACACAGTGACTCACTTATGTGTAAGGTTTTGATGATGGATAGCGGCACGAGTGCAGGTGCCACTCCTCGGATAGCGAGCTGAGCAGCCGCAGTGTACGAGTCCATCTGCATGCTTGGTGCGATTCCAGCTTGCTGTAATAAACCGGCTTGGTATGTATTCGCAGGATTGTTGAGATCATTGGTGATAAGACTCGTTGGTGGTTCGGTTAAGGGCTGCTGACTCACTACCTTGAATGGCTCATCAAAAAGGTGCGTCGTCACTAATCCAAGCCGCGAGTTTAAATGGCCGGCACACAGACCTACCGCCGCCTCACCAGATTTGACATGCTCGATGATACGGGGCGTGTGGTTGGTGGTGACGGTGAGATAGCTGTCTTTGGCAAGTAGCTGCGGCATTACGTCACTCAAGTAGCCTGCAACTAAGGTTTCTGAGCAATCGAGTCTTAATATTGAGTGTGTTTCAACTTGCTGTTCTTCGGCAATTAAACCGCGCAACTCATTCAAACTTGGGCCAACACGGGCAATGAGCGCCTCTGCCTCTGGCGTCAAACGTATTTGCCTTCCTTCCGGCTCAATTAAGGTCTTACCGAGTTTCTTTTCTAGATTGGCAATGCGCTTGCTGACCGCAGATTGGCTGATATAGAGACGACTACCGGTACGTCCCATGGTTTTCTCTTGAGCAAGCACCAGCAGTGTTTCAATACCTTCTAAAAGCATGACGATTATGATGAAAAAATGGAATTAATAGCCTTAGGTTAGCATAAAATTCTCTGCGCTAACTGTCGCGTTGTGCCATTTTTAGTAAAGTAGACGATGGCTATTTTTCCTGACACGAGATTTCCTTTTGATTGGTGTTGCTAGCAGGCGTTTGGCTTTTTAGCTCCGGTGTGGTGATGACTACGCGGTAGCCCTTCTCATTACCTGCTTCAACAAAATCCACAAAATAGTGAATACTGTCTAGCTCATCTTCGACATAATGCGAGACGTACAGCAACTGGCTTAGGTTTTCCTTAGCGATAAGCTCTAATGCATTCATAACCAATTTGCGCCCTAAGAAATCAAGGCCTTGATAAGGTTCATCCAAAATCAGTATCGTCGGCTGTTTGATAATGGCACGTGCGATAAGTAGCAGACGCTGCTGACTGTATTCTAAAGACTTGAATGCGCAATCTTTCAGGTGCGACATGTGCAGCAGAGTTAACCATTCATCAGCGGCGTTGATTTGCTTTTTGCTTGGTTTGTCATAAAGTCCGATGGAATCAAAGAATCCAGACAGTAAAACGTCACGGGCATTGCAGTTAACTCGGTATTGCAGGTGCAAAGATGAAGACACCATTCCAGTGTGCTGCTTGATGTCCCAAACTGTCTCGCCGCTGCCGCGTTTGATGCCATAAATCTCGATATCGTTGCTATAACATTGTGGGTGGTCACCAAAAATCATCCCGAGCAAAGTACTTTTGCCGCAGCCATTGGGACCGCGAACTTGCCAGTGTTCGCCATTGTTGATTTGCCAATTGACCCCGGAGAAGATCTTTTGCTCAACGTACTCCACCTTACCGTCAGTGATGTTGACCAAGGGATCCGCGAACTTAGCGGTATGCTGATGTTTACGGATAAGTTCGAGCCACTGTTCACTTTGCTGTGAAGATTGCGCTAAGAGCTGTGAAATAATTGGGTGCTCGCGCCATTCGGTATGGCTGAGCTGTTCCTTGAGCGCCCCTTTTTCAAACATCGCAACGTGCGACATCCAGCTTGGGACTTCATCTTCTCGCGAGGTAATGATGATCAGTTGAACGTGTAGGGATAGGTCTTTCAGATAGTCAGCTAGCATTTTACGGTGCAAAGTATCTAGACCAACAAAAGGCTCATCGAGTACCAATACTTTTGGCGCGCTGGCGAGTGCTCGCGCTAGCATCACGCGGCGGGTTTCACCGGTTGAGAGTTGTTTAAAACCGCGTTCTCTAAGATGAAGTAAATCTAGCTCTTGGATGAGCTGCTCGATCACATCAGGGTTATCAGAAAACTCCGAGACCAATTGTTCTACAGTGCGTCCAAAATCAATTCGATCTAAAAACTCACTGTCGTCATTAGCTTGTTCTAGTTCTAATAGTCGCTGCTGTTCGGCAAGCGAGACTTGGGCAATGCTAGAGTGAGGCTGTTGGAGTTGCCCTTCATCGGCTTTCAGTTCACCACACAGTAAATCGCCAAGTAGGCTGCCAACGTTGCCATGGGTTTCAAATACCGCCCAGTGCTCACCTGAACGAATAATCCATTCTGGTACAGACAGTGACAGTGGGTGGTTTAGCGAGACATTATTGAAGCAGATATCCATAGACGTTTCCCTGTCTGAATACAAAAGTGAGTGGCTTTTAACCAACATACTAAAGCGGCAGAGAAAAATGAAGAGGCTGACAGGAGAATTCGTTGTCTCCTGTCAGTTATTTGAGGCTATTTATCGAGTGCGAAGGTTGGCAAAGAGAGGTGCCAACGAATTGCGCCAAGGCGGATCACCAGAGTGGCCACTACGCAGCATAGAAAGGCGCTGCCAGTTGACGCGCCCATCATCAGAGCGCCTACATGGAAGGCACCACCAATAATACAGGCGGTAGCATACACCTCGCGCCTCAATACCATAGGAACTTCACGGGCAAGAACGTCACGAATAATACCACCACCGCAGCCGGTTAATACCCCCATGATCACTGCAATCAAGTACGAATCTTGAAAGATCAGTGCTTTTTCAACGCCGATGCCGACAAATACCGCAAGGCCAATCGCATCGCTGACAGGCAATACATACCAAGGCAGTCGTCTTGGGTGCCTGACCAGCATCATAGTGGCAATACAGGTCACTATGATTACCCAGATATAGGTTGTATCCGTTATCCAAAAAACAGGTGTTGCACCAAGCGCCATATCACGAATAGTACCACCACCGATAGCGGTTACACTGCCTAGCACCATAACACCAAAAGGATCCATCCTAAGTCTTCCTGCAAGTATCACTCCCGATATTGCAAACACTGCCGTACCAAAAAGGTCGACCAAATAGAGCATGGAATCCACAGCTATATTCTCACTGAAGAAAAGTAATAGGAAAGTACGCCAATTTTACGGGATTTAACGTTTGCGGATAGCGAATCTTACCTGAATGTGATCGATGTCTCATTTCTTCTGTGCTCGTACCCAGTGTAGGTGCTCACACACTTGAGTGACAGCCAGCAAGGTTCTTGGGGTTGGGCGATTGAGCCAATCTGAGGTTAAAGCCCACACATGGTCGTTTTGTACCGCGGGCAGTTCTTGCTGCCATTTTTGCCACATATTGCCGTTAGCGATGGCATGCTCAGAAGTGAATATAGCCTCAGGTTGGCGAACGATAACTTGCTCTGGGCTTACTTGAGGATAGGGCGCTTTGCTACTTGCGAAGATGTTTTCTCCACCACAAAACTCAAACACTTCACTTGGCCAGTTACCATCGGACAGGGTAATGATAGGCTTTTCACTCAGCTGGTAGAAATAACGCACCTTATCCTCGGTGTCGTACTTCTGTTTTAACTCAGCAAGCTTGGCACGAAACTGCTTTGCAGCATTGATGCCGATATCAGGATCGTCAGCATATTGACTTAGCGCTTCAAGGTTGTTGGCAATGCCTTCTAGAGATTTGGCTTTGGAGTAATAGAGGTTGAAGCCGAGGTGCTCTAGTTTTTCAAGCTCTCGGGCAGGGTTTCCGGTTGGCCATGCCAAGATTAGATCAGGCTCTATAGCAACAATTCGCTCTAACTTAATGCCCTGATAGTTAGCAACGCGTTCAAGCTTTTCTGCTTGCTCTGGGTAGTCGCTGTATTCACTGACAGCAATCAGCTTGTCGCCAAGACCAGCGGCATAAGCCAGCTCTGTCGTGTGTGGGGCGAGGCTGATAATACGCTGGGTATCGGCAATGGCTACGCCACTGGCTAGCAGAGCTAAAACGCCTAACAGGGTTTTCTTCATTGATTACAATCCTTGGTAGATGATGAACATCACAGCGCTTTGTAGCATTAACCACACATAGATCCGCCATGCGATGTGTTTTTGAATTTGAGCGATATGAATGGCCGCGGGTGCGATTTTCCCACCTACTCGAGCACGCTGTAGTTTGTCAGTACCATAAATAGCAGGGCCACCTAACGCCAGTTCAAAGCGGTTGGCATAGCCGCAGATGAGCCAGTTAGTCGCTGCATTTGGCCAAGCTTTCGCTTGTGATAGGGTTTGTTTGATAGCGTGTGTAGGCAGGCCGAGTAAAACCATCATTGAAAACAGTTTTTGCGGCACAAAGTCAATCATCATAAATAGCCAAGCCGCGGGTTTACCAAAGGTCGCATAACCTAGCTTGTTTGGACTCCAGCTGCGAGCGAGCTCTGCACAAAGACGATACATTAGTGCGCCTATGCCGCCCGCTAGACCATACCAAAACAAAACGCCGATGACGTTTCTCGCATAGCCCACAATAACGCTTTCCGCGCCAGCCTTTCCAAGTCCAAGTAACGACAGCGCGTCCGTTTCTCGATTGACTTTGGATGCAAGCAAATGGCGAGCGCTCGACTTATCTTCTTTTGCCAAGGCGTCTATGAAGCGTCGTGTGAATAGCTCATTGCCTCGCCACTCAACCGCGAGCAGTAGTAGGGCGAGCTGATAGAATTCTGCTTTCCAAACCAAGGTCTGAAGTGCGACTAGCACGGCCAAGGTTGGAACGAGTAGTAGCATTAACGCCAGTATTCCCGATAGCTGCTGTTGTTGAGGTAATGCGCTTGGCGAGTTAACCTTGCTCGCTATATGACTTAGCAATAATTGCCAGAACCTGACTGGATGTGCCGAGGGTGGAATGGGGATAAGTAGATGAAACAAAAGTGCACCCCAGAGCGTTAGGAGTGCACCATTGGCATATAAACTCTCAATAAAAGAGCTCATTTACGTCGTCCTTGTACGTGATGTTGTTTACAACAAGGCGCGCTTACTTAAGCAGCTCAACCATTTTTACTACCATCTCCGACGAGCTTTGCGCTGCTAGGGGTAGGAACTCTTCAAAGCTCATTGGTGATTCTTTATCGGCTACATCAGAAATAGCACGAACCACTACGAATGGCGTGTTGAACTGATGACAGGTTTGCGCAATCGCAGACGCTTCCATCTCAACGGCAATAACGCCAGGGAAGTTAGCACGGATAACCGCTTGACGCTCTGGGCGACATACGAATTCGTCACCTGTACAGATAAGGCCGCGTACTGCGTGCTTGTCTTCCATTTGAGCCAGCGCTTGCTCAGCGACGTCCATCAGTTTTTGATCCGCGGCGAACGCTGCTGGTTGACCTGCCATTTGACCAATCTCGTAGCCAAATGCTGTTACGTCAGCGTCGTGGTGACGAACTTCGGTCGAGATAACCACATCACCTAGGTTTAGAGAAGACTCAAAGCCACCTGCAGAGCCCGTGTTAATCACAACGTCTGGCTGGTAATCGCTAAGAAGGATCGTGGTACCCACTGCTGCCGCGACTTTACCGATACCTGATTGAAGCAACACGATGTCTGCACCGTCAAGTTGACCAGTAAAGAAGGTACAACCGCCTTTCTTGGTTTCTTCAAGGTTCGTCAGTGCTGCTTTTAGGATGGACACTTCTTGTTCCATTGCGCCAATTACGCCGATTTTCATAGAGAGTCTCTCAAGTTGGAAAACGTATTTTGGCGTGCAGTATAGCAACAGTCGCCGCGCTTCCCAACCTTTGCGAGATGGAGCGATTAGGGATTTGCGATGACTAATCCAGTTTCGATGAGCTTAGCGCGAAGCGCTTCAACTCGTTTTCTGTTTACGTCGAAATCGTAGTAGCCAATTCGTGCTTCGGAGCGCACTAGTAGCTCACCGTCTTGGATTTTAACCTCCATATCATCTACATACCGAAACACACTTGAGGTGTATTCCACGCGTAGATAGTTGCCTTCGAATGCAGCTACCTCGGCGTTATCGAAACTAAGCGCTACGGTTTCAATCTGATTGATGTTGGTATCCGGGGCGAGCTTAAATGGCGCGAGTTTAAATTCTTCACGGCTATCTTGGGTGGAGACGCAGCGCGGACTATCGCCGCAAGGCTCCTCAGTTCGATCTGTGGTGGTCTTATAGCCTGCACCGCAAGCGGTAAGCAAAATGACAGAAGAGAGGGTAATTAGCTTTGTTATTGTCATAACGTTCCCTTGCAAAATGTAGCGCTTTAAAAAAACCCAGCAGTAGTGCTGGGCTTAGTCTTGGTTTATGTACTGGCAACCCTATACTTCTAGGAAGTCTAGTATGCCTTCAGCGGCTTTGCGTCCTTCATCAATGGCCGTAACGACTAAATCTGAGCCTCGCACGGCGTCACCACCGGCAAAGATCTTCTTATTAGTGGTTTGATACATAAACTCTTGAGATACTGGCGCTTTGATGCGGCCCCATTGGTCAAGTTCGACGCCATAAGGTTCCAACCACGACATTTGATGCGGCTGGAAGCCAAATGCCATGATGACAGCGTCTGCTTCCAGCACATGCTCACTGCCTTCCACAGGTTCAGGTCGGCGGCGACCCGCGTCATCTGGCTCACCTAAGGCTGTTTTCACCACTTTCACGCCGCAAGCGTTGCCGTTGGCGTCCACTTCGATACCAAGCGGCTGAAGGTTAAACATAAAGTTAACGCCTTCCTCGCGAGCGTTTTTCACCTCTCGGCGAGAGCCTGGCATGTTGGCTTCATCACGGCGGTAGGCACAAATAACGCTGCTCGCCGTTTGGCGAATTGAGGTGCGCACACAGTCCATGGCTGTATCACCACCGCCAAGGACGACGACTTTTTTACCTTTCATATCAATAAACGGCTGCTCTTCACCTAGATCCATTACCTTATAGGTATTGGAAACCAAAAACGGCAGGGCATCAAAAACACCAGGAGCATCTTCGTTCTCTAAACCTGCTCGCATATTTTTGTAAGTTCCGACGCCAAGGAACACCGCATCGTAATCTTCAACTAAGCTTGCCATTTCAACGTCTTTGCCGACTTCGGTATTGAGGCGGAACTCAACACCCATCTCAGTGAAGATGCGGCGGCGGTTGAGCATGACATCTTTTTCTAGCTTGAATGATGGGATGCCAAAGGTAAGTAGGCCACCAATCTCTGGATAGCGATCAAATACAACCGGCTTGACCCCATTGCGCACTAAAATATCAGCCGCCGCAAGACCAGCGGGTCCCGCACCGATAATGGCGACCTTTTTATCCGTCCACTCCACATGAGACATGTCCGGTTTCCAACCCATCTCGAAGGCTTTGTCGGTGATGTATTTTTCGATGTTTCCGATAGTGACGGCACCAAAGTCATCGTTCAGGGTACATGACCCTTCGCAGAGACGATCTTGCGGACATACGCGACCACAGACTTCGGGCAGGCTGTTGGTTTGGTGCGAAAGTTCAGCCGCTTCGATGATACGTCCCTCATTGGCGAGCTTTAGCCATTGCGGGATGTAGTTATGAACAGGGCATTTCCATTCACAGTATGGGTTACCGCAGTCAAGGCAGCGATCGGCTTGAGCCGTCGCTTGCTGTTTAGTGAAGGGTTCGTAGATTTCCACGAATTCGATTTTGCGAATCTTAATCGGCTTTTTAGCAGGGTCGACGCGATTCACATCAATAAATTGGTATACGTTCTGGCTCATTATTCTGGCTCCTTCCAATTACTGTGCTTGAACGCGCAGCTCTGCAGCGCTTCGGCTTTGGTGACCAAGCAAGGTGCGAAGATCCGCAGCTTTTGGCTTGACGAGATAGAACTTCGGAATCCATTCATCGAAGTTCGCCAGAATGTGTTCGGCGTGCACTGAGCCTGTCTCTTCTAGGTGCTCAGCAATAAGGCCGCGCAGATGCTCTTGATGGATATACAAATCAGACAGCGAAATCGCTTCTACTGATTCCGTGTTGACGCGACCTTCAAAGTCGTCGTTACTGTCCATCACATAAGCAAAGCCGCCAGTCATACCTGCGCCAAAGTTAACCCCCGTAGCGCCAAGGATGGCGACAATACCGCCAGTCATGTATTCACAAGCGTTGTCACCGGCGCCCTCAATCACAGCAATAGTGCCTGAGTTACGCACCCCAAAGCGCTCGCCAGCGGTACCTGCTGCATACAATTTTCCGCCTGTTGCGCCGTACAAACAGGTGTTACCGACGATAGTGGCATCGTTACAAGTGAAAGTAGTACCGACGTGTGGTTTGATAACGAGCTTACCGCCCGCCATGCCTTTACCGACATAGTCATTGGCATCACCCGTTAGGTAGATTTCCACCCCACCAGCGTTCCAAACGCCGAGGGATTGGCCTGCAGTACCATCGAGATAGAGTTTGATTGGGCTGGTCGCCATGCCTTGGTTGCCATAGCGCTTAGCCACACTGCCAGAAAGTCTCGCACCAACAGAGCGATCGGTGTTTCTGACATCAAAGTAGAAACTGCCTCCGGATCTGTTTTCAACGGCCGTTTTGGTTTGCTCAACAATCTTCTGGTTAAGCTCTGCTTTATCAAAAGGTTGATTTGGCTCAGTCCAATACAGTGGATGAGATTGCGGAGACACTGGCGCTTCGAGAATGTTCGACAGATCGAGCTTGGATTGCTTCGCGGTCATCCCTTCGACAGCTTCTAATAAATCGGTACGACCAATTAAGTCAGTGAGCTTTTCTACCCCGAGTTCAGCGAGCAGTTCGCGTACTTCATCGGCAAGTCCCGTGAAGTAGTTGACCACCATTTCTGGTAGACCTTTGAAGTACTCTTTACGCAGCGTTTCATCTTGCGTGGCAACGCCCGTCGCGCAGTTGTTCAGGTGACAGATTCGTAAGAATTTACAGCCCATCGCGACCATAGGTGCAGTGCCGAAACCGAAACTTTCAGCACCAAGGATGGCCGCTTTAACAACGTCTAAGCCGGTTTTTAAACCCCCATCTACTTGCAATCGGATCTTATGGCGCAGGTTATTGGCCACTAGAGCTTGTTGCGTTTCAGCAAGGCCGAGTTCCCAAGGACAACCCGCGTATTTCACTGATGTCAGTGGACTTGCTGCTGTGCCACCATCATAGCCTGAGATGGTGATGAGATCGGCATAGGCCTTGGCAACTCCTGTGGCAATCGTGCCGACACCCGGCTCGGAAACCAGTTTTACCGATACCAGCGCGTCGGGATTAACCTGCTTCAAATCGAAGATAAGCTGGGCTAAATCCTCAATAGAGTAGATGTCGTGATGCGGAGGTGGGGAAATAAGCGTGACCCCTTGTACTGAGTGACGCAGCTTAGCGATTTCCGCTGTGACTTTATGTCCTGGCAGCTGGCCACCTTCGCCGGGTTTCGCCCCTTGCGCAACTTTGATTTGCAGCACGTCGGCATTGGTGAGGTAGTGTGGCGTCACGCCAAAACGGCCGGAGGCAATCTGCTTAATGCGAGAGTTACGGTTAGTTCCAAAGCGGCGGGGATCTTCGCCGCCCTCACCAGAGTTGGAATAGCCCCCAAGCTTGTTCATTGCCATGGCAAGCGCTTCGTGCGCTTCTGGGCTCAATGCGCCAATGGACATTGCCGCTGAGTCAAAGCGTTTGAACAGCTCCGTGTTAGGTTCAATTTGCTCAAGTGGCAGCGCGTTGTCCGCCTTTTTCAACTGCATCAGGTCACGTAGCATCGCGACAGGGCGGTCATTCACTTGCTTGGCATACGACTTGTAGTCGGAGGCTTCGCCCGATTTCACCGCTTGTTGCAGCGTACCAACGACATCAGGGTTGTAGGCGTGATATTCGCCATCGTGAACGTATTTAAGCAGGCCGCCATGTTCCACGGGTTTGCGTTTTGCCCATGCCTTGCGAGATAGGTTGAACAAGTCTTGTTGGAAGTCTTCAAAGCTTGCACCTTGAATACGTGTCGTTACGCCAGTAAAGCACAGGTCGACCACATCACGATGCAGACCAACCGCCTCAAACAGCTGTGAGCAGCGATAAGAGGCGATGGTCGAGATACCCATCTTTGACATTATCTTATACAGACCCTTGTTGATACCATACTGATAGTTTTGCATCACATTGCGGTAGCTCTTATCAATGGCACCATCATCAACAAGTTTTCCTAGCGCCTCATAAGCGAGGTAAGGGTAGACAGCAGTCGCGCCAAATCCAAGCAGAACCGCAAACTGATGTGGGTCACGAGCGGTTGCAGTTTCAACAATAATGTTGGCATCGCAGCGAAGGTTCGCGTCAATCAATCGAGTTTGTACCGCGCCAACCGCCATAGCTGCTGGAATAGGCAACTTGCCTTTAACAAGGGCACGATCGGAAAGCACCACCAGAACCGTCCCTTCTTTAACGACGGTCTCCGCGTGATCGCAGAGATCGAGCAGAGCTTGTTTGAGATCTTTCTCATTTGGATCGTAATTGATATCGAGGATCGTGTTGCGATAGTGCTTGTCACTTAGCTCAAGGAGTTGCTGCATATCAGAGTAAAGCAGTACTGGTGAATCGAACGTCACACGGTAGGCGTGGCCATCGGTTTCACAGAACACATTCATCTCTTGACCGACACTGGTTGCAAGCGACATCACGTGTTTTTCGCGCAGTGGGTCGATAGGTGGGTTGGTGACCTGAGCAAACTTCTGACGGAAGTAGTCAGTCACCAAGCGCTCTTTAGAGGAGAGCACTGCCATTGGAGTATCATCGCCCATGGAGCCAACCGCTTCTTGAGCCATATCGCCAAGCACGCGAAGAACCTGATCGGTCTCTTCGTTGGTCATAGCGAACTGTTTTTGATAGGTCTTCAGCACCGTTTCATCAAAGCTGCGCTCGCCAACTTGGTCATCTTCGAGAGCGCTAAATGGCGTTAACTTGTGGACGTTGTTTTCCATCCACTCGCGGTATGGGTGACGGCTCTTGAGATCGTTATCGATGTCATCTGAATGCCACAGTTCGCCCTCTTGAGTATCGACAACCAGCAGTTCGCCTGGGCCGACACGCCCTTTCTCTGCTACTTCATCTGGAGCGTAATCCCATATACCGACTTCAGATGCCAGCGTGATAAGGTTGTCTTTGGTAATCACGTAACGTGCTGGGCGTAAGCCATTGCGGTCAAGGTTACAGGCCGCATAGCGACCGTCGGAAAGGACGATACCAGCAGGGCCATCCCAAGGCTCCATGTGTTTTGAGTTGAAGTCATAAAAGGCGCGCAGATCTGCATCCATATCTGGGTGATTTTGCCATGCTGGCGGAACCAGCATTCGCATAGCTCGGAAGATATCCATACCACCAGATAAGAATAGGTCGAGCATGTTATCTAGGCTCGAAGAGTCTGAGCCCGTTTCATTCACGAAAGGAGCGGCAGTTTGTAGATCCGGTAAGAGTGGTGACGCAAATTTGTAGGCGCGAGCCTTTGCCCATTGGCGGTTGCCTTCAATGGTGTTGATCTCACCATTGTGCGCTAAGTAGCGGAAAGGCTGTGCCAATGGCCAACGGGGCTGAGTATTGGTAGAGAAACGCTGGTGGAACAAACAGATCGACGATTCCATACGAAGATCGGCAAGATCGAGGTAGAATCGCGGAAGATCGGCCGGCATGCATAGACCTTTGTAGACGATCACTTGAGTCGATAAACTACAAATATAGAAGTCTTGATCTTCCGTAATGCGTTTTTCAATGCGGCGCTTAGCGATGTATAGACGTCGTTCAACATCTTGCTCCCGCCAACCTGCCGGTGCCGAGATAAAGACCTGAACAATATTGGGTAGCGAACTTAACGCGATTGGGCCGAGTACGTCTTCGTTGGTTGGCACGTCACGCCAGCCAGAAATGGTCAGCGTTTCTTTAGACAGTTCTTGGTGGATGATGTCTTTTGCAGATTGGGCTTTGACCGGATCTTTGGAGAGAAACATCATACCGACGGCATATTGCTTAGCCAAGTTCCATTGGTTTTCTTCTGCAATTAAGCGGAAATATGAATCGGGTTTTTGAAGTAATAAGCCACAACCATCGCCGGTTTTTCCATCTGAGTTGATGCCGCCACGGTGAGTCATGCGGTCCAGTGCTGAGATTGCGGTGCGAACCAGTTTGTGACTGGGTTGACCTTGCATATGCGCAATCAGGCCAAATCCACAGTTGTCTTTTACAAGACTTGGATCGTAAAGAGCCATTGCCTTTCTCCCTTTGAGCTTGCTGTCATCCTGACAGTAAATTAATGCTTTTTAATGACTTTTTATTGTTATGTGAGTCAAATTTTTAACTGTTAGTTATTAACAAATTGCATTTATTTTATTTTCACGAACTTCACAACGTATAGCTTATGGCAAGAAAGGTCAAGTTTTCAGAAATTTGTTGTGTATGTCTCGAAAAAACAAACAAATAATCTAGTTACTTTACAGTCGGTTGCTGTGTAAAAGGAGATAAGGTTAACAAGTTGCGCGTGATTTATGCGTGTCGCCCGTCAATGATGTGCTTTTGCCTAGGCTGAGTTATAGATAGAAAAAAGGCCAGCATAAAGCTGGCCAAATTAGGAAGGAATGCTGTTAATTACTTATCCGCGTAACTAGACAGTCTACCTTTAAGCGGAAAGCATCAACGAGTTGGCTTTCGCTTCTAGGTTAGTGTTGCCCATTAGGTATTCATCGATAGCACGCGCACACTCACGGCCTTCGTTGATACAGCGTACAACCAGAGACTGGCCAGTACGCATGTCACCTGCGGCAAATACACCTTGTTGGTTAGTTTGGAAGTTCTCTGCAGCAACGTTGCCACGCTCATCCAGTTTGATGTCAAGCTGAGCCAGCACACCGGTAGGTTCTGGGTGTAGGAAGCCCATTGCTAGGAACGCCATGTCACATGGGATCACACGTTCAGAGCCGGCTACTTCATCAAACCCAGGACGCTCACCTGGAGCGGCATCTTGCCAAACGATATCAGCGATACGAAGACCCGTTACTTGACCTTCATCGTTACCGATAAACTCTTTGGTTAGGATGTTCCAATGACGATCACAGCCTTCTTCGTGAGAAGTTGTGGTCTTCATGATCATTGGGTATTGCGGCCAAGGCATGTTAGCTGGGCGCTTCTCTGGCGGAATTGGCATGATTTCTACCTGAGTGACGCTTGCTGCTTTATGACGGTTAGAAGTACCTACACAGTCAGAGCCAGTATCACCACCACCGATGACCACTACATGCTTATCTTTCGCGTGGATCTCTTCACCTTTCAGATCCATGTCGTTAGCACGGCGGTTGTTTTGCGCTAGGAATTCCATCGCAAAGTGAACGCCGTTCAGCTCACGTCCTGGAACCGGTAGGTCGCGAGGTACAGTAGAGCCACCGGTTAGCAGCACAACATCAAACTCTTGACGAAGCTGCGCAGCGTTTACATCAACACCGATGTGTTGGTTAACCTTGAACTCAACGCCCGCTTCAGCCATTAGGTTGATCTTACGGTCAATGATATCCATGCCTAATTTGAAGTCAGGAATACCAAAGCGCAATAGCCCACCGACTTTCTCATCGCGTTCAAACACTGTCACTGAGTGACCAGCGCTGTTTAGCTGCTCAGCCGCAGACAGGCCCGCAGGACCTGAACCAATGATAGCCACCGTTTTACCCGTACGAGAGCGAGGCGTTTTTGGTTTCGCATAGCCTTCACGGTAAGCCGTTTCAACGATCGTCTTCTCAATGTTACAGATAGTGATTGGGTCTTGGTTAATACCAAGTACACAGGCACTTTCACACGGAGCAGGACACACACGACCTGTAAACTCTGGGAAGTTGTTTGTTGTGCTTAGGATGCGCCAAGCTTCTTCCCAGCTGTCACGATACACGGCATCGTTAAACTCAGGGATGATGTTGCCGATAGGGCAACCGTTGTGACAGAAAGGTACGCCACAATCCATACAACGAGAAGCCTGAGTATTGATCTTATCGCCAAACTCTTCGTTAAGAACGAACTCTTTGTTGTCTTCAATACGAACTGCTGGGTCGAGCTTCCCTGGAAGCTCGCGACCATGTTCTAAAAATCCAGTAGGCTTACCCATTATACTGCCTCCACTTCTTCCGTTTGAGCTTGCTCAGCTTCTGCTTTGCGCTTTAGTAGCACCGCTTTGTAGTCGCGTGGCATCACTTTCACTAGCGATGCAATGCTGGCTTCAAAGTTGTCTAAGAACGACTGAGCGACTTCACTTCCTGTGAACTCCACATGCTTAGTTAGCATGTCTAGTAGTAGTTCGCGATCTTCTTGTTCGATTGGGTCTAGGTCGACCAATTCTGGGTTTAGCTTGGTTTCAAAGTCACCGGCTTTATCCCAAACATATGCCACACCACCACTCATGCCGGCAGCAAAGTTACGACCTGTTGAGCCTAAGATAACCGCCACACCGCCAGTCATGTATTCACAGCCGTGGTCACCCACGCCTTCAACCACAACTTTCGCGCCAGAGTTACGAACACAGAAGCGCTCGCCAGCCATACCGCGGATGTACGATTCACCAGACGTTGCACCGTAGAAACAAACGTTACCAACAACGATGTTGTCTTCAGCAACAATGCTCGATTTCGCATCTGGGTACAGTACTAGCGTACCGCCAGATAGACCTTTACCCCAGTAATCGTTCGCGTCACCTTCTACTTCGAACTTCACGCCCTTAGCAAGGAAAGCACCGAATGACTGACCAGCGCTGCCGTTAAACTTAACGTTCATTGGCTGTGGTAGACCCTGGTCTTTGTAAACTTTAGAGATTTCGTTCGATAGCATGGTACCTGCAGAGCGATCCGTGTTGATGATTGGGAATTCAGCGTTAACGGCTTCACCCTTCTCAAGTGCTGGGATAGCCGCTTGAATCAACTTACGGTCTAGAACCTGTTCTAGGTTATGGTTTTGCTCTGTTTGGTTGTAAACACCGTCTTCTTCACGTGCAGGTTGAATGTGCAGAACTGGCGATAGGTCTAGGTTCTTGTATTTCCAGTGGCCGATGTCGTCACGGATCTTCAGTTTCTGAGACTGACCAACCATTTCGTCGATAGTGCGGAACCCAAGCTCTGCCATTACTTCACGCAGGCCTTCAGCCATGTATTGGAAGAAGGTGACGACATCTTCTACGCGGCCATCAAAGCGCTCACGTAGCGTTTTGTTTTGTGTTGCGATACCGACAGGACAGGTGTTCTTGTGACACTTACGCATCATGATACAGCCTTCAACAACCAGAGCGGCTGTTGCTACACCCCATTCCTCTGCACCTAGCAAGGTCGCAACGGCAAGGTCACGTGGCGTTTTCATCTGACCATCAGATTGAACCACGATACGGTTACGTAGACCGTTCTTCAGAAGCGTTTGGTGTGTTTCTGCCAAACCGAGCTCCCAAGGAAGACCAGTGTGGCGAATGGAAGACATTGGTGATGCACCTGTACCACCATCGAAACCTGCAATAAGGACAACGTCCGCTTTCGCTTTCGCTACACCTGAGGCGATAGTACCAACGCCTGCTTCCGATACCAGTTTTACGTTTACGCGACCAGCACGGTTCGCATTCTTCAAGTCGTAGATCAGCTGAGCCAAATCTTCGATTGAGTAGATATCGTGGTGCGGCGGTGGCGAGATTAGACCAACGCCTGGAGTGGAGTGACGAGTCGCACCGATCCAGTCATCGACTTTATCACCTGGTAGCTGACCACCTTCGCCCGGTTTTGCACCCTGTGCCATCTTGATCTGAATTTCTTCAGAGTTGGTTAGGTAGTAAGAGGTAACACCAAAGCGACCTGATGCAACCTGCTTGATCGCAGAGCGTTCCCAATCGCCGTTTTCTTTACGTTCGAAACGAGTTGGGTCTTCACCACCTTCGCCTGAGTTCGACTTAGCGCCAATGCGGTTCATTGCTACAGCAAGAGTAGAGTGAGCTTCGTACGAGATAGAGCCGAACGACATTGCACCCGTTGCAAAACGCTTAAGGATGCTTTCAATTGGCTCAACTTCCTCTAGAGGGATTGAACCTGCTGGGTTCTTAACAAAGTCTAGCTGGCTACGCAGTGTTGCAGCGTTGTCGCCTTGGTCATCAACCGCTTTCGCGTATTGCTTAAACTGAGCGTAATTTTTGCTGCGAGTCGACTCTTGTAGTAGCGAGATAGTTTCTGGGTTAAACAGGTGTTTCTCACCACGTTGTTTCCACTGGTAAACACCACCGACATCAAGAACTTGTACTGGGATCTCACGCGTTGGGAAGCCAACACGGTGACGGATCAGTACTTCTCTCGCGATGTCATCAATGGTTAGACCTTGAATACGAGAAACCGTGCCAGTGAAGTATTTCTCAACCACTGACTTGCTTACGCCAAGTGCCTCGAAGATCTGTGCACCGTGGTAAGACTGCAGCGTTGAGATACCCATCTTCGAGAAGATCTTCAGAAGACCGCCGTTGATAGACTTACGGTAGTTCTCGAACAACTCAGAGATGCTAGCTTCTGGATCAAGCTTCTTAGTGCGCTGTAGCTCTACCATAGTTTCGATAACTAGGTATGGGTTCACTGCGTTCGCGCCGTAGCCCACTAGTGTTGCAAAGTGGTGCGTTTCACGTGCGTCGCCCGTTTCAACCACGATGTCACACTTAGCACGCAAGCCTTTACGGATTAGGTGGTGGTGAACTGCGCCAACCGCCAGCATCGCTGGGATAGCGGCGTGGTTAGAGTTCACGGCACGGTCAGTTAGCAAGATGATTGAGTAACCATCGATAACCGCGTCTTCCGCGTATTGGCAGATACGTTTTAGGGCGCGCTCTAGCTTGCCTTCGTCTTCGCTAGCTTGGAATACGATATCCAGTGTCTTAGCTTGTAGGTGCTCATTATCGATAGCACGCAACTTCTCAAGTTCTGAGTTAGACAGAACAGGAGACTCAAGCTCAACTTTTTGGCAGTGCTCTGGCGATTCTGCCAGTAGGTTCTGATCTTTACCTAGGTAAGTGTTCAGAGACATCACCATACGCTCACGAATCGGGTCGATTGGTGGGTTGGTTACCTGAGCAAATAGCTGTTTAAAGTAGTTGGACAGATGTTGTGACTGGTGCGAAAGGATCGCCAGTGGCCAGTCAGCACCCATTGCAGAAAGTGGCTCTTTGCCATCTTTTGCCATAGGGACAATGATTTCGTTTACTTCTTCCGAGCTAACACCAAACGCTTGCTGTTTGTGCAGTAATTTCTCTGGAGAAGGTTGGCTGAATTCGTTGCTCGCATCTGGAAGCTTCTTCAGGCTAAGTAGGTTCTCTTCCACCCATTTCTGGTATGGCTGAGCACTTGCAATGCCATCTTTCACTTCTTCATCAGAGATGATACGACCTTGCTCTAGGTCAGCAACGAAGATACGACCTGGCTGTAGACGACCACGGAACTCAACGTTCTCTGGCTCAATGTCGACAACACCAGATTCGGACGCCATGACTAGGAAGTCATCTTTGGTCACGGTATAACGTGATGGACGCAGGCCGTTACGGTCAAGCGTTGCACCTACCTGAACACCGTCAGTGAAACAGACCGATGCTGGGCCATCCCATGGTTCCATAACGTTGGCGTGGTACTGGTAGAACGCACGACGGGTTGGATCCATGTTTTTGTTTTCTTGCCACGCTTCAGGAATCATCATCATTAGCGCGTGTGGCAGGCTACGACCAGACAGAACTAGGAGCTCAAGTGCCATATCGAAGTTTGATGAATCCGAGCTACCTTCTTGACAGATAGGAAGCAGCATGTCGATTTCTGCTTGTGTGAACAAGTCAGATTCGATGATAGCTTCACGCGCCTTCATCCAGTTCAAGTTACCGCGAACTGTGTTGATTTCACCGTTGTGGGCAATGTAACGGAAAGGCTGCGCTAGGCGCCATCTTGGGAAAGTATTGGTAGAGAAACGAGAGTGAACCAGCGCAAGTGCTGTCACCATCGTTGGATTTTGTAGATCTAAGAAGTACTGAGGTACTTGCTCTGTCGTCAGCTGACCTTTATACACCAACGTCTTGTAAGACATCGAGTTGATGTAGAAGTCATCACCGATGTTTGACACGCTTTCTAGACATACACGAACCGTGTAGTTGCGAAGGACGTAAAGCTTGCGTTCAAGTTCTTCCGGTGTGCAGCCAGGGCCGCCCGTTACGAATACGTGTTCAAATTGAGGCTCTGTGCTTAGTGGGTCAGCACCAATCATAGAGTTGTCGGTTGGCAGCACGCGGTAGCCAATCACTTCTAGATCTAGGCGCTGTGCATTGCGCTCTAGGATGTCACGACATTGTGCGCGTTTGTGTTCGTCTTTAGGGAACAACACAACACCTACACCGTATTTCTCAAACGATGGCAGTTTAATGCCAAGCTTCACGGTCTCTTCTAGCAAAAATTCGTGTGGCTTTTGAAGTAGGATACCTGCACCGTCACCGCTGCATGGGTCACAACCTTGACCGCCACGGTGCTCCATTCGCGCTAGCATATCCAGGGCTTGAGTCACTACATCGTGAGATTTACGGTTTTTTAGGTGAGCAACAAAACCGATACCACAAGCGTCATGCTCCAATTCAGGAGTATACAGACCTTGTGTATTCTGCTCTCTATCTACCATAGATACTTCCTTCCAGTTAAATCTAGACGCAATTAGAGTGTGTGATTGCGTCTTGTCCTTTGTAATTTTGATTCTTGACTGCCAGAGGGGGCAGTGTTCGAGTCCATTCTGCATCTCGCAGGAAAAGTGTCGCGAGAAAAACATTCCGTGGTGATATTCAATGTCTTCATTCCACAATCTAGTGAAATCTGTTGGTGGGAGTAGAATATCGACCCTAATCTACCAATTCGTACTGTAATAAAAACGGCAAATACAGCAGAATTGTGTAAGTATCCTACAATTTTGTCCTCGTTAATTCCAACGAAACTTACGTCTGTTACACATTTTTTTTATCTTGTTTTGAATATGTTTTATAACATCGGTGCAACATTTCGGGTTTTTTGCTTGTTTTTCTGCATATTTATTGATTTTGGTTAAGAGCGTTTAAAACGCTGATTGCTACTATTCATGGTTTTCTTTTGCAGGGATGTAATTTAGTTTCACAAATTAGAGTGAGATTCATTCTTATTAGTAGGTTTTTTGAACATGCAATTACATGAGTTAGTGAATACCATCGGCCAAGATCTGCAGCGTCGATATGGAGAAAAGGTTCACAAGCTAACCCTGCACGGCGGCTTTAGCTGCCCAAATCGCGATGGCACTATTGGCCGTGGCGGCTGTACATTCTGCAACGTGGCCTCTTTCGCCAGCGAAGAGACCCAGATCCAGTCTATTCACGACCAGCTTACCGACCGAGCCGGTGAGGTTAAGCGCGCTAAGAAGTATCTGGCGTATTTTCAGGCCTACACCAGTACCTATGCTGAAGTTCAAGTGTTGAAAAACATGTACGAAGAAGCGCTCAAATACGCGGATATCGTTGGTTTGTGTGTGGGAACCCGCCCAGACTGTGTGCCAGATTCGGTGTTAGAGCTACTTGCCGTTTATGTTGAGCAAGGCTATGAGATTTGGCTCGAGCTAGGTCTGCAGACAGCGAACGATCAAACCTTAAAACGCATTAATCGTGGTCACGATTTTGCGGTTTATGATGAAATTACCAAGCGCGCTCGCGCTTTAGGTATTAAAGTGTGCACGCATTTGATTGTCGGTCTGCCGAACGAAATCAAGCAAGATAATCTACAGACGCTAGAAAAGGTGCTGGAAACCGGTACCGATGGCATCAAGCTGCATGGCCTTCATATTGTAGAAGGAAGCACCATGGCGAAAGCTTGGAGAGCAGGACGCCTTGAAGCGCCAAGTCTAGAATTTTACTTAGATGTCGCCAGTGAAATGATTCGCCGAACGCCGGCCGAGATTGTTTATCACCGCGTTTCTTCCTCAGCAAGACGCCCAATGCTGCTCTCACCATTATGGTGTGAAAACCGTTGGCTGGCGATGACCGAACTTGGCAGAACTCTAACGGCAGAAGGTGCTCAGGGAGCACTGACCGAGAATCCGTTTACTTATCACAAACCTGTTCTCAAATAATTCGCCTTCCGTGTGCAAACTTGGGCTTAGTGATAGACTTAGCCCAGTTGTAACGCACGGAGTGCTGAATGAAACCCATCAAAAATCTCGCGCAATACTATGTCGACCTATTGGTGAAACTCGGTATTGTGCGCTTCTCTATTATATTGGCGCTAGCTCTTGTCGCCTTGGCCGTTGTGGTTCAGGTTGGCATTACCTTGGTACTCAATGGACGCGTTGATGATATCGACATTGTTCGCTCGGTGTTCTTTGGACTATTGATCACCCCTTGGGCGGTCTATTTCCTGTCAGTTGTGGTCGATCAGCTTGAAGAATCTCGTCAGCGTCTCGCTAAGATGGTGTCTAAGCTCAAGGAGATGCGCTCACGCGACCAAGATCTTAACCATAAACTTCAGCAAAACATTCGTAAGCTCAACCAAGAGATTGAAGAGCGTCAAAAAGCGGAAGAGGCTCGTGAAGAAGCGATGAAAGATCTCGAAAACGAAGTCTTTCAACGTGAACGTACCCAGCTTGAACTTGCGGAACGAACCGCGCTGCTGCGCTCGTTCATCGATGCATCACCAGACCTTATTTACTACCGCAATGCAGAAGGTGTGTTCTCTGGCTGTAACAAGGCAATGGAGGAGCTTACCGGTCGTAAAGAGCAAGACTTGGTCGGCCTCACTCCATGGGATGTCTATTCAGAAGAAGTCGCTAAACAAGTCGTGGAAACCGACCACAAGGTGATGGGTGATAATCAGGCACTGACGTATGAGCAGTGGCTGGAATACCCTGATGGCAAAAAATGCTTCTATGAGCTTCGTAAAGTGCCGTTCTACAGTAAGGATGGTCGCCATCTCGGGCTGGTGGGCTTTGGCCGTGATATCACCGAGCGTAAACGCCATGCTGAGTCATTGGAAAAGGCGAGCAGAGACAAGACCACATTTATCTCAACCATCAGTCACGAGCTTCGCACACCGCTCAACGGCATTGTTGGCTTAAGCCGCATGCTCCTAGATGGGCAGTTGGATGGTGAGCAGCGCAAGCAGCTGCAAACGATTAACGTCAGCGCCATCACTCTTGGTCATATCTTTAACGATATTATCGACATGGATAAGTTTGATAGACGCAAGCTTGAGCTATTCCCAGAGCCGTTGAACTTTGAAGATTTTGTCGCAGAGCTAGAGAGTATCTCAGGCTTGATGGCGGAGCAAAAAGGGCTGCGTTTCGACCTTGAGAGGCTAACCGACCTGCCGGAAGGCGTCGTCGTTGATGCAACGCGTCTACGTCAGGTAATTTGGAACTTGGTGAGCAATGCCATGAAGTTCACTAAGCAGGGCGGCGTGGTAATGACCATCAGCGCGGATATCGAGGATGGCCGCGCGTACATTACGATCGAAATTGAAGATACCGGTATCGGCATTCCGCAAAAAGAGCTCGATAAAATTTTTGCTATGTACTACCAGGTGAAGTCGGGCAAAGACAACCTGCACGCGGTTGGTACTGGTATTGGCCTTGCGGTATCGAAACAGCTTATCCAAATGATGGATGGCGATATTACGGTCGATAGTGAAGAGGGCTTTGGCAGTACGTTCACTGTGACCATCAATGTTCCATGTGCCGATGAAATGCAGCTTGCACCGGTTGAGGTGAAGCGACAAGGTAGCCTGCGTATTTTCTTACTGGAAGATATTGAACTTAACATAACCGTCGCACGTTCTTTGCTAGAGAGCCTTGGTCATAGCGTCGAAGTTGCCATGACGGGTGAAGAAGCGTTAGCGAACTTTAATCCAGCAAGTTTTGATTTAGCGCTGCTGGATATTCAGCTTCCAGATATGACGGGTTTCGATGTCGCCCAGGAGCTAAGATCTCGTTATTCTGAGGTACCACCGCTTGTGGCACTCACAGCCAATGTGCTCAAAGATAAGCAGGAGTACCTGACAAACGGCATGGATGATGCCATTAGTAAACCGCTCAGCGTGAAAGCGCTCACAGAAGTGATTAACAAATGTCACGGTGACGACACCTTGCAAGAGCCGCAACCAGAGGAAAAAGAAGTGGAAACGAATATCAACAGTGAAGTATTTAATCGCTTACTCGATCTGGACATGCTGGAGTCGTATGTCGATATTGTTGGCAGTGCACCCGTACTCGATAGCATCACAATGTTTGAGCAGATGATGCCAGACTATATCGATATCCTCGACTCAAATATGACGGCCAAAGATCAGCCTGGTATCGCCTCTGAAGCGCATAAGATAAAAGGCGCGGCAGGGTCGATTGGTCTTAAGCGTATTCAGTCGATTGCTCAAAAAGCACAGTCCCCAGAGCTTCCAGCTTGGTGGGAGAATATCGAAGATTGGGTTGAAGAGATCAAAAACGAGTATCAGAATGATATTCAGATACTAAAATCGTGGTTGGAAAGTAGGGAATCAAAATGAAAAAAATAGTCTCAGCGGTCGCACTTTCTATCGCTCTTATTGGTTGTGCGTCATCACCAACAGGAAATGCTATCTGGGCATCCAGCGATACTGTCATGGTTGAAAAAGAAGCGGTGCGTTTAGAGTCGACGCTTTGGATTGATATGATGCCCAAAGTAGGGGAAACGTCGGCGCTGTTAAAAGAGCAAAATCTCTATGGGGCGCTCTATCTGCGTACCGATAAGCAGCTGCCTGCTGGGATGGACGTGAGTAAAGTCGTACTTAAGCAGGACGACATGGTATGGGAATTTGAAGGTGATGATTTTGAGTTGAGAACTCAATCAGAAAGTCAATGGGAAGTGGCGTTCAACTGGCAGCTTGAAGTCAACATCACCAAGCCTATCGATGTGGCGGTGCAGCTAACCGATAGTGGCCGCGAAATCTGGGTAGTCAACGGTGAAGTGCCAGTGGATACCGTGTATTAAGCTTTGCTTGTGAATAGTCAGAGAAAAACAAAAAGGGACGCGAATGCGTCCCTTTTCCATATTCAATAATCGATGGTCGATTACTCTTCTAGATCACCACAGAAGCGGTAACCTTCACCGTGAATCGTAGCGATGATTTCTGGTGTACCAGATACTGATTCAAAGTGCTTACGAATACGACGAATAGTTACGTCTACAGTGCGGTCATGTGGCTTAAGCTCACGACCAGTCATCTTCTTAAGAAGGTCGGCACGAGTTTGGATCTTGCCTGGGTTCTCACAGAAGTGCAGCAGTGCACGGAACTCAGAGCGTGGCAGCTTATAGCTGTCGCCGCTTGGGCTAACGAGTGAACGGCTGTTGATATCTAGAACCCAACCATTGAACTCGTATTTTTCAACGCTGCGTTTTTCTTCTGTCGCTGCGCCGCTGCTCATAGAGCGAGTCAGTAGGTTGCGTGCACGGATAGTCAGTTCACGTGGGTTAAATGGTTTAGTGATGTAATCATCAGCACCAATCTCTAGGCCAAGGATTTTATCAACTTCGTTGTCACGACCAGTTAGGAACATAAGAGCAACGTTAGCTTGCTCACGTAGTTCACGTGCTAGCAGTAGACCATTCTTACCAGGAAGGTTGATATCCATGATAACTAGGTTTACAGAGTTTTCTGACATCACCTGGTGCATTTCCTGACCGTCGCTGGCCTCGAATACAGCGTATCCTTCTGCTTCAAAAATGCTTTTTAGGGTGTTACGGGTTACTTGCTCATCTTCAACAATAAGAATCTGCGGGCTTTGCATCGGCGGTACCTAAATTAAACTTGTGAAAATTCTGTCTGTAGTAGAATAAATTCTAGGCAAAAAGTTAACATATAGGTAATGTTTCTTGGAGCTTTTACTCACCATCACTGAAACAGTTACGTTTTACGTCGCCATCCATGATGTTGCCAAAAAACGAGAAATCCCTGTAATCTCTTATTATTCTGCTAGGTCATTGAGGCGAATTCTATAATGTTAACAGCATGCTAACAATGGTCAAATGTTAATTCCATGCAGTTTGTTGATTTAAATCAATAGGCGCTTTGTAACAAATATTAATAGTATTGGGCAGAGGCTAAATTTTAGATAGTATGAGTATCGATGCACAACTTTGGAGTGCTTATTCAAGCATTGTGATGCGGTTTCTCACTGAGTGGGAATGCGAGAGCTACGCTGTTATAACGGCTTTTAACCCACGAAGCCGTAAGCTGAGTGATGAAGAAAACTGCATAAAAAACCGAGAGCTAGAACGAAATTTAGCAGATTTTCATCATGTAAGTGTAAACGTTGGTGACCCCAGCTTTGAGTGGGTGGAAGCGAGTTTTGCAGTGGACATCTCGTTTTCACAAGCGTGTGAGTTAGCGCAAAAATATGAGCAAAATGCCATCTACTGGGTCGAAAATGGTGTACTGTTTCTGGTCTCCTGTGATGAAGACCAGACGAAAAAAAATTTAGGCTTGCTGAGTCAGTACGTGCGTCAATGACCGTTTGGCTGGGCAAGTGAAAAGGGATTTTACTTTAATGCTCTCTAAAGGTGCGGCTATTTTTGCGTCTATTGAGCTATTATCACGGAGGAAACATGAGAGATATCACACCTGATATTTGTGACCAACACGAAGACAAAGTGATGCTGCTGAACATACCACTGCAAAACTTTGGTCAACGCGCTGCCTTTTGGGGCGAGATTGTCACGGTACGTTGTTACCACGACAATTCCATGGTGCGAGAAGTGTTAGGCCACGATGGAAAAGGGAAAGTACTCTTTGTTGATGGGAATGGCTCATGTGCGAAAGCGCTTTTGGGCGACCAGTTGGCGATCATGGCCATTGAGAATGGCTGGGAAGGCGTCATTGTTAATGGTGCCATTCGCGATGTTGCCGCAATGTCGGAGATGGATCTTGGGGTGAAAGCACTCGCAGCGTGTCCATTTAAGACGGAAAAGCGCGGAGCTGGGCAAATCAATGTCACACTGACCATGAACAATCAAATTGTTCAGCCTGGTCACTATGTGTATTCAGATTGGAATGGCGTGCTAATCAGTAAAGAAGCACTGGAATTTTAGTTTGTGAGCGATAACAGCAGTATCTAGATACTCAACTAAAAACGGAAACCTAGGCCGACTTCGACCCCTTGCTGAACCTTTTCAAAGTCAAAGGTGGCGTGAACGTCTAGGTTTTCTGTTAGCCTCATTCGGCTGGAAATCTCGGCCGCCATCGCACCTTGTGTTTCATTATTCTCTTCGTACTGATACCCGCGTAGCGTACTCTTCACAGAGATACGATCAGACACTTGATAGTTCACGCCACTTAAAAAACCACGATCATTGGTGATGTCTGAATTGTTGAGACGGGCACCAATGTAAACATCTAGAGAATCAAACACGGCATAAGAGTACCCACTATCAACGTTCCAAACATCAAATGAGTCTGCACCGCCGGATTTACTGCCGGAAGACAAGAAAAAGCTGTGGGGTGACTGGTTATGCTGAGAGGGAAGCGCTGGAAGCTCAACAGAGAGTGCAGAGGCGCTGAACAACAAACCACTAAAAAACAATAACGCTGAGGCGTATAAAGACACTGCTCTCATGGCACCACTCCTTGGTTATAGTTTTTATAGTTTATTGATTTCTAATTAAAGCACAGAATCTAAGCAAAAAGTTGTAAAACTATATAGCATTTAGTTATGTCTAAAGATCTCAAGTGCATATAAATGCAATAGTGGCTATTTTCATGGTTTTAAGAAAAAATCACATGATAAGCAACAAAAGCACAAATTTTGATTGACTAATCGCCAACAAATGCGGTACACGTATGGGTAAGCACATAACAGAATCTGAAGCACGACCTATTATGTTTAATCACCAGCACGTAGTAATGACCACCATTATTATTACCGACATTATCGTTGGGGCAGGCTGGTAGACGAAAGAAATTCAAAAACAAGGCCTGTATCACCGAGATACGGGCCTTTTTTTTACCTGTTTTGAGTATTTCGGGAGGAAAGGATGCGAGTACTAAAATTTGGAGGCTCATCGTTAGCCGATGCGGACCGTTTTTTAAGAGCGGCGGACATCATCGCCAACAATGCCCAGCAAGAAGACTTAGCCGTGGTGCTATCAGCACCAGGTAAAACGACCAACAAACTAGTAGCAGTCATTGAAACTGCACTCAAGAACAGTGAAGTTGAACTGCAAATCTCTGAACTAGAGACGTCATTCAATGAGTTGTTCTCCAACATTAAGAAAGTCCTCCCGAATATCGACAGCACAGATTTTGACAATCAAGTCAAAACATCGCTGTTCCAGCTTCACCAGTTCGTCCATGGCATTCGCCTTCTTGGCACTTGTCCAGATCATGTTAATGCTCGCATCATCTCTAAAGGTGAGCGCATTTCTATCCAGTTGATGAAAGCGGTGCTTATCGCGAAAGGCCAAGCGGCGGATCTTATCGACCCTGTGAAATACCTGTTTGCCAACGGCGACCACCTAGAAGCCATGGTTGACGTTGAAGTGTCGACTCAAAACTTCCGAGCGAATCCGCTTGCTGAGGGTGTTGTACACATCATGCCAGGTTTCACTGCAGGCAATGCTAAAGGTGAGTTAGTGACTCTAGGTCGTAATGGCTCGGACTACTCAGCAGCGGTACTAGCCGCATGCTTGCGTGCTGATTGCTGTGAAATCTGGACCGATGTCGATGGTGTTTACAACTGTGACCCTCGACTGGTTGACGATGCGCGCCTTCTTAAATCGCTTAGCTATCAAGAAGCGATGGAGCTCTCTTACTTCGGTGCTTCGGTACTTCACCCGAAAACTATTGCCCCAATTGCTCAGTTCCATATCCCTTGTCTTATCAAGAACTCCTTTAACCCACAGGGTGCGGGTACTTTGATCGGCCAAGACACTGGCGAAGACAACTTGCCAATTAAAGGTATCACCACGCTTTCTAACCTCATCATGGTTAACGTATCTGGCCCTGGTATGAAAGGCATGGTAGGTATGGCAAGCCGCGTATTTGGTGCGATGTCATCAGCGGGTGTGTCGATTGTTCTTATTACTCAATCTTCATCAGAGTACAGCATCAGCTTCTGTATTGAAGAGGAAGACAAGCTAGAAGCTGAGCGTGCGCTCAGTGAAGCATTCGAACTTGAGTTGAAAAACGGTCTACTTGAGCCAGTAGAGTTTATGGATGATGTTGCGATTGTGACGCTTGTGGGTGACGGTATGCGCACTTCTCGTGGCGTCGCATCTCAGTTCTTCTCATCACTTGCTGAAGTAAACGTCAACATTGTGGCTATCGCTCAGGGCTCATCAGAGCGCGCGATTTCAGCGGTTATTCCAGAAGATAAGATTTCTGAAGCCATCAAAGCTTGTCACGAAAACCTATTCAATTCTAAGCACTTCTTAGATGTGTTTGTTGTTGGTGTTGGCGGCGTAGGTGGTGAGTTGGTGGATCAAATCCAAAGACAGCAAGCGAAGCTGGCCGAGAAAGGCATCATCATTCGTGTTTGCGGTCTGGCAAACAGCAAAGGTGTATTACTTGATGGTAATGGTTTGCCGCTTGAGCAGTGGCGTGATCGCATGGGTGATGTCAGTGAAAAATTCACCGTCTCTAGCCTAGCTGCACTTGTTCAACGTAATCACATCATTAACCCTGTATTAGTGGACTGTACATCAAGCGAAGATATCGCTAACCAGTATGCTGAGTTCTTAGCTGCAGGTTTCCACGTAGTAACGCCAAACAAGAAAGCGAACACAGCAAGCATGTCATACTACCATCAGCTTCGCGATGTGGCTCGCAGCTCTCGCCGTAAGTTGATGTATGAAGCGACAGTGGGTGCAGGTCTGCCAGTTATCGAAAACTTACAGAACCTGATTGCCGCTGGTGACGAACTTGAGAAGTTCAACGGCATCCTGTCTGGCTCTCTATCATTCATCTTCGGTAAGTTGGATGAAGGACTAACACTAAGTCAAGCAACCAATGTTGCGAAAGATAAAGGCTTTACTGAGCCAGACCCACGTGACGATCTCTCGGGTATGGACGTGGCACGTAAGCTACTTATTTTGGCACGTGAAGCGGGTATGGCACTCGAGCTTGAAGATGTAGAAGTTGACCAAGCTCTGCCACCAGGCTTTGATGATTCTGGTTCTATCGATGAGTTCATGGCTCGATTACCAGAAGCTGATGCTTACTTTAGTGAGTTGGTAGAAAACGCAGCTAAAGAAGGCAAAGTATTGCGTTACGTTGGCGAGATCGCTGACGGTAAGTGCCGAGTTCGTATTGCAGCTGTCGATGAAAACGATCCGATGTTTAAGATCAAAGATGGCGAGAACGCACTGGCCTTCTACAGCCGTTACTATCAGCCAATTCCATTGGTTCTTCGCGGCTACGGTGCAGGTACAGAAGTCACGGCCGCGGGCGTGTTCTCTGATGTGATGCGTACGTTAGGCTGGAAACTAGGAGTATAAGATGAGTGATAGCGTTGTCGTTTATGCGCCTGCCTCGATTGGCAATGTGAGCGTTGGCTTTGATGTGTTGGGCGCGGCGGTATCACCTGTTGATGGTACCTTGCTTGGCGATTGTGTTGAGGTGAGACCGGGCGATAAGCCGTTCGATCTTGCGGCCAAAGGCAGTTTTGTTGATAAGCTGCCAAGCGATCCAAAAGAGAACATCGTTTACGATTGTTGGAAGGTTTATGCCCGTGAACTAGACAAAAAAGGTGTGGCACTCAAGCCTGTGTACATGACGCTTGAGAAGAACATGCCGATTGGTTCTGGACTAGGTTCAAGCGCCTGTTCTATTGTTGCTGCGCTCGACGCTTTGAACCAGTTCCACGGTAATCCACTGAATGAAACTGAGCTTCTCGCACTAATGGGCGAGATGGAAGGTCAAATTTCTGGTGGCATCCATTATGACAATGTGGCACCTTGCTACCTAGGTGGCGTGCAGTTGATGCTGGAAGAGTTAGGTATCATCAGCCAAGAAGTCCCCTGTTTCGATGAGTGGTACTGGGTTATGGCTTATCCAGGCATCAAGGTGTCAACTGCAGAAGCGCGTGAGATCCTACCATCTCAGTATCGCAGACAAGATATCATTGCCCATGGTCGCCACTTAGCTGGTTTTATCCATGCTTGTCACTCGAATCAACCTGAGCTGGCAGCGAAGATGATCAAAGATGTCATCGCCGAACCTTATCGCGCTAAACTGCTTCCAGGGTTTAGCAAAGCTCGTGAATACGCTGCGACCGCGGGCGCACTAGCAACAGGAATTTCAGGCAGCGGCCCGACGCTATTTAGCATCTGCAAAGATAAAGATGTCGCGGACAGAGTGGCTCGCTGGCTAGAAGAGAATTACGTACAAAATAACGAAGGATTCGTCCATGTTTGTCGTCTCGACAAGCAAGGCTCGAAGGTAACAGGAAGTAAGCTATGAAGCTGTACAACATCAAAGAGAACGACGAGCAAGTCTCGTTTGGCCAAGCCGTTCGCCAAGGCTTAGGTCGTAACCAAGGTCTATTTTTCCCATCTGAACTGCCAAAGTTCGATGATGTAGACGCACTTTTGGCAGAAGACTTTGTCACGCGTAGTGCAAAAATCTTGTCTGCGCTGATCGGTGATGAGCTTCCAGCAGAAAAAGTGAATGAGTTGGTCGACAATGCATTCCAGTTCCCAGCTCCTATCAATCAAGTAAAAGACGGCGTATACGCGCTTGAGCTTTTCCACGGCCCAACATTAGCGTTTAAAGACTTCGGTGGTCGCTTTATGGCTCAGTCTCTGGCTGCAGTCTCTGATGGTGGAAAGATCACTATCCTAACAGCGACATCCGGCGATACGGGTGCGGCAGTTGCTCATGCGTTTTACGGCATGGAAGACATCAATGTTGTTATCCTTTATCCAAAAGGTAAGATCAGCCCGCTGCAGGAAAAGCTATTCTGCACACTAGGTAAAAACATCCATACTGTAGCGATAGACGGCGACTTCGATGCCTGTCAGGCGTTGGTTAAGCAAGCCTTTGACGATGCAGCATTGCGTGAAGAGATCGGCCTTAACTCGGCGAACTCAATCAACATCAGCCGTCTGATGGCGCAAATTTGTTACTACTTCGAAGCGGCATCTCAGATGTCTAAACAACAGCGTGAGAACCTAGTGGTGTCGGTACCAAGTGGTAACTTTGGTAACTTAACGGCAGGTCTATTGGCGAAAGCACTAGGTCTTCCTATCAAACGCTTCATTGCGGCAACCAATGCCAACGATACCGTTCCTCGTTACCTAGAAACGGGCGAGTGGGATCCTAAGCCAACGGTTGCGACAACTTCAAATGCAATGGACGTAAGCCAGCCAAACAACTGGCCACGTATCGAAGAGCTATGCCAAATCAAAGGTTGGGGTCTAGATACGTTAGGTAAAGGCATGGTGACGGATGAGCAAAGTGCTGAGTCAGTGCGTGATCTCAATGCTCATGGCTACCTGTGTGAGCCACACGGCGCGATTGCTTACCGCCTGCTCGACGAGCAACTGCAAGAAGGCGAAACCGGCCTGTTCTTGTGTACTGCGCACCCAGCCAAGTTTAAAGAAGTGGTGGATGATATCCTCGAGTCAGACATCGACCTTCCAGGACCTCTAGCGAAACACGCAGTGATGGAGCTGTTATCTGAAGATCTTGATAACGACTTTGATGCACTGAAAGCCGTATTACGCCGAGTTCAGTAATCAGATTTGTTGGTATCAATGCCCGAGCCTATGCAGCTTGGGCATTTTTTTATCTTCAGTAAATGATAAAGAGCGGATAAACCGAATTGAAATCATTGACCTCAGGTTAGGTTGAGGTTTTATGCTTGTGGCCAATCAGCTTAATACCAAACAACAGGAACCCCCATGACACCAAACCAGTTGCAGCAGTACTTAGATAAATTGGATATCACGCTCTGTGGCGTAGATAGCGGTGTGGTGAGAAATACGTTTTTAGCCAGCAATGCCGATTTGAGCAAGCTGCAAAAAGCTCAACACCGCACGATCCCTTTTGAAAACTTTGATGTGTTTGCTGGTGACAGTATCAGTCTCGAATCTGAGGTGAGATTTGAAAAACTTGTCACGCACTCTCGCGGTGGCTACTGCTTTGAGGTCAATGCACTGTTTTTAGAAGTGCTTAAGACTTTAGGTTATCACGTTCAGCCTAAGCTTGCTCGCGTACACCTCTCTGGCACGCCATCGGGACGAAGCCATCAAGTGACGCTGGTGACGGTTAGTGAAGAGCAATGGGTTGTCGATGTCGGCTTTGGTTCGAATACGCCACGTGCGCCCATCAAGCTGGTGGCCAATGTTGAGCAACAGGCTGATTTCCAAGTGTTTCGGTTTATTGAGCTAGAGGACTTTGGCTACCTTTTACAGCGTAGAGTTGAAGAAGGGTGGCTGGATCTGTATAGCTTAGATTTAGCGTTTGCTGCAAAGGGCGACATCGAGCACGCCAATCACTATACATCGACTAGCCCCAATGCGGTGTTTACCCAGTCTATTACGGCGGCACTTGCTACTGCTGAGGGTAATGTGACGCTACTTGATACCACACTTCGTCATCGTCAGGGGGAGCAAGAAACTAAAGTGAGTGAGCTTGATAAACACGGTTATTTTGACGTTGTGGAGCGGGAGTTTGGGATAGTGGTACCTGAAGAAAAGCGAGCACTCATCTTAGCTCGGCTGTATTCATAAGCTGGTCACTGGGAGTGTGCTTTGGTGAGAATCTGTCTTTAAGAGCTGACTGAAGTTAAAAAGGCAAAGGGACACAATGCCCCTTGGTCTTTGATTGTGATTTCGTTGGGATCTTTCCAATTAGCTACTAAGTGTTTTTCGAAGCCCGATACGGCTGTGGCCTTTTGGAAAATCATCAAAGCGTGTGAATTCCACAAATCCCAGTTTTTGATAAAACACTGGCGCTTGCCAGCTTTGAGTCCACAACCAAAGCCCAGATAACTTGCTTATAATGGCATATTGCTCTGCGTGTTTCATCAGCTTACTGCCCATTCCTGTTCCTCGGCAGCGGTCATCGACCCAAAGTTCATCGATATACATCCAGTCCCAAAGAAGGTCTGCGGTCAATGCAGCAATTAGCTCACCATTGTTATCGCGAACTGTCCAATTGACATGCTGCTTGTCATAGTTTGGCGCTACCTGCATTTGACTATGAGACTCAAGACCTGCAGTAAGCTTACGTTGTGATTTGTCATCCAGGCGACCTTGGGTGAATTCGATATTAGGCATTGTGCACCTCTACTGCTTTATACGGGGGTTGGAAGATAGTGACCGCAAATAGTACTAGAGTTGATAGGCTTTTCCTATGAGTGTGAAAAAGCCCTCAACAGATGTTGAGGGCTTTAGAGTGTTCAGCTCAAATTTTGAGTTCAGTAGAACTTAGCGTTGAGGGATAACTTACGCCGTCTCTGTTTCACCGGTCGGTTTCTCTTCATCTGCCAGGTCAATATCACCTTTGCCTTTTGATTTCTTAATCACGTAGCCCGCGATAGAAAGTGAAGACACGATACCTAGGATGGTTGATAGCTGCATTGGCAGACCGAAGCCTAGTGTCGCGTTGTTCAGGATGAAGGTGATCACTACCGTTGTCATGAATACCGCTGGTACTGTGGTTACCCAGTGAAGCTTGTTGTGACGCAGCAGGTAAGCCGACGCAGTCCAAAGCATCATCACTGCTGTGGTTTGGTTTGCAAAACCGAAGTAGCGCCAGATAACACCGAAGTCTACTTGAGTTAGGATGCCACCGATAATGAACAGTGGGATAGCCATCATCAGGCGGTTACGCAGTGTCTTCTGCTCCATGTTGAAGTATTCAGCAAGGATAAGACGGCTTGAACGGAACGCTGTGTCACCAGAAGTAATCGGTAGGATAACCACACCTAGGAAGGCAAGCACACCACCAAACACACCCAGTAGACCGAATGACGCGCTGTAAACCACGTTACCAGGACCACCGTTCTTCACTGCTTCTGCAAGAGAATCGATAGAGCCGAAGAAAGATAGAGCCAGTGCACACCAGATTAGCGCGATAACACCTTCACCAATCATTGCACCGTAGAATACGAAGCGACCGTTCTTTTCATTTTCCATACAGCGAGCCATCAGCGGAGACTGGGTTGCGTGGAAGCCCGAGATAGCGCCACAAGCGATGGTGATGAATAGTGCAGGCCAAAGTGGCAGGTCATTCGGGTTCATGTTGGTAAACATGTCACTGATTTCAAAGCCGCCCATGATTTGGTGCTCGCTTGACAGTGCAACCGCCGTGATAAGGCCAACAGACATGAAGATAAGCAGCGCGCCGAACAGTGGGTAGAAACGGCCGATGATTTTATCTACAGGAACAATTGTCGCGATGATGTAGTACGCGAAAATAATCACTACCATAGTGGTCATGCTCATCGACATGTCCATTTGGTCGTTCACTAGGTTAGTAATCATGCCAGCTGGAGCTGAAACGAAAACCACACCAACCAGCAGTAATAGGACGATGGCAAAAATGTTCATAAAGTGTTTGGCGCCATTGCCTAAGTAACGACCGGTTATGGTAGGTACAGATGCACCGCCATTGCGAACAGACAGCATACCTGAGAAGTAATCGTGAACCGCACCTGCGAAGATACAGCCGATAACAATCCAAAGCATTGCTGCAGGACCATATAGAGCACCCATGATTGGGCCGAAGATAGGGCCGACACCTGCGATGTTCAGTAGTTGAACCAAGTAAACTTTCTTGGTTGACATTGGAACGTAATCCACACCGTCAGCTTTCGTATGAGCGGGGGTTTGACGTTTTTCGTTAATACCAAAGACCTTCTCAATGAAAGCCCCGTAGATAAAGTAGCCGCCAATCAAGGCTGCAACACAAGTTAAAAACCACAACATAACTGTTATCCCTAGTTTGTGATGACATTAATTTCTGGTAACTATTATAAAAATGATGAATTAACTCCACATTGGCTTATTCGGTCAGTGGCGAAATAGCTGATTAAGTGGTCAATAGCTAAGTTAAGTGGTTTTGCTGATAACTAAGCGGTCGAATTTATCGGCTGAGTGGCAGAATAAAAGCGTGAAGCGGGTCACTTTCGCTGTTTGAGAGTGGCAAAACTGCGTGAGAACTGGCATTGTTACCGGCAGACATTTATCGATCATAAAGGGAAATCATGAGAGCGCTAATCATCGTTGCGACCAGCTTGCTGGCATTCGGTTGTGCTAAAGGTGTGGACGATCTTGCCCAAGAAGGTAGCTGGGATCAGATCGGCTATCAAGATGGCGTGAGAGGTCAGCTATCTCGCAGTTATTCAGATTTGAATAAGCTCGGTGAAGCGGTGCATACTGAGTATGATGCGGGTTATCAGCGCGGTGTTATCGAATTTTGTGATGCCGACTTTGCATACCAAATTGGTTTGTCAGGACAGTACTATACGGGGGCGTGTGAAGGTCTGCCTGAAGCGCAGCGTTTTCGAATGGAATGGCAACGAGGCTGGACGGATTACTCTCAGCAAAGTGGCTTTTAATAGCGCCGATCGATCGCAGTAAAAAGGGTTAGCTTAGTGCTAACCCTTTTCGTTTTTATGAGCTTTAAGTTTAAGGTCACGTATTAACTAGCGCTTGTCTCGTTATCCACAGCCTTACGAAGAAACCCGTCTTGCTTTGTAAGCTGCTTCTCAGCATTGGCTTTGTCTAATCCCGTTAGAATCATGAGTATCGATAGTTTCACATCATAGTCCGTTTGTTTGAGTGCTGTCGTCGCAGCGTCTTTGTTGCAGTCGGTCGCTTGCATCACAATGCGCGTTGCACGGGCAACCAACTTTGCGTTGGTCGCTTTCACATCTACCATCAGGTTTTGATAGCTCTTGCCTAAGCGGATCATGCTTGCAGTAGTTAGCATGTTCAGAACCAGCTTTTGCGCAGTGCCAGACTTTAAACGTGTCGAGCCGGTCAGTGCTTCTGGTCCCACAACTGGGCTAATGGCAATATTCGCTACATTCGCAATATCAGAAGCGGGATTACATGACAGTGCCACTGACGTCGCGCCAACTTCGTTGGTATATTCAAGAGCACCAATCACATAAGGTGTTCGGCCGCTTGCCGCGATGCCCACCACCACATCTTTGTCGGTAAGCACGATATCTTTTAAGTCTTGCGCACCAAGCACTGGGTCATCTTCTGCCCCTTCTTTGGCTTTAAACATTGCCTCTTTACCGCCTGCTATAATGCCAACTACCATATCAGGGTCGGTCCCAAAGGTTGGCGGGCACTCCGATGCATCCAACACGCCAAGACGACCGCTGGTTCCTGCGCCAACATAGAGTAAGCGCCCCCCCTGTTTGAAGGCTTCTGTGATGGCATCGACGGCCTCGGCTATTTCTGGAATCACTTTTTCGACGGCGAGCGGAACTAGGCTGTCTTGCTGGTTCATACGCATCAGGATGTGCTCAGACGAGAGCAGATCGATATCCATGGTTTCCGGGTTGCGCCCTTCAGAGACGAGTTGGGAAAGCGCATTTAATAAAGCGTCGTTTGTCATAGTGAGTCCTAGTTAGCAGGGTAAAACACACCTAGCGATACGGCTTTGCTGGCGCCGGTCACCGAAGGTAGATTGCTTGGTATTTTATTTATAAAACAGTGTGCCAGCCAAGCGAAGGCCATCGACTCCATGTAGTCACCGCTGATCGCTTCACTATCGGTAGAATCGACATGCCAGTTTGCGAGTAGCTCGCTCATGCGGCTCATGATAATCGGGTTGTTCGCGCCGCCGCCACAGACGAGCAGTTTTGGACAGGCACCAACGCAGTATGGCTTGACTGCTTGGGCGATGGTTCTGGCGGTAAATTCGGTGAGCGTGCGTAATACATCGTGGTTGTTAACGGCGCTATCTAGTTTTGCTAGCTGAGTTTGCAACCACTCACCGTGATAATACTCACGCCCGGTACTTTTTGGTGCGCTGCGCTTGAGGTAAGGGTCGGTGAGCATCTGTGCCAACAAGCTATCGTTAACGTTTCCTTGTTTGGCAAGGTGTGCATCTTGGTCAAAAGCTTGCAAGAACGCGTGGGAACACCAATGATCCAATAGCACATTGCCAGGCCCTGTATCAAATCCTACGACATCACCATTTGGTTGCAGAACGGATACATTGGCAATACCGCCAATATTAAGGATCACTTGAGTCGATTCACTGTCACTAAAAAGGTAGCGATGAAAAGCAGGTACTAAGGGCGCGCCTTGACCACCTAGCGCCATGTCTTTGCGTCTGAAATCACCGACAGTATTAATGCCAGTGAGCGCGGCAACCAGGTTGTTATCGCCCAACTGGGTGGTAAATGGCATTTCGCCGTCTGGCTGGTGAAAGACCGTCTGCCCATGGTTGCCGATTGCGGTGATGTCACCAGCGCTGTAGTTCGATTTAGCCAGTAGTGATTCCACCGCATGCACATAGAGTTTTCCGAGTTTATGGTCGAGTTCACCGACTTGTTTTAGGCTGGTGGTTTGTCCTTGGCATATCGCTAGCACCTCACTTTTAAGGGCGTCGGGATAGCTCAAGAAATCGCTGTCTACGAGACGAATCTGCTTGTCCCTAATCGCAACAATGGCGGTGTCGACACCATCTAGGCTAGTGCCAGACATGATACCGATATACAACGCTTCCTTTGACATCATAAACTTACTCCGTTTTTACGTAGCTTTATTGTAAATCAAAAACAATAGGAATAACCTCTGGGGATGCCCATTTGATAATAAATTTGCAGAGGAGCAACTATGGGACCGCTATGGATTGATGTGGCAGGCTACGAACTGACTGCGGAAGATCGCGAAATTTTAGAGCACCCAACCGTCGGTGGCTTGATTCTGTTTGCTAGAAACTACCATGACTCCGAGCAGCTTATTGAACTCAATCGACAAATCCGTCAAGCGGCGAAGAAGCCTATCGTCATTGGTGTTGATCAAGAGGGTGGGCGAGTACAGCGTTTCCGTGACGGGTTTACTTTGCTGCCGCCTGCGGCGCGTTATGCCAAGCTTAAAGACGAAGCCTTGGCGCATCAAGCGGGTTGGCTGATGGCCGCTGAGCTGATTGCTCATGATATTGATTTAAGCTTTGCGCCAGTCTTAGACCAAGGCGAGCAAAGCAAAGCTATTGGTAATCGCGCCTTTGGGGATAATTTCCAAACTATCGTGCAATACACCACTGCTTTTATGGCGGGTATGAAGTCTGCGGGTATGGCGACAACCGGAAAGCATTTTCCTGGGCACGGCGGCGTGACTGCAGACTCGCATCTTGAAACGCCAGTGGATAATCGAGACTCCATTTTTGAGGACGACATGCGTATCTTCCAAGCGCATATCAAAGCTGGCGTGCTTGATGCGATGATGCCAGCCCATGTGGTGTTCCCGCATTACGATGATAAACCAGCAAGCGGCTCAAGCTACTGGTTAAAAGAGGTACTTCGTAAACAGCTTGGTTTCAACGGTATCGTGTTTTCTGATGACCTCTCTATGGAAGGTGCTGCGATTATGGGCGGCCCTGCGGCGCGCGCCCAGCAAGCACTCGATGCGGGCTGCGATACGCTGTTAATGTGTAATAACCGCAACTCGACAATTGAAGTATTGGATAACTTGCCGATTACCAAAGTGAAGCAGGCAAGTCGCATGCTTAGAAAGAAGAACTTTGACTTAGAAGAGCTTAAGAAAAGTGCTCAGTGGAAAGCGGCGAATAGTAAGGTGTTGTCGGCGCTGGAAGGTTAGAGGGTCGTTTCAGGATTAGAACCCTGCCTGCGCAGGGGTGACGGCTATTTTAGGTAAATGGATCTAAAGAGCATGTCATTCCTGCGTAGGCAGGAATCTACTTGAGGCTTGGTGCGAGAGTTGAGTAGACCCCTGCCTACGCAGGGGTGACGATGCCTTTGGATATTGACTGGGCTCATAGGTAACAGTTCTAACCGGGCACATGGGTAACAAGTGCTAATGTGTAAGCTAGTTGAGAGAATCAGTGAAACCCCAACGTCTCTTTCAACGCCTTCAAATACCGGCGACTCACTGGTATTGGATGGTCACTTTGGGTAATGATTTCCGCCAGCCCGTTCTCCAATAACTTGATCTCTTTAATTGCCTTCACATTGACCAAAAACTGGCGATGACAGCGAATCAGAGATGTCTTGTCTTCAATCACTTTCAGTGTTAATTGCGAGGTGGCTTTCTGGGTCGCCGTTTGTACATGCACGCCAGACAGGTCACTGTAAGCAAACTCCACATCTTTAGTGGCAATAATGACGATACGGTTGTGACCAGAACAGGGAATTTGATCGAGTGTAGGCGGTGCGATGGGATCAAAGCTTTCTGTTTGGGTTGTATCGCGTTTGTTTAGGCGCTTGACGGTTTTAGCTAGGCGGCAAGGGTCGACGGGCTTGAGCAGATAATCGAACGCATTGTCTTCGAAAGCTTGGATTGCGTACTGGTCATACGCGGTGACAAACACGACATTCGGCATAGTATCTGGATCTAACATGCTCAAAAGCTCAATGCCGGTGATCTGTGGCATCTGAATATCGAGGAACACCACATCAGGTTTGTGTTGATTTATTTTCTTCAAACCTTCTATGGCGTTGCTGGCTTGATCGATGATCTCAATTTGATCAAACTCAGATAAAAGCTCAATAAGCTCCTCACGAGCAAATAACTCATCATCAATTACTATTGCGGTTAACCGTGTCATGAGGCGATAGCCGTCCTTTTATCGTCTGAATTTGCGGGCGCTGGAATAATAAAGCTCATCCGTGTGTGCTGGTGTGTTTCAACTTCAATTTTTAGCGCTGAGTCACGTCCAAATTGATTGCGTAGGCGTTTATCTACGATTTGCATCCCCAGACCTTGGTGATCTTGCTCAGGTGGCTGGTAGGTGCCAGCGTTATCTTCTACCGTCAGCCGATAACCTTGCTCACACGGTGCACTGAATATTCGAATTGAACCACCCTCGAGTAGATTAGAGATGCCGTGCTTGATGGCATTCTCAACTAGGGGCTGCAAGGTAAAGCTGGGCACGGTTTGTTCGAGTAGCTCGGGGCTGATATCGATATCCACTTCCAAGCGGTCGGTAAACCTTGCCTTCTCAATCGTGAGGTAAGCATTGACGTGCGCGAGTTCTTCTTTGAGGGTCACCGTTTCGATGTTTTGCTTGAGGTTACTGCGAAAGAACTGCGATAAATGCTGAATTAAACTGCGAGCCTTGTCTGGGTCTCGGCGTGTAATAGCACTAATGGTATTGAGCGCGTTAAACAGAAAGTGCGGATTCACTTGTGCATGCAGCAGTTTAATTTCTGCTTGATTGAGTAGGGTCTGCTTGTGGATGTAGTCACCATGCAGAATTTGGCTGGAAAGAAGCTGAGCAATGCCTTCAGCCATCGACATATTGATGGTTGAAAACAGTTTACGCTTCGGCTCGTACAGCTTTATGGTGCCAATAACCTCGTCTCCGGTACGCAGCGGTATGATCAGGGCCGAACCTAGCTTGCAGTCCTTGGAAATCGAACATTGATATGGGGTTTCTTTACCGTCGAGGTAGATGATGTCGTTGTTGTTCATCGAGTCGAGGGTGCTTTGTGATGAGATTGGGCGGTTCAGTTTATGGTGGTCGGCGCCAATGCCAACAAACGCTAAGATCTTTTCTCTGTCGGTGATGGCAACGGCGCCAACATTGGTCTCTTCGTAAATGATACGCGCAATTTTACTGGCGTTGTCGGAGTTAAAACCGTGCACCAAAATCCCCACTGAGCGCTCAGCAATGTTTAATGCGCGACGTGAAAAGGTTGCTGAGTACTCTTCAAAGATGGTTTTTCGATCTTGCAGTATGCTCATAAATAGCGCGGCGCCTACCGAATTGGCAATAATCATTGGCGCTGCGATATTAGAGACGAGCGTGTAAGCTTGATCGAACGGCTTAGCGACAATCAAAATAATCAACATCTGTACCACTTCGGCGACAAAGGTCACGTAGAACACCACTAATGGATTAAATAGCTGCTCTTTCTTGCCTTTATGAAGGAAGTAAAGGTGCATAATGCCGCCAATTACCCCTTCAGCGGTGGTTGAGATAGCACAAGCGACATCCGTGAAGCCGCCCAACGTGTAGCGGTGCATCCCCCCAGTAAAGCCCACAGCAAAACCGACGACCGGCCCTCCGAATAGGCCGCCCATTACTGCACCAATGGCTCGTGTATTGGCAATCGCATCGTCGATCTGAAGGCCAAAGTAAGTGCCAAGAATACAAAATGAAGAGAACAGCACATAAATGCTGAATTTATGACTCAAGCGATTGGTTACGCTAAACAGTGGCAGAAACAGCGGCGTTTTGCTGAGCATATAAGCTAACATTAGATACACACACATCTGTTGCAGCAGAGAGATAATTAAGTCCATGGATACCACCTCAACCTCGATGGTTTTATTGTAACCCAAGTACGAATAAAGAGGAGGGGAACATCTCTAAGTCTGATAGTAGAGTGAAAGCAGAATAGAGATAAGTTAGTGTACAATTATGTTTACGCTAAGTGTTTTTTAAAGTTTACGCTTGCATGTGTTTTTTATCTATGTATATTACCAATTAAAGCTTAGCCGAACGTGGAAGTGACAAAAGTTCGGTGTAAAAATAAATTTACAGGTGACGAGATGAAAAAGAGCGAACTCAGTAATATTAATATCAGTGACGAACAGGTACTGATTACGCCGGAACAACTAAAACAAAAACTGCCGCTTAGTGAAAAAGCGCGTAAGTTCATCCAAGACTCTCGTGAAACCATCGCTGACATCATCCATAAAAAAGACCATCGCCTATTGGTTGTATGTGGCCCTTGTTCTATACATGATGTGGATGCAGCAAAAGAATATGCTAAGCGCCTAAAAGCACTCTCAGAGCAGTTGAGTGATCAGCTTTACATCGTGATGCGTGTTTACTTTGAAAAGCCTCGTACCACAGTGGGTTGGAAAGGTCTTATCAACGATCCTCAACTTGATGGCACGTTCGACATTGAGCACGGTCTGCATGTAGGTCGTCAGTTGCTGGTGGAACTGGCAGAAATGGAAATCCCTCTGGCAACAGAAGCGCTTGATCCAATCAGCCCACAGTACCTAGCGGATACCTTCTCATGGGCAGCGATTGGTGCACGTACAACAGAATCACAAACTCACCGCGAAATGGCGAGTGGTCTGTCTATGCCTATCGGCTTCAAAAACGGCACCGATGGCAGCCTAGCAACCGCAATTAATGCGATGCAAGCGGCATCTTCAAGCCACCGCTTCATGGGTATTAACCGTGAAGGACAGGTAGCACTATTGACGACCCAAGGTAATGCTAACGGTCACGTAATTTTGCGTGGCGGTAAACAAACTAACTACGATTCAGTGTCTGTGACTGAATGTGAACAGGAGCTTGCCAAATCGAACCTAGACGCATCCCTAATGGTCGATTGTAGCCACGCGAACTCACGTAAAGACTACCGTCGCCAGCCATTGGTTGCTGAAGATGTTATCCATCAAATCCGTGAAGGTAACAAGTCGATTATCGGGCTAATGATTGAAAGTCACCTCAACGAAGGTAACCAGAGTAGCGATATTCCTCTAAGCGAAATGAAATACGGTGTGTCTATCACCGATGCGTGTATCAATTGGGATTCAACTGAGGCACTATTACGTCATGCTCATACTGAGCTTGTCCCATTCTTGGAAAATCGTATTAAGGAATAATGACATCCATGGCTGCTGAACTGAACGCATTGCGTGACCAAATCGATGACGTTGATAAGCAGATGCTTGAGCTTTTGGCAAAGCGTCTATCTCTTGTGGAGCAAGTTGGTGAAGTAAAGAGCCGACATGGCTTACCCATCTATGCCCCTGACAGAGAAGCAGCCATGCTGGCCTCTCGCCGTGAAGAAGCGGCAAAAAAGGGTGTGCCGCCGCAACTTATAGAGGACATCCTACGCCGCACTATGCGAGAGTCTTACGCTAGTGAAAAGGACTCAGGCTTCAAGTGCCTCAACCCAGAATTGCGCTCGGTTGTGATTGTTGGTGGTAAAGGACAGTTGGGTGGCTTGTTTGGTCGTATGTTTACCTTGTCTGGCTATCAAGTAAAAGTACTTGGCAGCCAAGATTGGGATCGCGCCGACGAGATCTTAGACAATGCCGGTCTAGTGGTAGTGACGGTGCCCATTCACCTAACAGAAGGGGTGATTGAGAAGCTTGGTAACCTGCCAGAAGATTGCATTTTGTGTGATTTAACGTCAGTTAAGTCTAAGCCACTCAATGCCATGCTTAACGTGCACCAAGGTCCTGTTGTAGGTCTGCACCCAATGTTTGGTCCAGACGTTCCAAGTCTTGCTAAGCAGGTTATTGTTTACTGTGATGGTAGACAAGACACAGAGTACCAATGGCTGCTTGAGCAGTTTAAAATTTGGGGCGCAAGTCTATGCCAGATCTCTGCTGAGCAGCACGACAAAGGCATGACGCTTATCCAGGCACTACGTCACTTCACCTCGTTCGCATACGGCCGTCACCTAAGCCAGCAGAACCCAGATCTTGATACTTTGGTGAAACTAAGTTCACCTATCTACCGCCTTGAGCTTGCTATGGTCGGCAGACTGTTTGCTCAAGATCCAACGCTTTACGGTGATATTATTATGTCGTCGGATGAAAACATTGAGATGATTAAGTGTTTCCACAAACAGTTCGGCGAAGCGTTAGCGCTGCTCGACAGCAAGGACAAAGCCCAGTTCGTGACAGAGTTTAATGAGGTCAGCGATTGGTTTGGTGATTACTCACAGCAATTTATGTCTGAGAGTCAGAACTTGCTCAAGCAGGCGAATGATGCGATTCATCGTGGCTAGTTGACTAAATATATCGAGTGAATGAGATAGAAAAAACGCAGCGAGTTAGCTGCGTTTTTTTAATTGGTTTGTTCGGTGTCTATCGCGTCGACTTCTTCATTGCCAGCGGTCTTAATCGATGAATCCACATAAGGCGCATTGGTCAGGTTAATCTGAAGCTTAACCACACTACTAACCAACTCAATCAATGGCGCCCATTGTACTTTCTTCTCTTTTTCAAAGACATAATCGAAGTTTTCTGGACTCCAATCGATAAAGTACTGAGGGTTTAAAGTACGACCCAAGAAGCGGATTTCATAGTGAAGGTGTGGGCCTGTCGAGGTGCCACTGTTGCCGCAAGTGGCCAGCACATCGCCTTTACTCACAAACTGACCGCTCTTCGCTTTGAACTTGTGTAGGTGAGCGTAAGAGCTCATAAAACCAAAGGCGTGACGCACGGTGAGATAGTTACCATAACCTTGGCGGCTGGGTCTTACGGTTTCAACGACGCCGTCTGCGGGCGCTAAGATCTGTTCACCAGTTTTACAGGTTAGGTCGATACCGCTATGTACATGACGCTTACCGGTAATAGGGTGTGTACGCCTGCCATAAGAAGAAGAGATGCGCTGATAAGTCATCGGACTATCATTGGGAATGAGTCTGAGCATGGTCGCGCGCACTGCTGAATCAATGGCTGCCGCATCAATGCGCTCTTCTAATGGCATCTCACTGTCATACTGCTCTTCATCAACAAGACCAAGTACCGCTTCCACATCGTTAACACGTTTACCCAGAAGCTGTAATGAATCACGTTTCTCTTCAAGCTCTTGAGAGAGCGCGTGCATTTCATTCACTTGCTGTTCCAGCTTCACCTCGAGCATCGCTTTTTCTTGATTAAGACTCGCTAATGAACCTTCAGTTGAGGTCAGTTCGAGTTGCGATTGTTGATATGAATAGCCAACTAAACCCAAGCCAACAGGAAAAGCCGCAGCAAGTAAGATCGCTGTATAGGTGCGCTTTTTCCCTAGGCGCAGCGTTCTCTTCTTTCCTTGTTGTGTCGGGATAACCACCCGGATCTTATTAGGCATAGTGACAGTTCATAAAAGACAGTGTGTCTATAAAATAAGGTGAATTTTCAGTAAATTTCGCTGATTTATGGTGCAAAATCACAAAAAAAAGAGGGCGCTATTATCGGCGCCCTCTAGGAAAAAAACAAGTTTATCTCAAATATGGGTGATTATTTTGAGATACGCTTGTATTTGATACGGTGTGGTTCAGCGGCTTCAGGGCCAAGTGTCTTCTTCAACCATTCCATGTATTCGGTGTAGTTACCTTCGTAGAAGTTAACCTGACCTTCGTCACGGTAGTCGATGATGTGCGTTGCAATACGGTCTAGGAACCAACGGTCGTGCGAGATAACCATGGCACAGCCAGGGAACTCAAGCAGTGCTTCTTCTAGTGCACGTAGCGTTTCAACATCAAGGTCGTTGGTTGGCTCATCGAGTAGCAGCATGTTACCGCCAGCTTTAAGAAGCTTAGCAAGGTGAACACGGTTACGCTCACCACCAGATAGCTCACCGATGATCTTCTGTTGGTCACTACCTTTGAAGTTAAAGCGCGAACAGTAAGCACGAGCTGGGATCTCAAAGTTGTTGATCTTGATAATGTCAGCGCCTTCAGAGATCTCTTGGAATACAGTGTTACTGTCATTCATTGAGTCACGGAACTGCTCAACAGACGCCAGCTTAACGGTGTCACCTAGATCAATCGTACCTGAATCTGGCTGCTCAGTGCCGCTTAGCATTTTGAATAGCGTTGATTTACCTGCACCGTTGGCGCCGATAATACCCACGATAGCACCCTTAGGAATGCTGAATGATAAATCATCGATAAGTACGCGGCCGTCGAAAGACTTAGTCAGGTTGTTCACTTCAAGAACTTTGTCACCTAGACGCTCACCTGGCGGGATGAACAGCTCGTTAGTCTCGTTACGCTTCTGGTGATCGCCGCTTTGCAGTTCTTCAAAGCGCGCCATACGTGCTTTAGACTTCGCTTGGCGACCTTTAGGGTTTTGACGAACCCACTCAAGTTCTTTCTCGATGGTCTTTTGACGAGCTTTCTCTGATGACGCTTCTTGTTGTAGACGCGCATCTTTTTGCTCAAGCCAAGAGGTGTAGTTACCTTCCCATGGAATACCTTCACCACGGTCAAGTTCTAGAATCCAACCTGCTGCGTTATCTAGGAAGTAACGGTCGTGGGTAATCGCCACAACGGTGCCAGTATAATCAACAAGGAAGCGCTCTAGCCAAGCGACAGATTCAGCATCCAAGTGGTTGGTTGGTTCGTCAAGAAGCAGCATGTCTGGCTTCTCAAGCAGTAGGCGACAGATAGCAACACGGCGACGCTCACCACCAGAAAGGTGTTGGATCTTCGCATCCCACTCAGGAAGACGAAGTGCATCTGCAGCGCGCTCCAGTGCATTTTCTAGGTTGTGGCCTTCTTTCGCTTGAATCAGCGATTCTAGTTCACCTTGTTCTTTTGCTAGCGCATCAAAGTCTGCATCTGGTTCTGCGTAAGCCGCGTAAACTTCATCAAGACGCTTCATAGCGCCAGCAACATCAGAAACGGCTTCTTCTACGATTTCGCGAACCGTTTTTGACTCGTCTAGTACTGGCTCCTGCGGTAGGTAACCTACGTTAAGCCCTGGTTGTGGGCGAGCTTCACCATCAATGTCAGTATCAATACCTGCCATGATGCGTAGCAGTGTCGATTTACCTGCGCCGTTAAGACCAAGTACACCGATTTTCGCGCCTGGGAAGAAGCTTAGAGAAATGTCCTTGAGGATTTGTCGCTTTGGTGGCACCACTTTGCTCACGCGCGACATAGTATAGACGTATTCAGCCATTGCCGATCGTTCCTAATTTTGAAGTCAATAAAGTTTCTATTTTACACCACCGAGCGGAATCCTTTCAATTTTACTTCAGAGATTACTTTGAAGAATGCGTACATCGAATGCGCTACTGGCCCCAGTCGCCGCGTAACAAACAGTCAGAAACAAATTCTTAATGACAAAGCCATTGGAAAGTTGACCTATTTGGTCTTAAATTGAAGTTTGACCATGCACTCAACACTGGCTGACATAGCGGTACAGAAAACAATAACAATACTTCTCTTGGTCAACTGTTACAACATCGAAGGAACGGTTACATGAACTCTAAACAACGATACCGGAAGCCGCTCGTCAGTACCGCTTGCGGAGCTATCGTGACTTTGGCTTTACCAGCGCTAATGAGTAGCGCGATTGCCTCTGAAACTAATGCGTCAGCCTCTGAAAATAAGCTCGAGCGCCAGCGTGCAGCTTACGATATGGCGCAAGAACTGATTGATAGTAGAAACATCAACGGTTATAACAAAATCCGCCCGAAAATTGCGGATTACTCTTTAACACCTTATGTCGATTATCGCGTATTTTCGCTGCAGTTAGCTGACAAATCTGTATCGCAAGTGAACCGTTTTATCGAGAAACATCAGGCTTTTCCTTTTTCATCACGCATTCGAGCCCCCTATGTAGACCAGCTCGCCAGGCAAAAGCGTTGGGACGATTTGCTCTCGTTTCAAACCCGCTACCCAAGTGGTGAACGTTACCAATGTCACTACCACTATGCGCAGTTAAAAACAGGTGATACGGATTCAGCCTATGATGGAGCAAAGACATTGTGGAAAAGTGGTGACAGTGTTGATAGTGCTTGTGATCCTCTATTTGATTCGTGGACCAAAGCGGGGCTGCGCAGCGATGAACTGGTTCTCGAGAGAATGACACTGGCGTTTCAACGTCGCAATGGCTCTTTGATTAACTATCTGAATAAACAGCTCAAAACTTCCAAGGGCAAACAGCAAGGTAAGCAAATTCAAAGTTTGTTTAAATCACCGAAAATGGTGACCAAGTTTGCTTCAAGCAGCTTCCCTGAGCCCAATCGTTCCACTCTCACCGAACTTGCTTTGCAAAAGCTTGCTCGCAGTGACAAAGAGCAAGCTCGCACAGCGCTAGTTTCACTTAATAAAAACAGTCAATTGACCCCAGAGCTCAAACAATCGATGAATGAGTACGTGGCAATGCGGTTTATTACTACTGACTCAGATAGCGAAGCCAAATGGCGCGACAGTATTTTGGCGAAATCTAGCAGCGATGGATATTTAGAACGCCGCGCTCGACTAGCGGTGCAGCAAGCCGATTGGAGGGGGTTGGAGCAATGGATTGGTAAGCTCAGTGACAAAGCTAAGCAGACTAGTCGCTGGCAGTATTGGCTTGCGAGAGCGGAGATCAGTCGTGGCGATAAGGCGCAGGGTGAAAAACGGTTGGAATCAATTGTCGGGCAGCGCAATTTCTATAGTGCGGCGGCTGCAGTACAGCTTAAGCATTCGATTGTCTATCCTATTTCTACCACCACGCTCGATAACGCCGCGATAGCGCCATACCAAACGAGCTTAACACGCATCGAAGAGTTAATTGCGCGCGATAAAATTGCTGCAGCAAAATCTGAGTGGCGCTTTTTGCTGTCTAGAGTATCCACAACAGATAGAGAGATGCTGGCAGCGTATGCAGGCAAAAAGCGTTGGCATCATCTGACGGTGGTCGCAACCATTTCAGCTAAAATGTGGGACAACATGAGTCTTCGCTTTCCACAGGCACATGCATGGTGGTTTAACTTTTATGGCGAGAAGCTTGACCTAGACAAGGATCTTCTTATGTCTTTGGCAAGGCAGGAGAGTGCAATGGATGTGGAGGCTCGTTCATCTGTTGGCGCAAGAGGGGTTATGCAAATTATGCCCGCTACGGCTAAGTACACCGCTAAGAAGCATAAGATTGCCTACAAGCGCACTAGCGAGCTTTATCAGGTCGCAAAAAACATTGAAATCGGTTCGCATTACTTGAATGAATTACTAGGGAACTACGACTATAATCGTATTTTTGCGCTTGCGGCTTACAACGCTGGACCCAACCGCGTTAAGCGCTGGCGTGCGGCATCCGATGGTAATTTAGATGCTATCGCGTTTATAGAAGCGATACCGTTTAGAGAGACTCGTGGCTATGTTCAGAACATTCTGATGTTCCAGGTTTATTACCGTGATCTGATGGGTGTTCAGGGAAGTTTCCTAACCGATGCTGAGGCGAAAAGACGTTACTGATGACCCTGGGCTAGGCATTGGCGCGAGCTTGGGGTTAGAATGGAGTATTGCAAGTATCTAATGGAATGATTCATGGAACCTCAATACCAAGACTGGCAACAAGTTCTCGACCTGATCCAACGCTCACAAAGTACAGAGCAGCAAGCGCAGTTAATGACTCTTTTGTTGACTCCTGACGAACGTGAAGCGGTGACGGCTCGCGTCAACATTTTGTGTGAGCTGTTAAAGGGCGATTTATCTCAGCGTCAAATTAGCCAGATGTTAGGGGTGGGTGTTGCGACAATTACTCGTGGCAGTGCAGAAGTGAAACGTCTTGAGGACGCCGACAGGAACGCGCTTAGCGACTTATTACTTAAATAGCGAGACCTTTGAGTCTCGCTCATTCTTTTTATCGCTAAGCGATAGAAAATAGGCGGTTAGAAATGCTCGGGGTTAACGAAAGGAATTAAAGCCAGTATTAACGCTTGATGATACACCGAGCTTCGAGTGAGCTGGTGCTGTGTGAGCAGCGCAATGGCTCCACCTTTTTGCTTGATGTTGTCGGTACCAAATGTTTTGTCCATCACGTCTCCAAGCTCGACAGTGGGTGACAGCTGCTCGACGACCGCAGGGGGCAACATCAAACTGGCGCTTCGCGATTCACCAATCAAGCCTTGAGATTCAATCACCATCCACGCAAACGTGCAGCCGCCGTCAAGTCCGGCTTCTATCCCTATGTAATAATCGCTACCTTTCTTGACCTGCTTCGCGTTATTGACTCGGTTTACTGCACCGCGGTGTGTTTCTTCGTTATCCATGGGCTGATCTGCTACATCGCTAGGGACGCTGACGCCCTCAAACTCAAAACTTTGGTTCGGAAAAGCCGACTCAAACGCGCTTTTTACAGCATTAATTTTGGCGGGATTAAGAGAGGCAATGACAACCTTTTTCATGACAGACATATCCATGTAGAGAACGTAACAACCTAATTCTAACGTAAATCTTCCTTATTCATGTCATTAAATTTTTCAATATTCGTACTCTGGTAATGAGCTTATTTGAAGTTCAATTAACAACGAATATAATTTTTATAGTATGATGTTCTGTTATTCTAGGTAAGAAGCATCGACAAGAGACAATGGATATGAAATTAAAACAAGTAGTGGTGGCTTTAGGGATTATGACGCTGGCAGGTTGTCAGGCAACGCAGCGTCAAAATGCCACAACCGGTGAATACGAAACGAACTCTGTAACCAAAGGTGCCGTAATTGGTGCCATTGCAGGCACTGCAGTGGGTATCGCCTCCGGTGGCGATAGTAAGGGCATTCTGTTAGGTGCAGCGAGTGGTGCTGCCATTGGTGGTGGCGCGGGCTACTACTTCGATCAACAGGAAAAAGCACTTCGCCAAGAGCTGTTAAATTCTGGTGTGCAAGTTGAACGTACTGGTGACAACCAGCTCGTACTTCGCCTTGAAAACGGTATTGGCTTTGCCAGCAACTCACACGCGTTAGATCGCAATATTCATAAAACGCTGCAAGGCGTGGCGCGTATTTTGGTTGAATACCCAGATACTAGTCTAGTGATTGATGGCTATACCGATAGCACTGGTAGTGCGAGTTACAATCAAGAATTATCTGAGAAGCGCGCTGAACAAGTTCGTGCTTTCCTCGTGAGCCAAAAGGTTGCCCCCGGCCGCGCAGTAGCGCGTGGTATGGGGGAGCGCTTTCCAATCTGTAGCAACTCTACGACGGAAGGACGCCAATGCAATCGACGCGTAGAGATCAAAATCTTGCCTCTTACATAAGCAGCGCTTTCTAAGATGACATAAAAAAAAACCTAGGTCGTGCCTAGGGATTTTTTGTTTTAGTCTTTCTTATCGGTCAGGTCTGGAATGACCGGTTTGACATTGTCGATAGGGTAGCAGCCAAGCACTTTTAAGTGCTTAGTGATCTTCACTAGCTCATCGACCGCGCACTTCATCGCTTCAGAATCCTTATGGCCTTCTACATCGACATAAAACATCTCTTCCCACGGGTTACCAATAATAGGACGCGACTCAAGCTTGGTCATATTGATGCCATAACGCTGCAGCACCAATAGGGTTTCCACCAGTGAGCCAGCTTCCTGTGACGTTGCCATAATGAAAGTGGTTTTCGCCGGAATTTGTGCAGACACTTCGACAGGCTTTCTCGCCACGATAATAAAGCGCGTATGGTTTTCTGTTTGGTTAGCAATATTGCCTTGAATAGATTGCAAGCCATAAAGCTTACCGCTTGCGGCATGACCAATTGCTGCTACGTCATCGCGATTTAACTGTTGTACCTTTTGCATCGCATCAGCAGTGCTCGCACAAGACTCTAATGTCACGTCTTTTAGGCGGCTCAAAAACTCACTACATTGCTGATGCGGCTGTGGGTGTGAATAGAGCGTTTTGATGTTTTCGAGACGAAGCTCTTTGGTTGCAACAAGACAATGTTCAATCGGTTGGGTGATTTCGCCAACGATATGCAGTGTCGTGTGTTGAAGTAAATCAAACACCTCGTTGATCGAACCTGAGCTGGTGTTCTCAATGGGAAGCACACCGTAATCCGCATGACCGGATTCAACGGTTTTGATGACTTCTTTAAACTGATCGCAGTTAAGCTCAACCAATTCGGTGTTCTTGCGCGAGAAGTAGTCACGACTTGCCAAGTGCGAGTATGAGCCTTTGGCGCCTAAGAATGCGACGCGTGCCACTGGCTTTCTGCTCTGGTCTGGGTTGGCGAGATTTTGCAGGTAGACCTGTTGAAGCAACACTGAGTCTTCAATGATAGTGTGAAAAATCTTGGTGATGTATGGCGCATCAAGCTCGTATTTATCTTTACCATTGTTAATCAGCTTGACGAGTAGCTGCTGCTCACGAGCGGCATCACGAACCGGCTTCGAAGTCTGTACCTTACTTTTAGCAACTTCAATACTGAGCTGACGGCGCTCGGATAGCAGTTGCAGCAGGTTGTCATCCAACTCGTTGAGTCGCAGGCGAATGTCGTCAAGAGAATACTTAGTGTCGGTCATCAAATAATCCTTATAAAAAAGCCTCCCAATTGGGAGGCTTTCCGTTCGTTTTTGACTTTTCTTTCGAAAACGAAGAAGCCTCCAAGCCTAGTGGAGAAAAAAGAAGTCAAAAAAGAACAGAATAATTGGGCGCATAAATCGTTGTTTATCAGTTTGTATTGGCTAAGCCCCACAATAAGCAAGGGAGCATGGGGCGTCAAGCAAAAAAATAGCGCCCGTAGGCGCTATATAATGATGACTAAATTGAATTGCTATTCGCTAAGACGACCGAATTATTCGACTTCTTCTACTTCAGCTAGCTCTGGCTTCTCTGTGCGGCGAGCTTCCGGTTTGTGTCTTAGTTTGTTTAGCTGACGTTCTAGCTTCTGTTCAACCTCGTTCACGGCAGCGTATAAATCTTCATGAGTAGCGGAAGCGACAAGTTTGCCTTTGGGTACCGTAATGGCCGCTTCGAATTTCATCTGTTTGTTTGGCTCTTCGTTGAAAGCAGTTTGGCAGCTGATGATGTCGACTTGCCACTTTTCTAACTTCTTAAATTTGCTTTCGATATGCTCACGGATTGCAGAGGTGATCTCAATGTTTTTACCAGTGATGTTTACTCTCATATGTTTTTTCCTCTGTTGCATCCCTCATGGGTTAACTCCAGATTACTCATCCAGACCGAAAAGAACGTGATCTAGATCACTCTTGTGTAATGGTTTTTGATGTCCAAATCTAAATGTGATCTATCGCAAAACTTTGTATCGTTAACAGTAAAAAAGCCTTTTCTTTCCTCCAAAAGTCATTAATTTGGATAGAGTAGCGTTCTGAAAATTCCCCATTTTTGGCGACTTAGTACGACCTAAGAAAAGTTGCTGTCTATTAAATGCTCACTAATGAAATGTGATCTTTGTCACTTAACGGTTTCCTCCTTGTTACTCCCCAATACTCTGTAGAATTCAATGTCTTGATTTTTGGCTTGTTGCTCTTCGCGGATCTCCTGCAATGACTCCAACTGTTTGTAGATAACAAAGTACCGGTTGATGTTGGCCACATAGGTGACAGGCTCTGAGCTGATGTTGCGTCGCGCCATAAGTTCGACGTTGCCAAACCATTTATTGGGATCGTAACCGTGCTTTTCGGCTAAGCGTCTCATGCGTGATATGTTGCCGGGGCCAGCGTTATAAGCAGCCAGCGATAGATAGACTTTGTCATCTTCGCTAATGGCATCATCACTGAAATAGCGATCGCGAATAAAGCGTAAATATTTCACCCCAGCATGTACGTTGTTGTCGATGTTGTTGATGTTCTTTATGTTGACGTTCTGATCTCGTGCTGTGCTCGGCAGCACCTGCATAATACCGACAGCACCTTTTGGAGACACCTTGTTTTGATTAAGTTTTGACTCTTGAAATGCTTGTGCTGCAATCATTAGGAAGTCAAAGTCGTATTGGTCTGCGTACTTTTTAAATAGTGAAACCAGCTTCTCTAATTGATCAATGTTTTTGGGATCAAGCGCTTTGGCAAACCATGACGTGTTCTCCAGATACTTGTTATAGATAACATTACCTAGCAGCGTCCCCTCCTTAGCTGTTTTGATGTAAGCATTAACTTGCTCTGCAAGCTTCGGGCTACCTTTGCGCATCGCCCAAGCTATCTGTCCGCCGCTGCGCAGGGGAATGCCGCTGTGAATGTTCAAATCATCAAAGGTTTTGTTCCAGAAGTAAGCTTTGTGGCTATCAAGAACAGTAGCGCTGACTAAGCCTTGTTTGACCATCTCAACCAGTTCGTAATCTTGTAATGTTTCTTCTAAGTACTGAACCAATACAGGCGGGCGTCCGTCTCCGGTGAGTGTTTTATTGAGTTCTTGCAGACTCTCAAAATAGCTTGAACTGGCACGTACCCAGACTTCTTTGCCACTTAAGTCTTCGGGGCTTAAAAGAGTAGGGTAGTCGTCGCTGGTGATGATGAGCTCATCGATATTGTCGAGTATGGGGCGACTGAATTCGATTACGGCTTCACGGGCTGGGGTTACGGTAAGATTGGCAACAATCAGGTCGCCGTAACCATTGACCAGTGCAGGGATAAGATCGTCGCGCGGTACGGGTATGACTTGTACTTTGAGTTTGGGGAATCTTTTCTTTAGGTAATTTTCAAAGTGATAGAGCTGCTCGGCACCGATGCCTCTTGGTTGCCCTTTTTCGATGTAGTAAAAACCGAGATCGGCAGACACCAATACACGTAGTACTCGCTTTTCTGTGAACGTGTCTAAGTCCCCTGTATAAGGGGTGTTGCTTAATGGGCTTAGTTCTAGTGCTCGCAGTGGTAGCGAGAAGACAACGAAAACAAAAAACAGTAATAGTGCTTTCACTTCTATTCCTTTTTCACTACATATCTAATGATAACTATATAAATGAAAACGGATTTTCGCCAACTTAGACACAAAAAAAGCGCTGATAAGACAGCGCTTTTTTAAAGGTATAATCTATTATTGCGGGTTGAGTTCTATGAGCTTTTCAGTGCGCTCAACTTGCTCTTTCATGCCTAGCTTTTCGTAGGCTTGCTTTTGAATGCTGAGTGACTTACGCGCAGCTTCAGTATCTGGGTAGGTCTTTTGAAGCTCTTGTGTGCGGTTAATGGCAGCAATCCAGGCTTCACGTCGCAGGTAAAAATCTGCCGTTGCCAAATCGTAATTCGCGAGGCGATTCTTCAGTGCTACCATGCGCTTTGCAGCATCTTCGGCATAGGCACTGTTCGGATAGCGCTTCAGCAAGCGGTCGAAATCTGCGAACGCGGCTTTTACTGGCTCAGGGTCTCGGTCAGAACGGTCGATACGGAAGATATCGTGCATAAAGTTACGATCTTGCGCCATATGGCTTAGACCGCGCATATACAGAACCCAATCCGAACGCTCATGCGTAGGATTAAGGCGAGAAAAACGTTCGATGGTCGCAAGCGCTAATGGCAGGTCATCGTTCTTATAGTAGGCATAGATGAGATCAAGTTGCACCTGCTCAGTGTAAGCACCAAATGGGTAACGAGAGTCTAGTGCTTCAAGGCGCTCAATGGCCGACGTCCAGTTACCACTTTGCAGTGACTCTTGGGCTTCTGAATACAACTGAGACGGCGGGACATCTGGGACGGTGACTTCTTTGTCAGCACAACCAAACAACAAAGCTATAGAAAGCAAGCCTGTTAGTTTAAGTAGTTTCATACGAGAACGAGTTTCCTTGACGTAAATATTTTTCCGCTTCCATTACTTTTCTTGTCAGTAACAGATACAATGATGAGCTATATTATCCACACTCGTGGTATTAGTCCCAAGGTTTTTTAAAAAGTTCGATATGGCTCAGCAGATTGAATTAACAAATACAGTAAAAGACAGCCAGTTAGGTCAACGTTTAGACCAAGCTGTAGCTGAACTCTTCGCAGATTTTTCTCGCTCGCGCCTGAAAGAATGGCTACTTGACGGAAAAATTGCGGTTAACGGTGAAGTGGTTACCAAGCCTCGCACTAAGGTGATGGGCGGTGAACTGATTACCGTTCAAGCTGAACTAGAAGATGAAGAACGCTTCGAAGCGCAAGATATTCCTCTAAACATCGTTTACGAGGATGATGACATCATTGTTATCAATAAGCCAAGAGATTTCGTTGTCCATCCTGGAGCAGGGACACCAGATGGCACGGTTCTGAATGCGCTTTTGCATCATTACCCAGCTATCGCGGAAGTACCTCGTGCAGGTATCGTTCATCGTCTCGATAAAGACACCACAGGTTTGATGGTAGTGGCGAAGACGGTTCCATCGCAAACGCGTTTGGTTCGTGCTCTGCAAAAACGTAATATTACTCGTGAGTACGAAGCGATTGCGATCGGCAAAATGACCGCGGGTGGTATGGTGGATAAGCCAATTGGTCGCCATTCTACGAAACGTACGTTGATGGCGGTGAATGAGCTCGGTAAACCAGCGGTGACTCACTACCGTGTTGCAGAACACTTCCGTGAGCATACCCGTATTAGATTGCGTCTAGAGACGGGTCGTACCCACCAGATCCGTGTACACATGTCTTATCTACAGCATCCACTTTTAGGTGATACCGCTTACGGTGGTCGCGCACGCATCCCGCGCGGTGCAAGTGAAGAGCTAACGGATATGATCCGTAGTTTCGATCGTCAAGCGCTGCACGCGGTAATGTTGAGGTTTGCTCACCCAGTGACTGGCGAAGAGATGGAGTTCCATGCACCAGTGCCTGACGATATGGTGGCAATGGCAGAAGCGCTTCGCGAAGACACTAAGCTAAATAAAGAAGAAGACTATTAATGTCGACTCTTAAGCCAAATTGGCACACCGCACCGAATGTGAGTGCGGTGACTTCAACTCGAGAAGGCGGTGTATCAAAAGCGCCGTTTTCTGGGTTGAATCTAGGGATGCATGTCAGTGATAACCCTGCGGATGTTGAAGCGAATAGAGCTCAACTAGCTGCGTTAGCGAACATGCCAACCGCGCCAGTTTGGCTTAATCAAACCCACTCTACTGTGGTTGCCAATATTGCGACTCCCACTGATGTCGTTATCGATGCCGATGCGAGTTTTACGACTCAGCCAGGTGTCGTGCTCAGTGCAATGACCGCGGACTGTTTGCCGATTTTTCTAGCGGCTAAAGACGGCACTGCCGTTGCTGCTGTTCATGCCGGCTGGCGCGGCCTTGCTGATGGTATTGTTGAAAATGCAGTGTCTCTTTTCGAGACTGAGCTGCAAGCTTGGATTGGCCCTGCCATTGGCTTTGATAGTTTTGAGGTCGGTGAGGATGTTCGTGAGGCATTTTGTGCAAGTCATTCTGAATACGCTATTGCATTCAAACCCCACTCGTCATCAGGTAAGTGGCTGGCGGATCTAGCATCGATTGCTGAGATGAAGCTCAAGTCACTTGGAGTCAATTCAGTTACTCAGAGCGGGCTATGTACCTTCAAGGATCCTACTCGCTTTTATTCTTATCGACGCGATGGGCAAACTGGCCGTATGGCGAGCTTTATTTGGATCAACGCCTGATTTTCTATTTCCACTCTTGAAATCCTCAATGTGAGTAACCATCTTATTTGCATATCAAGCCGTATGTAATTAAAGGGGGTTGCTGTGCGCTTAGATCGATTTACTAGCAAATTCCAAGTCGCTATTTCTGATGCTCAGTCTCTAGCTCTAGGGCGAGACCATCAATATATTGAACCTGTCCATCTCATGGTTGCTTTGTTTAACCAAGAGGGAAGTTCTATTCGTCCATTGCTGACAATGTTGAACGTCGATGTGGTTCATTTACGTTCAAAACTGGCCGAGCTATTGGATAAGCTTCCAAAAGTGACAGGCGTAGGTGGTGACGTTCAGCTATCTAGTTCAATGGGTCAGCTCTTCAACCTATGTGATAAGGTGGCTCAAAAACGCCAAGATTCGTATATCTCATCTGAGATTTTCTTGCTTGCGGCTATCGAAGACAAAGGCGCATTAGGACAACTGCTTAAAGAGCAAGGTCTTACGGAAGCGAAAATCAACCAAGCCATTGAGCAGATTCGTGGCGGTCAAAAGGTTGATGACCCAAACGCAGAAGAAAAACGCCAAGCGCTAGAAAAGTTCACTATTGATCTTACCGAACGTGCTGAGCAGGGCAAACTTGATCCGGTGATTGGTCGTGACGATGAGATCCGACGAACGATTCAAGTATTGCAGCGCCGTACCAAAAATAACCCGGTCATTATTGGTGAGCCTGGTGTGGGTAAAACCGCCATTGTTGAAGGGTTAGCTCAGCGCATTATCAATAATGAAGTACCGGAAGGCTTACGTGGTCGCCGAGTTCTTTCCCTTGATATGGGCTCTTTGGTGGCTGGCGCTAAATATCGTGGTGAATTTGAAGAACGTTTGAAATCGGTACTCAATGAGCTTGCCAAGGAAGAAGGCAACATCATTCTATTTATCGATGAACTGCACACCATGGTTGGGGCGGGTAAAGGCGAAGGTTCAATGGATGCTGGCAATATGCTCAAACCAGCGCTTGCCCGAGGTGATCTGCATTGTGTTGGCGCGACTACTCTAGACGAATACCGTCAATATATAGAGAAAGATGCTGCACTTGAGAGACGATTCCAAAAAGTGCTGGTAGATGAGCCAAGTGTTGAAGACACGGTGGCGATTCTTCGTGGATTGAAAGAACGTTACGAATTGCATCATCACGTGGAAATCACGGACCCAGCGATTGTTGCGGCGGCCAGTCTTTCCCATCGTTACGTAACCGATAGACAGCTACCTGATAAGGCGATTGATCTTATTGACGAAGCCGCTTCAAGCATTCGTCTGCAAATTGATTCTAAGCCAGAGTCATTAGATAAGCTTGAGCGTAAAATCATCCAGCTTAAAATAGAGCAGCAAGCACTGAAAAACGAGTCGGATGATGCAAGTAGTAAGCGTCTCTCTGCCTTAAATGAAGAGCTGCACACTAAAGAGCGTGACTATGCTGAGCTTGAAGAAGTATGGAATGCAGAAAAAGCGGCGCTTTCGGGTACGCAACATATTAAAGCTGAGTTAGAACAAGCAAGATTGGATATGGATGTGGCAAGACGTGCTGGTGATCTAAACCGTATGTCTGAGCTTCAATATGGGCGTATCCCAGAGCTAGAGAAACAACTAGACCTAGCGACGCAAGCTGAGATGCAAGAGATGAGCCTGCTTCGTAACAAAGTGACAGACGCTGAAATTGCAGAAGTATTGTCGAAGCAAACCGGTATTCCTGTATCTAAGATGCTAGAAGCAGAAAAAGACAAACTGCTTCGTATGGAAGAGGTTCTACATAAACGCGTCATTGGTCAAGCGGAAGCGGTGGAAGTGGTTTCCGATGCGATTCGTCGTAGTCGTGCAGGCCTTGCCGACCCGAATAAGCCTATTGGTTCGTTCTTATTCTTAGGTCCGACAGGTGTGGGTAAAACTGAGCTGTGTAAAACGCTCGCCAACTTTATGTTCGACAGTGAAGATGCCATGGTGCGTATCGACATGTCTGAGTTCATGGAGAAACATTCGGTGGCGCGCCTAGTCGGTGCTCCTCCTGGTTATGTTGGCTATGAAGAAGGTGGCTATTTAACGGAAGCGGTGAGACGTAAGCCATATTCGGTGATCTTACTTGATGAGGTAGAAAAAGCGCATCCAGATGTCTTTAATATTCTTCTACAAGTATTAGATGATGGTCGCCTTACCGATGGACAAGGTCGCACGGTGGATTTCAGAAACACTGTCGTCATCATGACGTCGAACTTAGGGTCGTCGAGAATCCAAGAGAATTTCCAAGTTCTCGATTATGAAGGCATTAAGCGAGAAGTGATGGATGTAGTGACGTCTCACTTTAGACCTGAGTTCTTAAACCGTGTGGATGAAAGTGTGGTATTCCACCCACTAGGTCAGCAACACATTAAGTCGATTGCTAGCATTCAGCTTGAGCGTTTAGGTAAGCGCATGGAAGACAGTGGCTACTCGTTAGTCGTGGCAGATACAGCTCTCGATTACATTGCGAAAGTGGGCTATGACCCGGTATACGGAGCTAGACCTCTAAAACGAGCGATTCAGCAAAGTATAGAGAACCCACTCGCTAAAGAGATACTAGCAGGTAAGGTGGATCCCACTAAACCGGTCAAACTTATCGTCAATAACGACAAAATTGCGGTTGGCCAATAGCTATTACTAGCGTTTTGGCAAATAAAAGGGGAGGTCACTCCCCTTTTTTGTGTCTTTTTTGGGCGTTCTGATTCATTTGTGTGCGAATGGAAAGAAAAAGCGAATTTAGTGCAAATTAGCGCTTGCCAAGTGAATGGCGATCTCTATAATGCCACCTCGCTGACACGGGAACGGAGAGAGAAATCTCCAACGAGTCAGAAGGTCAAAAGCTTCTGAGGAAGCCAAGCAAAATAAGTTGAAAAAAGTGGTTGACACTAAAGCTTATCTCGCTAAAATGGCCGTCCGTTTTGAAGCAAGCTTCGAAACAAGCTCTTTAACAATATAAACCTATCAATCTGTGTGGGCACTCGTTGATGATAATCAAATTAGATACCTCGGTATCAAATTAGGTTTTCAATGAACTGAGTGACCAATCGAGATTACTTTCTTGTAAAAGAACTTAGTCTTGGCACAGTCAATTCATTATCGTTCTGTTGGAACGGTAATAGCTTTAAAATTACTTCTTACTTTTGAGTAAGGATGAGTTTTGAAGTCAGTATTCATTGAGCCGACAAAATCTTAAATTGAAGAGTTTGATCATGGCTCAGATTGAACGCTGGCGGCAGGCCTAACACATGCAAGTCGAGCGGAAACGAGTTAACTGACCCTTCGGGTGACGTTAACGGCGTCGAGCGGCGGACGGGTGAGTAATGCCTGGGAATATGCCTTGATGTGGGGGATAACCATTGGAAACGATGGCTAATACCGCATAATGCCTTCGGGCCAAAGAGGGGGATCTTCGGACCTCTCGCGTCAAGATTAGCC